>CAZSXX010000250.1:0-7062 GCA_964611245.1 uncultured Verrucomicrobiota bacterium | reverse complement strand
CATCAAAATTCCACGCGTGATCCGGAACCCGGAATGGCGCGAGGGGATGACCCTGACCAAACTGAAAGCCGAGTTGACCGAGAAAATGAAGCTGGTGCCTGGCTACGTGCCCGCGTTCCTCCAGCCGATCGAGAACCGGATCCTGATGCTTTACACGGGAATCCGCGCCCAGGTTGGCATCAAGATTTACGGGGACAACCTGGACGCGATCCAGGAGAAAGCCTTCGAGGTGGAGTCGATCATCAAACGAATTCCCGGAGCGGCCGGGGTGTCTCCCTCACGCGTCCAAGGGAAGCCTTATTTGAACGTCAAAGTGGACCGGCATGCGCTGGCGCGGTACGGGTTGACGGCCAGCGCGGCGCTGGACGCCGTCGAAGTGGCGGTCGGGGGGCGGAACGTCAGCGTGGCAATCGAGGGCCGGGAGCGCTTCCCGATCCAGGTGCGCCTGGAGCGGGGGGAGCGGGATGACATCGAAAAAATTGGGCGGATCCTGATCGCCGCGCCCGGGGCCATGGCTGGCGGGAGCAATGGCCCGGCCCACGTCCCGCTGGCGATGGTCGCGCAGATCACGCGTGAGCTTGGGGCCAATGAAATCGCGAGCGAAAATGGGCGGCTTCGGTCGTTCGTCCAGGCCAATGTGGAGGACCGCGACCTGGGCGGCTTCGTCGCCGAGGTCGAGGAGGCGCTGGGGAAAGTGGACTGGGGGACGATGACGTGGCGGCTGACGGGCGAATACGAGAACCAGCGCCGATTTGTGAAGACCATGCAGATCGTGTTTCCGGCGGTGTTCCTGATCATCTTCATGCTGCTTTTCATCGTTTACCGCAGCGCGCTGGAGGCCGCGCATGTCATGCTGGCCGTGCCGTTCGCGCTCAGCGGGGGCGTATTCCTGCAAAAGGCGCTTGGCTACAACTTCAATGGCGCCGTGTGGGTGGGCTATATCGCCCTGTTCGGCACCGCTGTCCAGACGGGCATTGTGATGGTCGTGTACTTGGAGGAAATGGTGAAAAAACGGATGGCGGAGCGGGGCTCCGCTTTCAACGCACAGGACTTGGTCCAAGCCATCAAGGATGGGGCGCGGCTGCGGTTGCGCCCGAAAGTCATGACCGTCGCCACCATCGTCGCGAGCCTGTTGCCGATCATGTGGAGCCATCGGCAAGGGGCCGAGGTCATGAAACCGCTGGCCACTCCGGTCATCGGCGGGATGATCTCAAGCCTGCTGCACATCCTCATTGTCACGCCGGTGATTTTTCTGTGGCTCCGCAGCAAGCAACTCGGCAAGCAAAACCCAGCCTCCGCGACAACAGATCCGGCGGGCAAAACACAGTCGAAGGCCGGGTAACCAGCCAATTCATAGCCTTCTTTCAACAACTTTGGGTGAGTCAGCGCTCGTTCCGTGAGGCCAGAGTTTGGGGAACCTTAACCCCAATCATCATTATGCCACGATACATCAGCCTGCTCAAATTCACGGACAAGGGAGCGAAAGACATCAAGAAATCGACCAACCGCGCCCATGCCTTCGACCGCGCCGCGGAGAAAGCCGGAGTCAAGGTGGAAGGTCAATACTGGACGCTCGGATCGCTGGACGGCGTGCTCATCATCAGCGCTGAAAACGAGTCCAAGGCGTTGCGGCTCCTGGCCGACCTGTCGTCACAGGGAAACGTCCGGTCGGAAACGATGCTGGCGCTCACTGACCAGGAATTCGACAAACTGGCGGGCTGATTTGCCGATGGGGCGGTCATTGCGGCGCGATTGGACCCCACGAATCTTGTGCGCGGGGCCACGAAGACGAGCCTGCGATTGGTCCACGGCGTCCCAAAATCCTCCAGTGTCCCGACAGGGATCGCCCAGGCCGGGACGCCGTGCGCCGAAGATGCGGCAACCCGGCCCCGCGTGACGCCGGATTTGGCCGGAATCGCGGAGTGATCCGGCCGCGGGAAACCGCCTCGCAAAGTGGCGCCAAGTGTGCTAATGCTTTGCGAGCGGGAATTGGCGTCTGTGGCGGGATGAATTGTCCCGGGCAAAGGATTGATGCGCCGACCGCGCCCTGAATGCCATTGCGGCCGCGCACCACCCTCATCATCACGGTCCTGTTCGTTGCGATCGCAGCCGTTTGGTTGCGCCAATCCACGCAGGTCGCGCTCGTCCCCTCGCCGGGACGTCTGGATGCCAGAGCCCAATTGCCCAAGCCTTCTGTCCTGCCACCCGCCGCGCCTGAGAGTTCAGGAAACAGGGCCGACTTGGACCGGTTTCGTTTCGCGGATCGCTGGGGGAAAGAAAAAGACCCGGCGCTGGCCGCGTTTTCATCCTGGGCGGGGAAATACGTCGCCGCGACGGCGGCGGAGAAAAAACAACTTGAGGAGCAGGGAGTCATCCTCGCCCGGACGCGCCGCGCGGTGTTCAGGAAATTGATCGAAACGCAGCCGAAAGCGGCCCTTGACCTCACCCTGCCCGCTGTCCTCAGGGCACAACTTCCGTCCACCGTCACCGCGTTCGTCGAGCGGCGGATCTCCGGCAAAGGAGACCTGCTGGCCTTGGGCCGCACTGAGGCCCGGTCAACGGCGCCGATCGTGCGCCGGGCGGTCATCGCCGGAGAGACCTACGAGGCGTTCGTCTTTGGCGACCGGCTGAAACAGAAGTCCGCGCAGAACATTTCCCTGCACGGGGTTGCCCTCGAAAACAAACTTGCGGTCAATGAAAGCCCCCTGCGCGTGTTTGAACCGGGTGAATCGATTCCCGAGAACAAACCGCTGGCGGCCGACGCCTGCGTGGTGTCGAAAGAAAAAATCGCTCCGACCAAACCGGGGGCGCTGGCGGCCGAAAGCGGCGACCGAGTGTATTGGCTTTGCCGCGGCGGGCATATCGCGGCCGCGGCGGAAAGCGTCAACGCCCACGAGACCGCCGCGTTCCAACCCAACTCCAGCGAAGGGCCACGGACGATTCTGGTGATGCTTGTCGATTTTTCGAACCTGCCCGGGGGGCCGATCACCGAAAGCGGCGCCACCAGCACGATGAGGGCTGTGACCAAGTTTTTGAACGAGAATTCGTATGGGCAACTGTCGATTGTGTCGACGGTGATCACACCCGTCTTGAGGATGCCCCAAACAAGTGTGACGTACCGCGACAGCGGAAGCGGCGACACGACATTGTTGAGCCACGCCCGGGCGGCGGCCCGGACGGCCGGATATGACGCCAACGACTTTGATTTCGACGTGGTGGCCTTCACCGAAGTTGGCTTTCCGTGGGCTGGCCAGGGGTATGTGGGGCTGAAGGGCGCGTGGATTCAAGGTTCGTTTCCGGGTGGCACCGTGGCGCACGAACTGGGGCACAACCTGGGCCTTTGGCACGCGAATTCCTGGCTGGCCAACACGTCCTCCATCGACCCGAATGGAACGCATGACGAGTACGGAAACCTATTCGACGTGATGGGCCGCTCGGCAAATTTTCCGGAGAACCATTTCAGCTCCAATTTCAAGCGGCTGTTGGGTTGGTTGACGGTCGATGACATCCACACCGCGACCGCGACCGGGGCGTACCGGATTCACGCGTTCGACCAGAACTCGCTTTTGACGGGGCGCAAGTACGGCATCCGGGTGCCGGTGGGGTTGGTCGCGGGAGGTGAACTGGAGGATTATTGGGTGGATTTCCGCCAACTGTTCACCTCCCGCTACCCTTCGACCGCGAACGGCGCGATCATTCAATGGGGAAATGAATCCGGATCGTCGTCGGGCAGCCGGCTTCTGGACGCGAATTACTCGACTTCAACCATGGCGGACGCGCCGTTTGGTTTGGACCAATCCCTGCGCGACTTGGACAATGGAGTGGAGATCACGCCGATCGCGCGCGGAGGGTCCGGGGTGGACGCGTACCTGGACATTCAGGTGAACATCAACGCCGCGCCCGTGATTCCGTTGGATATCGCCCTCGACAATGCGACCCTCACATGGACCACCTCGGCCCCGGGATGGTTCGGCCAGCGGAGCGTCAGCCACGACCAAGAGGATGCCGCGTCGACCCCGGCGTTGGCGAACAACGAGGAGGCGTTTTTCGAAACCACCGTGGAGGGGCCCGGAGCCATCTCGTTCTGGTGGAAAGTGTCTTCGGAGCAAGACTACGACTTCCTCAAAATTCTGAGCGGCGGCACGGAGCTGGCCAGCATTTCGGGCGAAACGGGCTGGGAACAACGGTCATACGAGGTGGGCGCCGGCTCGCACACGATCCGCTGGGTTTACAAAAAGGATTCCAGCGCCATCGGCGGAGCGGATCGCGCGTGGGTGGATGAGGTGACGTTCAGCGTGGGGGACCGGCCGCCATTGATCAATTTCTCGCCGGTGGCGGCGGTGGCCGACGTCGGCGAAACCGCCAGGTTCCACGTGGACGCCGGCGGCTCCACCCCGCTGGGTTACCAGTGGCGAAAATTTTCGGCCGCCAACCAACCGGTGGACCTCCCGGCTGAAACCAACGCGACGCTCACGATCATGAACGCGCAACTGTCGGACGCGGGAACGTATTCCGTGCGCGTTTCGAATCCATTCGGGTCGGCGGTGGCCAACAGCGCGGTCCTGACGGTGCTGCGTAGCGTGCCCTTGGATGAGGCTCTCGACCTGCCCGGGGTTTCATGGGCGGTCGAGGGGCCCGTGCGTTGGCGCGGACAGCAGGACACCACGCACGACGGGATTGACGCGGCCCAGTCGGGGACGATTGGCCATGGGAAGGAAACTTCGGTCAAAACGACTCTCATCGGGCCTGGCTCCCTCTCCTATTGGTGGAAGGTCTCCTCGGAGGTTGATTTCGATTTTCTCACGTTCTTCCTCGACGGCAGCGAGGTTGAAAAGGTCTCCGGCGAAGCGGGATGGACGAAAAACACCATCCTGATACCCAATGGCGTCCATGAGGTGCGGTGGACGTACTCGAAGGATTCCAGCTTCGCCGAAGGGGAGGACGCGGGATGGGTCGACGAAGTGGTCTATCAAGTGTCGACCGAACTCCCGCCTGGGATCACGCAGGATCCGGTTCAGCAATCGGTCAGCCTGGGGGGCTCGGCGGCGTTCGATGTCGGGTATGTCGGCACGGATCCGGTCACCTTTCAATGGTTCAAGGACAATGTCCCGCTTTCCCCGCGCGCGGGGCTGGCGGGGATAAACACACCCCGGCTGACGATTTCCAACGTGCTCAGCACGGACGGCGGGAGTTACCATGTGGCGTTGAGCAACGAGTTTGGCTCCGCCCAGAGCCTTGTCGCCCCGCTCAATCTTGTCACATTGAGCATCGCCGATGCGCTGGACCAGCCGTTGCGGCCGTTCCGGGGCGGTGGGGATTCGCCATGGAAAGCGCAGCCGGTCACGTCGCACGATGGCAAGCACGCCGCCGCGACGGGGAGCATCTCCCACAAGCAGGCCACATGGATCGAAACCCCGCTGGCCGGACCGGCGACGGTCTCGTTCTGGTGGCGGGTGTCATCGGAGGAACGGTACGACCTGTTGACCTTTGAGGTTGATGGCTCGACCTCGCTCAGCATCTCCGGGGAGGTGGCGTGGCGCCGGGAAACCGTGAGCGTTCCCGAAGGCGACCACGTGCTGCGGTGGAAGTACCTCAAAGACGCGAACCTGAGCCGAGGGAGCGACGCTGGGTGGGTCGATGAATTGGAGATCACCCCTGTGGCGCCGTCCGTGCCGCGCATTCGGGACATCGTCCAGGACACCACTGGCCTGACGGCGCGGATCGAACAGTTGCCGCCCGCCGGCAGGGTCATTCTCGAAGTCTCTCCTGACCTAACCAACTGGACGGCGGTTTCGACGAACGAGACAACCGAAACGGTCCTCACCATTCGTCGGCCGACCTCGGGCCAGCGCGAATTCCTGCGCGTCAAAATTCCTTGAGCGGCGAGGGGCTTGGCTCCGCGCGGGCGGAAAAAGGGCCGCCCGGAAGGTCCGGGCGGCCGCGCAGGACATTGGGATCGGATCAGGAACCGATGCTCGCCAACTCCTCGTTGTTGGCCACATTGACGATTTTGAATTGCTCGGCGTGGAACGCGGGGTCCGCGCGGAAGGAGAGCTTCCCGAAATACCGCTTCTCCATTTCGATGAGCAGCTTCTCGTCCTCCGTGCGCAGCCGTTCGAGCACGGTGGGGTTGACGACGATGCGGAGCTGGAAATCGGACTCGTCGCGCGTGCGTTTCTTTAGGATTTCGCCGAGCTTGCGCTGAATCTCCACGCTCATGGTCAGATTGCTCTTCACCTTGCCGCGTCCTTTGCAGTAGGGGCAGTCGTCATAGACGGAGGCGCGGACGCTTTCGGAATGCCGCTGGCGGGTCATTTCCATCAGGCCGAGCTGGGAAATGGGGAGGATGTGGGTCTTGGCCTTGTCGCGGCGGAGCCCCTCGCGCAGCTTGTTGTAGACGGATTGCTGGTCGCGGCGCGAACGCATGTCGATGAAATCGAGGACAATCAAGCCGCCCATGTTGCGCAAGCGCAGTTGGCGGGCGATTTCCTCGGCGGCCTCGAGGTTGACTTTGACGATGGTTGAATCCTGGTCCCGCCCGCCTTTGTGCCGGCCGGTGTTGACGTCGATGGCAACCAGGGCCTCCGTTTCGTCGATGACGATGTAGCCGCCGCTCTTCAAGTGGACCTGGCGGGTGAAGGCGTTCTCCAACTGGCGGGTGATGTTGAACCGGTCGAAAACGGGCTGTGATTCGCTGTAAAGCTTCACTTTGATGATGGAACGCTTGGAAATGCGGCCGATCATGGTGCGGATGCGCTCGTACTCGCGGTGGTTGTCGATGACGATGCGCTCCACGTCCTCGGTGAGGAAATCGCGCACGGTGCGCTCGATCAGGTCGGGTTCCTGGAACACGCAGGTGGCGGTGGGCTGCTTGTTGATGCGCTCCTGGATTTGTGTCCATTCCTCGAGCAGCAGGGCGAGGTCGCGGATGAAATAGCGCGCCTGCTGGCCTTCGCCGACGGTGCGGATGATCACGCCCATGCCATCGGGGATGCTCAGGCCGCGCAGGATTTTCTTCAACCGCTGGCGTTCGTCCTGGTTCTCGATTTTCCGGGAAATGCC
>CAZSXX010000249.1:0-7082 GCA_964611245.1 uncultured Verrucomicrobiota bacterium | reverse complement strand
CGCGTCAATCTCCGCCAAATGTCTGGCCTCGAATTCCAGGTCATCGACATTCCCCAAAACGCAAGTGCTTGACCGATGCGTCATCATTTTTGCGCCCGTGCGAATCTCAATTGTGTCTGCCGCCAACGCGACGATGACGGCGGCGGAGTGGCATCGCCCGACGATCTCGCAATGACGGGTCCGGCCCTTCAACGCGTTGTGAATTTTGAAAGCCGGAACCGCGTTTCCGCCCTCCGAATCGACAAACAGGTTTAGGTCGCGGTCATCTCCAATCCGGCGCAACAACGCATCGGTCCCGGCGTTGTCGAGGTCAATCGGTCCGGATAAAAAAAGGTCCGGCCTTTCGTAGGTGAAGCTCATTTCGAGAGGCGGCCCAAGAATTCGTAGGCTTCAGGATGCCTTGTTATCCGGGGAAGGATGCTTTCCAATTCCGGACGTTTGGAAATGATGGCGAGCATCCGCGCCTTGGCCGCAAAGTCCCTGCGCGTCACTTCGTCCGGCGCGAACAGTGCCCGATGGCACAGCCACCGCGCAAAAGCCTCTTGCTCTCGGGAGGTCACAGACGGACCCCCAGCTTTTCAAGCTCGAGGTTCAAGTGAAATCCCCCCGGATGAATCTTCGCGTGGCGCCATGGAAGTTGACGCAAGGTAACGACGGTTTGCGACGGCACGTAAGGCCAACCAAATTTGCCGTCATTCGCTTCGTGCGCCAGAATTTCGTCGCCTTGAATTTGATCGGCCAATTTTTCAGCGGCTCCCAATAGGCGCCCCCGGATGGCTTCCAGCAGCGGCACAACCTTGAGGTTCTCGGCACGAATCTGCCCCTCAATCTCGGCCCGTGCGTCTTTCAAAATGTCGTAAATCTCCTCGTAAGTGGGGAGCGGCTTCGGGTTTGGGTTCCCGGCCAGTATCTCAGCTTTTCGGGTGGCCCGCGCCCGGTCCAGGAATTCGCGCTCACGATCATTCCCATAGCCCCGTTGCACCTCCCGCAGCCGGGTCGTCTCAACAAGCGCGGCTTTCAGCGTGTCGCGTTCCGGCTTCGTTGCGGCTGTGGTTTTGGTCCGCGCCCAGATGCTCGCCAAAAATTCAAAGGTAATCGGGACTTGGTCAAATTCCTCGAACGGTCGAACCTTGCCGGGTGTCACCCCCCGCGCCCGCAAAAGTTCATCCTTCTCCGCTTGCGCCTTCTCCCGGAGAATCTGCTCGAATCGCACCTCGGCGTTGTCTCGCCAGCCCAACGACGGGTCTTGTCCGGGGTTCGCCAGTTCGCGGTCGCCCGCGTCGTCAACTTTCACAACTTGCGGCTTCACGGGTTGCGCCGTGAAAAACTCGGCGGTCGTCACTTTCGGTTCAGTCCCTTTTGTTTCCATGGCTAAAAATACTCTGCTTTTGAAAGCAGGCTTTCGTAGTCCGATAAAAACTTGGCGTCGCTTTCGGAATGTTGCGAAACATTGGGGTTTGTATCCTTTTCTTGATGATCAGAGCGTCCGATAAAATCGCTCTCAAGCGAGCATTTCGCGGAATACAAGGTGGATCGTGCGATGCCGTATTTCCTCAGAGCCGTTCGGAAGTCCAGGCCGCCACGCAGGACCAAGAGCGCAACGCATCGCGCATGCAAGGCGTCCCGGTGGCCGGATAGAACGGCCTCGAGGTCTTGCGTTGAAAGGGGTCTATTCATCGGAAAAGCAGCGGCGCCAATCCTCGAGCAATTCCGAAACGTGAATTCTTCCCCATCTGAACGCGCCGGAGCCATGGTCCTTAAGCCACCATGCATCAGAGACGGGGATCCCCGCAGCCTTTGCCGCGTTGGCCACGCCGGAAACTATCGGCCCGACGTCGAGAGGGTTGGACCTTGGACGGCCTCGGCCCCGTTTTGATGGTTTGGTTTTTTTCTGCCTCATAAATTTAGCGTGCGCTTTTTTCAAAAATGCTCTCATGAATAAGAACGCCAAGAGAGCGGACCCAGCGGGGTTTCCTGTCTGGGGGAGGGGTCCCATACCCCCCCACGCCCCCACGAATGCCCTTTTGCGTGCGCCCGTGGCACCGTGGCGCGGCTTTGTTTTCCCGGGACTGTGGATGCTCTGGATGTTGAAAAGGAGCGCACTGGCGCGGCGATAGCAGGCACGTGGCAAAAGCCCATGTACACCATGTACACCAACCCCTACAAACTTCTGAAAAATACCGGTACTTTCCAGAAAGTTTCCCCCCTTGGTGTACATGGTGTACTAGGTGTACATCTTTCATGGTTTTTGGATCGTGTAACACTTGCTTTTCAACATTCCACGATGGGTTTCCCTTGAGAGATAACGCTCGCTTCTGGTGACGGTGAAGCCATCGATTTGGATCGTCTCGCCGTCCTTAAAGAGCTTGGCCATGATGCCGCCCACGATCTTCTTTGCGCGGTCCGGATCGACGTCGCCCCGGTGTCCCGGCAGTTGGATGTTGGCGCCCTCGCAAAGCTCCACGATCTCCGTTGCGGTCAATTCGATGTTCGACTGGTTGGCTTCGATGGCGGCGAGGATGATGGCCCGAAGCCATACCAAAGCCGGGTTGCTCACCCGTTCCTGCGCCTCCAAGTGCCCGTCCATTATGGGCGGGGTTCCGAAAAGCTCCTGGGATATCCAGTCGGTGATCTGGACCCATTCGCGGTAATCGTGGCGTGTTTCGTTTGTCCGGGGTTTCCCGGCTTCATACCATCGCCTGATCACCGCGAAGATGGCGCCTAAGTATCGGCTCTGGTTTTTCCGCACGTGGGCCAAGAGGTCGCCCTCTGGATATTCCTTGAAACGAAGTCCCGGCTTCCGCTTTCTGATCCTGATGATGTTGGATCGGTTGGCGAGGTCGCGGGTGGTATCGACGCCGTTGGAGGTCAGGAAAATGAAAAAGTTTTCCGGCGCCACCGTGATCTCCCCGCGATACGGGACGCGGCAGCTAAAGGAGCCTTCCGCCGTCAAGAATGCTTCCAAGTGTGCGCTCTCGAAGCGGCCCCTGAAATTGTCGAATTGAATGAACGGCCTACCCGCCACCAGTTGCGCGTTCAACGTCTCATCGATGGAGCCGACGCCCCCGGCGCGGCAGGTCACAAGGGACACCCTTTCATTATAGATGGCGGCAATGAGCTTCTGGCGGTAGGTCTTGCCCGATTGCGATTGATCGGCTTCCGCCACGTCAGCAGGCACGCGCCCGCGCAGGTGCCCGCCCATCTTCAGGGCTGGGCTGATCAAGCTGGCGACGGCCCGCGCCCGGTCGCCCGGTGTTTGGAAGTCAAACTCGGCGAACAGGTCCAGCAGCATGATGGCGGCATCGGTTGGATCAATGTTGGGCGGCAAACTTCCCCCGGTGATCAGCAGGCCGGTGGTGTCGTCAAAACCCGGGACCGCGACGGAAAGTTGGCCCTCCAATTCCCTGATAACAGGGGCGTTTGACAAGCCTTTGACTCGGGGCAAGAGCGTTGCGGCGGGTTCGGAATGGAGCAGGGCGCTGGCCATTTCCTCCGCGCAGATCGTGGGCTTCAAAACGGATTCGCCATTGGCACCGACGCGATGCACAAGGAGTCGGGCGAAGTTCTCGAAGAATGAACGGGCGCCCGCAGGCCGCAGGACGTCGAGCGCCTGGAGCCCATCATCCCGGACGGCCAACGTCATAACGGCCCCGCCTCGCATGAACATTTTCTTGGATGGGGCGATGAGCCCAAACAGTTCATTCGCGGCTTGGGTGATCGTGACGTCGCCGGATGGCAGGATCACGAATGGGGCGGCCTCTCGGGTGGCCTGAAATGTTGCGACCGCATCCGCCATCCCCGCCTCATCTCCGGAGCGTGCGGCGCGGTCCAAGGCTGCCGCACGTTCGATAGCGCGTCGGCGTTCGTGGTATGGCCTGAGCATTTCCGCGAAGTGTCCGGCCATCGATGGGGGAAGTCCTTTGGTCGTGAGGCCAAACACAAAAGCGCGAACATCCGGCTTGTTCCCAAGCTCATCGTCCAACGCCAGCAATTCGACGCGCTTCCCGGCGCCTACCAGTTTTTCGACGGCGCGGAAGATGTCCTGATGCATCTGATCGTAGAAATAGGCGTCGATGTCAGGATGCGCCTGCCGCAATTCGGTGAGCGTTTCCGGGATCCCGGAGTCGTCACCCATCGCGTTGCCAAGAATGCAGGCGAGCAGGTTAATCTCCGCCTCGAGGTTGCACGGCGTCTTTTTCTCGTTTGGAAATTGAATGCGGCTCATCGGTTCCCCCTTTCGATGCGGTCCAAAACTCGCGGCAGGACTTCGCCGATGCGTTTCCAACTTTGCCGCGGTAATTTCGGTTTCCGTCCCGGGAAATTCTCCATTTCACGGATCCGTGCGGCGCATGAAATGAGCGCGGGGTCAACGGGGTGGAGGTCAACGGGTTGGCGTTTCACTTCGCGCCTCCCTTCCAAGTCTCAAGGAAAGCCTTCGGATCGTCGCGGCAAACGCGCTTGATGTTGACGGCTCTTGACGCGGACGCCGGTTTGAGGAAAATTCTTTTCATCTTCAGTTGGTTTTGGCGGGCCGTGACGGGCTCGCCTTTTTTTTCACCGGGCGTGCAGGTCGCGGGCGTCAACGATGTTTTTTACCAACTGGCAAACGCAGTTCGCGTCCTCCTTCGAGACAACGAAGCCTTCGAGCAGGGCCGTTTCGAGGTCCACGGGCAGGCCGTTGCGTTTGAAGATCAAGCCGCGCCAGGAGCTGCTTTTGTCGAGGTGAAGCTCGGGGAGGTTCACGCGGCCTCCTGCATCATGTTCTCGGTGGCCTTGGCGTCGAGGTAGCGCAACATGTCGCCAACGTGAAACAGGGTCTTGCCCCGCTTGGTTCCGCTCTCCCTCAGATTCGCCACGCGAACCTTTCCGAACGCCGCGCCACCCCTGCTTAAAAGGGTGTAGAGCTTGGCGTGTTTCAGTCCTGTTACGGCGCAAACTTCCCCGTTTACGGGAATGGCCGTGTATCGGTTTGGATAGCTCGCCTCAAGGGCGGCTTCCGGTAGGTCAATCGCTATCGTTTTCATTCGATAGCGCAAACCGTAAGGGCTGTTTTTTGGGAAAAACGGGCGCGGTGGTTTAAGGCGAGCAAACCGCATTGCGTGGCGAGCAAAGCGGGTTTTTTGGAAAGCAAACCGTGGAACTAAAGGAGCAAACCGATGAAATTATTTAGCAAAAAAAAATTGACCTATTTTTCCGCGCTCTCGCGCCGTATTGCGGAGATTTGCTCTTGCCGCGCATGGGCCAGAAAGCGGCAGACGTATCCCGGCCACGTCTCTGCGGAGAGCAACCAAGCGATTTCATCAGGCGTGAATTCCAGCGCGTCAAGGTGCGCCTTCCAAGCGTCAACCATCCCGCTTTTTTGCGCGAATTTGCAAAGGTCTTTCAACTTTTTGGCGCGGGTTTTCGCCGATTCGTTTTTGGCTGGAAAGATGGCCCGCAACGCATCCGCCGTGGGCACGTGCCTTGTCAACACGCGCTCCCGAATCAGTTCCTTGTCGCCAGCGTAAGCCGCAATTATTGCGTTCCATTCGCTTTGCGTGAGCGTGAACAGGCCCGCGCTCAATTCCCTTTCCTGCGCAACGAGCGTTTCGCCCACTTTTTCGGCTGCGAACCAAAGGTCAAGGGCGGCGGTCGCAAGGGCTTGGTTCGATTTTCCCTTGCCTGAAACAGAAAGGGCGGCGGCGATTTGGGCGAGTTCAAAGGTCGTTGGCGTTTTCATTTCAATTTTGGAAGGTTGGCGAGAGCGGCCCGCATTGTTTCCACGGTGGCGTGGGTGTATTTCGAGTGTGATTTGTCGTCGGTGTGCCCGGTCATCAGCTTCCGCACGTCCTGGGCAACGCCGGAATTTGTCAGGCAGGACGTGAACGAATGGCGGAAGGAATGGAAACCGAACCGGCCAAAGCGTCGGCCCCCTGCCTTGCCCGGCTCCACCCATTCTTGCGCCACCCCGGCCTTTTCGATGATGTCCTGAAACTGCCGACTTAATCCCCGGCGCCCTCCAATCTTGGCCTTGGCGAGCGTGGGGCAAAGAAAGTTGCCCGGCTCATCGGCCCCCGGCACGTCCTGCAAATGCGCCTCAAGGGATGGGTGCAGGGGCAAAACCAGCGTGCGCTTTTTGCGGCTGGTCTTTTGCGGCCGGAAAGTGACGGTGCGTTTTTCAAAGTCCACCGCATCGGATTTGAATTGCGTGCAATCCCCCAAGCGTGCGCCCAGATACAGGGCCAACATTGCCGCCGTTCGCCACTCGCCAGAGATTGCCCCGAATATCTTGTCAATTTGCTCAGGGCTGAATGGATACTTGCTTTCCTGTTCGCCGAATGGCGATTCCCCGCACTGGACCGGGTTTGTAAGTATCAGCCCTTGCTTGAGCGCGAGGGAGAAAGGGCGGTTTATCGCGGTAACATCGGTGTCAACGGTCGTTGGATTCTTTCCTGAGGCGAGCCGCGCCTGAACGAAGCGTTGCACGTCCTGCGGGCTGATGTCGGCCAAGGTGGCCCGCGCCTTTGGGCCAAGGGACGCAAGGAAACCCTCCACCGCGCCGGAATATCGGATATGCGTTGCCGGTGAGCGGGTCGCCTTGACCGTCTCAAGCCACTTTCTCAGGTAGGATTCCGTTTCCGCGAAGTCGAGGCGCCGTTTGTTCACCCGTTGGGAAAGGTCGTTCAGGGTCTTGCGCAGTTGCGCCTCGGCGGCGTTGCCCCGCTCCTCCTCCTCAATCCGGTTCGCCCATTCGACGGCGTTCCGGCGGTTCGCTGCGGCCAAGGTGCCCCGGTCCAAAGCCGTGGCGCCGTCCGGGGCGTGTTCAATCTTGGTTGAAACAAGGTGCTGTTTCCCGTGGGCGTCCCGGTAACACGCATACCAGAATCGGCTCCGGGGCAGTCGTTGAATGCTCGCCATGGTCCAAAGTCATAACAAAGTCATAACACCCTCGTCAAGTTCTTTTGGTTTCCTTGGTTTCCTTGAACATGCCGTAAATCGTTCAGATGCAGTGCTTTATGCCGTAAATTCCTCAATTCCAAGAGCTTGGGAATTGATTGCGGATGGAATCGGCGGTTCGATTCCGCCCCCAGCCACCACTTTTT
>CAZSXX010000248.1:0-7097 GCA_964611245.1 uncultured Verrucomicrobiota bacterium | reverse complement strand
AACCATTAACCAAATGCCGCCTTTCTCCGTCCGTTTTATCGAGGCACACCCAACCTCACCCATTATCGATCAAAATTACTTTATCGTTCCCGAAACGCCGGACCAACAGGTGACGTTTCTTACCTGTTGCTGGAGACGTAAAAAAAGCTGGGTTAAGCCGCGCCGCAGTTTCTCCCCCCAATTTTTCTTGGTGCATTTTCCCTGTGCCGTTCCAGCGCAATTGCCCCGGTCCTCCCCGCACTGTTCGATTGTTGCTCAGTTTTGCCGGAGAATCCAACGAATTAATTCCTGTTCTAAACTCCGGATATTCCCGCCCCTAATTTCTGTAAAATCGGGCGAAATGTCTCAAATGACAATAAACGTGTTGACATTTGAATGTGTGTGACTACCTTTAACACACGGACCGGAAAACACAGCCCGGCCCAAACGGACGAAAAAAGCCAACGCCCTCCGAAAAACCTCGGAGCGGAACGGTCAGCAATTCGGTGGCCTGAAAAAAAGAACCCAGACCCCCGAACTCCTCACCCTTCCACCGCCGGTCCCGTCTGACCGCGACGCCAAGCATGGCCCCAAGTCCAACCCAGGAGAAATCGCCATGCCATTCCAAAACCATCCGTCCCGTCCAACCTCCCAGAACGAGGATTCCATCCCCGTTCCACAATCCACTCCGGTTGCCGGCCAATCCTTCCTCCTCCAAAAAACACCATTTTTCGCTCCGGTTTCCGGGATTAAGTCACAACAATTTACCCTGCAATCACTTACAGCATGCAACCAACGCGCAACAAGTGCGCAACAACGCGCAACAAATGCGCAACAACACGCAACAAGTGCGCAACAAACCCGCAACAACACGCAACAGCGCCGCAACAAACCCGCAACCACGCGCAACAACCTGCCAACCCTCCCGCATCTCCCCCCCAAAAAAACCCGACCGTTCGCAAACTCCGCCTTCCCACTCATCGCTCATCGCATTCAACTCATTGCTGGTTTATACAAATCCCTTTCTTGCAGCTACTTATAACACAAAACACCACGTCGAACACACGCCGAACAAAGCCGAACACACGCCGAACAAAGCCGAACACACGCCGAACAAAACCGAACGAACCCCGAACATCACCGAACAAACCCCGAACCAAACCAAACCAGCCCCGAACCACACAAAACAACCCCAGGAGCCCACCTCGGCGAATCCGATTTTTTCCGCCACCGGGTTGACATCCACCCCTCGTTTGTTAGACTTCATGTAGGAAGCCAAATGAACAGCGCCCTCCAAACCGAATCCCCCATCAGCGTGACCGAAAGCGCGGCCGGCCAGATCAAGACCATCCTGGCCAACGATTCCGAAAAACAGGGCAAATCCCTCCGTGTTTTCGTCGAATCCGGCGGCTGCTCCGGCATGCAATACGGGATGGATTTCGACGAGCGGCGCGAGGGCGATTTCGTCGCCCAATACCACGGGGTCAGCGTCTTGGTCGACGCCATCAGCGCCGAATACCTGCGCGGCGCCGTGGTCGATTTCTCCGACGCCCTCACCGGCGGCGGATTCAAGATCAACAACCCCCGCGCCAAACAATCCTGCGGCTGCGGGAAAAGTTTCGAAGCCTAGCGGCAGCTCAACCTGCCCCGGCTAAAAATGCCGTGTCGTGCGATGCGACACGGCTTTTTTGCGGTGACATCGCGCGCGCGCACCTTATGGCCATCCTGACGCCGAACGACGCCCGCCGCCGCTGGTTCGGCGTCCTGTTCCTCATTCTGGGCGCCCTCTTGCTCATCTGGGGCGCCACCTTCCTCAACGCCTTCCTCATGCGCCACCCCTTCCTCTTCGTCGCCTACTGGGCCGCCTGCGCCCTCCTCACCGGCTGCGCCCTCCTCACCGCCCTCCTCGACATGCTCATCATCCGCAAGCGCACCCGCGACGAACAAATCGCCCTCGCCCGCCAAAGCCTCGCCGAAATCGACCAAGCCAAAAACAAGGACCCCCTCCCCTGACTCCGCTCAATCCCGCCGCGGCCGGCTCAGAAACGACTCGTACGCCATCCGGATGCCCGCCTCCAAGCTCACCTCCGGCCTCCACCCCAACTCCGTCAACCGCGTCACATCCAACAACTTCCGCGGCGTCCCATCCGGCTTCGAGCGGTCCCACAAAACCTCCCCCTCAAACCCCACCGCCTCCTTCACCATCCCCGCCAACTCCGCGATCGTCACATCCGTCCCCGTCCCCACATTGATGAACCGCTCCTCGCTGTAATTCTCCATCAGGAACACGCACGCCTTGGCCAGGTCATCCGCGTAAAGAAACTCCCGCCGCGGCGTTCCCGTCCCCCAGCAAGTCACCTCCCCGCGCCCCTCCGTTTTCGCCTCATGGAACTTCCGGATCAGCGCCGGCAGCACATGCGAATTGTTCAGGTCAAAATTGTCGTTCGGCCCATACAGATTCGTCGGCATCGCGCTGATGAAATCCGCCCCATGCTGCCGCCGGTACGCCTGGCACATCTTCAACCCCGCGATCTTCGCCACCGCATACCACTCATTCGTCGGCTCCAGCGGCCCCGAAAGAAGGTACTCCTCCTTCAGCGGCTGCGGCGCCATCTTCGGGTAAATGCACGAGCTTCCAAGATTCAACAACTTCCTCACCCCCGCCTGCCAGGCGGAATGAATTACATTGTTCTGCAACTGCAGGTTCTCGTAAATGAACGGGGCCGGCTCCGCGTTGTTCGCCCGAATCCCCCCGACCTTCGCGGCCGCCAAAAAAACATACTCAGGCCGTTCCGCCTCAAAAAAACGCGCCACCGCCGCCTGGCTGAGCAGGTCCAGCTCCGACCGCCTTTTCCCAATCAAATTTCGGAATCCTTGTGCCTCCAGCTCGCGCCAAATCGCGCTCCCCACCATCCCCCGGTGCCCGGCGATATAGATCTTCGACGATAGTTCCATGCAAATCGCGGCGCATCATAGGGGCCTCCCTCCCGCCGCCGCAAGTGTTACTCCCTCTCCCACCGCCACTCCATATGACGCCTCGTTTGCCCAGTGACCTTGAAGCGTTCCGTCACCCGCAACCCTTCCACCCAGAAAATCTCCCCCCCGCCAGTTTCCGCCACAATCGCCTGGTGGCGCATTTCGCGCTCGATTTTGTTCCGGCTGAACATCTCGTGCAACGGCCGCACCGAAGCCCGGCCCGAAAGCTGAATCCGGTCCCCTTTGCGCCAATGGCGGAGCTTCGCGCCGGCGCCAACTTTGTCCGCGTCAAAAAACATCACATTCCCTTTCCCGGTCAAATCAGCCCCACCCGGAAAGCTCCATTGAATTCGCAGGCCTTCGAAAAGCGTTTCCCCGGATGTCTCAATCGCGATTTTTTGCTCCGCGCCGCTCCACTCCTCCCGGAAAACCTTCAGCCGTCCAAGGCGGTCGCGGGAGATTCGCCGTCCGCCCCCGACCTCAAACAACGCGCCCGGCCTGGATAACAACGCGGCCAACCGCCTTTTCGTCACCGGGATCGCATTCGCCTCCAATTGCGCCGCAAGGATCTCCTCCTGCATGGGTGCCGTCAGCGCCGCAAAATCGCCGGACTCCGTCAGCCATTTTTTCGCGGCGGCGCGGGCCAGCGCGCATCTCTGTTGCTCCTCGGCGACCGACCGCAGGATCGCCCCGTCGAATCCACCGCCGATCTGGTCCCTTAACCTCGGGATCACATCCATCCGGATCCGGTTTCGCTCGTTGCCAGCCTCCGCATTGCTGGAATCTTCCCGGTATTGAACCTGATTTTGCCGCACGAAATCGGCCAGGCGGCCCCGCGAAACTCCAAGCAGTGGGCGCAGCAGGCGAACATTCCGGTCCACTGGCGACCTCGAATCCATTTGCATCCCACCAAGCCCCGGCCCCCGAACGCCCCGCCGCGTGCGCATGAGATGGAGCTCGATCTGGTCATCGGCGTGGTGCGCCAAAAACAGGTCGCCACCGGCCTCCCGCGCCACCTCGGCCAGAAAACGGTGCCGCAGGTCGCGGGCCGCCATCTCGATGGAAATTCCCCGCGCCGCCGCGCGCACATCCCCGCCGCCGACACGGCACAGCCAGCCCATCCCGGCCGCCGCCTGGCGAACGAACTCCTCGTCGTCGTCGCTTTCGTGTCCGCGGAGGTGGTGATTGAAATGGGCGACCACCAGCGCTCCGCCGCGCTGGCGGGTGAAGCAAGACATCAGCGCGAGGAGGGCCATCGAATCCAGCCCGCCCGACACGGCCACGACAACGCGGGACGAAGGGGCCAATTCATCCATCCGCGCCGCAAACTCCTCCGCCACGCCGCTCATTTGAACCCTTCCGCGCGGGGCTCCGCGCTGGCGCGGTTGCTTACTTCACCTTCAAAAACTTGTGCAAATGCCCAAACTTGCTCCATTCACTCACCACCAAATTTCCATCCTTGTCCATCGCCGCGCCGTGGGGCGAGTTGCAAACTCCATCCTTCCAATGCTCCGGCTCCAGACCGTAATTCGCGCGCTGCGACTCCGTCGGATTGTCCCCGGGCTGCGCGACAATTTTCCCTTCTTTGTCGATCACCGTCACGCGCCCCTTCAGCTCCGGAAAGATCGCGTAGTCCCCGCGGATATGCACCGCCGCCGGCATCCGGAGGTCCTTTTGGATCACTTTCACAAAATTCCCGTCCAAATCCCAATGCTCCACCCGGTCATTGTTCCGGTTGCAAACCAGCAGCAGCGGCTTGCCCGAGCGGTTGTCCAGGCCGATCCCATGGCAGGTATTGAATTTCCCCTCCTCCTTGCCGGGGCCGCCGAACGCCTTCACGAATTTCCGGTCCTTGTCGAACTTCAGCACAAAGTTCGATCCGTATCCGTCCGCCACAAAGATCGACCCATCGGGCGCCACAGTCACCGCGCAGGGATTGAATCCGTTCTGGTCCTTGTATATCCCCGCGTCCTTCGGATAGGTGAGCGTCCACACCTTCTCGCCATCCAGCTTCAGCTTGATCACTTCGTGGGCGCTCGGCCGCGCGGCGTAAAGATATTCGGTTCCGCCTTCCTCCCGGATTTCCGCCCCATGAATGTGGCTGGGCCCAAACGCGCGCAGAAATTTTCCCTTAGGCCCGAACACCACCACCCCGCGCGGCGTGTCCGTCGTGATGTAAATGTTCCCCGCCTTGTCGATCAACGCGGCTCCATGGCACGCCCCCAAGGCTTCGCCGCCGGGCTTTTCCTCGAAAAATTTCGGGGCAATCTCGTAACGCAAGTCGCCCGCGCGGGCGCCAGCGCCCGCCGACGCGATGAGGGCCAAAACCAGCCAAGCCGACGCAATGCGATTCATAGTGTTCTCCATTAATTTCGGGTCCCCCGGACCGTAAGTTTCCCCGGCTGAAATGACAATCCTTTATCATTCGCCTTTTCGGCTGGCGCGCGCCACAGCCCGGCGGATAATAATTCCATTCATGAGAACCGCCCGATTCTTCGCCTCCCTCGCTTTCTCGCTGTCGTTGCTCGCCGCGGATTCAGGCTCCCAGTGGAAGGCCGCGTCGCCCCGCGAAGAAATCAGGCCCTCGTTCAAGGCTCTTCCCAACGGGAATCTGCGGATCACCACGGATGCCCGGGAAGGGTTGGACGGCCACTTCGCCCGCGCATTCCCGGTCGAGGGTTCCCGATATTACCAGTTCAGGGCTTTCCGGCGGGATGAAAACCTGCCCACCCCCCGGCGCCACTCGCTCGTCCGGATTCAATGGCGCGACGCGGATGGGCAGCCCATCCGGCGAGACGAATCCGGCGCGTTCGGCTACGGCGCTGGCAAGCCCCCGGAAGCCAATCCCGAGTACCCCGCCGACAAGGGCACGTCCGATGGATGGACCGAGATTTCCGACCTGTACCAGGCCCCGTCCCAGGCCCGCCAAGCGATCGTGGAGCTGCACCTGCGATGGGCGCAAAACGCCTCGGTTGAGTGGCGCGACGTCGCTTTCAGCGAAGCGGCCGAATCGAAGCCCCGCCTGGCGCGGTTGGCCGCCATTCATTACCGGCCCCAGCGCGGCAAATCGGCGGCGGACAACTGCCGCCAATTCGCTCCATTGCTGGATGAGGCGGGCCGAGAGAAAGCCGACCTGATCGTGCTGCCGGAAACCCTCACGGTCGTCGGCAATGGCCTCTCCTACGTCGACGCCGCAGAACCGATTCCGGGACCCTCAACGGACTATTTCGGGGAGTTTGCCCGCAAGCATGATTGTTACATCGTGGCTGGCCTGCTTGAGCGCGACCGCCACCTCGTTTTCAATGTCGCGGTCCTGATCGCGCCCAACGGCAAGGTGGCCGGCAAATACCGGAAAGTCGCCCTTCCGCGCGCGGAAATCGAGGGAGGCGTCACGCCGGGGCACGAGTACCCGGTGTTTGACACCCGTTTTGGCAAGCTTGGGCTGATGGTGTGTTACGACGGCTTTTTCCCCGAGGTCGCCCGCCAACTCTCGCTCCGCGGCGCGGAGGTCATCGCCTTTCCGGTTTGGGGCTGCAATCCCATGCTCGCCGCCGCCCGCGCCTGCGAAAACCATGTTTACCTGGTCAGCAGCACCTACACCGACGCCGGGACAAACTGGATGATCTCCGGCATTTACGACCGCGAGGGCCGCGTCCTGGCACAGGCCAAAAACTGGGGCTCCGTCGCCATCGTCGAGGTCGACCTGAACAAGCGCCTCTATTGGTCCAGCCTGGGCGATTTCCGGGCCGAGTTGCCGCGCCACGCCCCGGTTTGGCCCGGTGAATGAGAGGCCGGCGCGAGGGTCAGAATTTCCCCTGCGCCATCCGAAGCTGCGCGTCCCGGTAAACGCTCAGAAACAGGTCGTTGTCCGCGAGGACCTGCTGAAGGATCTGTTTCAGGCTGCTGAGGTCGGACGGATGGATCACCACGTGCACGCTCTGGTTGAACGCCTGCATCGTGTTCAGGCTCTGGAAGGACTCGCCGATCAGCACGGTCAACGCATGCCGCCGGAGGCCCATCGGCATGTACTGGAGGCGCATCAAGGCCAGGTTTTCCGCGATCGAGCCGCACGAGAACTTCTCCTCCATGATCGCGATTTGGTATTGGATCTGGCCAAAGCGCGACGCGAAATCCTCGTGGTC
>CAZSXX010000247.1:0-7139 GCA_964611245.1 uncultured Verrucomicrobiota bacterium | reverse complement strand
AACTGCCGCTCATCGCCGACGAATTCACGGTCATGCGCGATGGGCGTTGCGTTGCGTCACACGCCACGAACTCCGCCAGCCACGATGAAATCGTGCGCATGATGGTCGGGCGCGATTTGTCGGAGATGTTTTCGCGCACACAAACCGAGCCGGGCGAGGAAGTGTTGCGCGTCGCGGGCCTGCACCTCGCAAATCCTGGGCGGGGGGGCGACTTCGCGGTGCGAGATGTCTCGCTGCATTTGCGGCGCGGGGAAGTGCTCGGTCTTTTCGGACTCATGGGCGCGGGGCGGACCGAGTTGCTGGAGACCTTGTTCGGCCAACATCCGGGACGCGCGAAAGGCACAGTCGTCGTGGATGGCCGCGAAGTGTGGTTTCAAAATGCGCGCCAGGCGATTGACGCGGGCGTGGCGCTTGCGCCGGAGGACCGCAAGCGCGACGGGCTCGTGCTTTCCCTCAGTGTCGCGGCCAACACGAGCCTGGCGTGCGTCGGAAAAGCGGAGCGGCTCGGACTGCTCAACGCCGCGCGTGAGGATGAACTCGCCTCCGGCTACGTGGCCCGGCTGCGCACCAAGACGCCCTCGGTGCGGCAGCTTGCGCGCAACTTGAGCGGCGGCAACCAACAGAAAGTCGTGCTTGCCAAATGGCTCGCCACCCAGCCCAAGGTGTTGCTGCTCGACGAACCGACGCGCGGCATTGACATCAATGCGAAAAAGGAAATTTACGCGCTCGTGGACGAATTGGTCGCCGGTGGCCTTGGGGTTGTCCTGGTGTCGTCGGAACTGCCGGAGATTCTCGCCGTGGCCGACCGGATTGTCGTGATGTGCGAAGGGCGCAAGACCGCTGAGTTCGCCCGCGCCGACGCGAACGAGGAAAACATCATGAAGGCGGCGCTGCCAAAGAACTGACATGAGCCCGAAGACCAAAGATTTTCTCGCCCGATTCCAAAGCGTCGCGGCGCTCCTGATCATGGTCGTGGCTTTGAGCCTGATGCCGGAGATTTCCGGGACGTTTCTTAGCCAGGACAACGCGCTCAATGTGCTGCGGCAGATCTCCGTGAACCTCTGCCTCTCCATCGGCATGACGCTGGTGATCCTCAGCGGCGGCATTGACCTGTCCGTCGGCTCCGTGCTCGCGTTTTCCGGCGCGGTCGCGGCCGGCTTGTTGAAGAATGGGGTCATGCTGCCGATGTTCGGCGTGGCGGTGGAGTTCACGACGTTCGGCGCCGTCATCGCCGGGTTGCTCGTGGGCGGGTCGCTCGGTTGGTTCAATGGCTGGGTCATCACGCGTTTCAAGCTGCCGCCATTCGTCGCCACGCTCGGGATGTTGAGCATCGCGCGCGGGCTGACGCAGCTCTGGACGAAAGGCTTTCCCATCACCGACCTCGGCCCGGACTTCGCGTTCATCGGCACCGGACATTGGCTGGGGCTGCCCATGCCGGTGTGGATTGCCGGCATCCTCGTCGCGGTCTTTGTGGTCATCACGCGCAAGACCCGCCTCGGGCGCTATCTCTACGCGATTGGCGGCAATGAACGCGCCGCGCAGCTCAGCGGCCTGAATCTCCGCGCGATCAAAGTGACGGTCTACGCCCTCGGGGGCGCGCTCGCCGGCGTCGCGGGCCTGCTGCTCACCGCGCGGCTCGACTCCGCCACACCGAACGCCGGCATCGGCTACGAACTCGATTCCATCGCCGCCGTGGTGATCGGCGGCACCAGCTTGAGCGGTGGACGCGGTTCCGTGCTCGGCACGGTCCTCGGCTGCCTCATCATCGGGGTCTTGAACAACGGCCTCGTCCTGATGGAGGTCTCGCCCTTTTGGCAGCAGATCATCAAAGGCTTCGTCATCCTCGCCGCGGTGGCCTTGGATAAAATGAACGCGAAGGAGTAGCGCGAAATCCAGTCTCGCGGCCAAGGAATCAGTGCGTGCATGGCAGCGGGATTGCAGGGGAGGCGGAGGCGGGAACTGACCGGTTTCGCGCTCAATTCCGGCCTCAATACCCCTGTGTTCACGGGCTGACCGACTGGGCGGCCGTCAAGCGCTCGCGGCCGGGGGGGCGCGTGAGGTCGAGATCGGGCCCGATGGGAACGATGCGGGTGGGGTTGATGTCGTCGTGCGTGACGTAATAGTGGCGCTTGATGTGGTCCAGGTTCACCGTCAGCGCGATGCCCGGCTGCTGGTAAAGGTCGAGCAGGTATCCCTGCAAGCTGGGATAGTCCACGATGCGGCGGACGTTGCACTTGAAATGGCCGTGGTAGACGGCGTCGAAGCGGACGAGCGTGCAGAACAGGCGCCAATCCGCCTCGACGATGCGCTCGCCGAAAAGGAAGCGGTTGTTGGCGAGGCGTTTCTCCAGTTCGTCCAGCGCGGCGAAGAGGGAGCGGCAGGCCTTTTCGTAAACCACCTGGCGCGAGGCGAAGCCGGCTTTGTAAACGCCGTTGTTCACATGCTCGTAAATCCACTTGGACATTTCGGCGTGCTCGCCCTCGATGTCCTTTGGGAAGAGGTCGGTCCCGTTCCCCAAATCCCGGAACGCGTCGTTGAGCATCCTGCAGATGTCGTCCTCGGAATTGTTGACGATGCGCTTGCATTCGCGGTCCCAAAGGACGGGCACAGTGACCCGGCCGTGGAAGGCGGGATTGGTGGCGAGGTAGGCCTCGCTCAAAAAACTGAAGCCGTTGACCGGATCTTTCTCGGAGCCGGGCTCATCGCGGAAGGCCCAGCCTTTTTCGTCGCGGATCGGATCGACCACGGTCAGGCCGATGAATTGCTCGAGGGCCCTGCATTTTCGGACGATGACCGTCCGGCTCGCCCAGGGGCAGGCCAGCGACACGTAAAGATGGTAGCGGCCCTCGGCGACCGGGAAATCGGAGGTCCCATCGGCTGAGATCCAGTCCCTAAACGCGTCCTCCTGCCGCACAAACTCCCCGTCCTCGATCTCGTCGCCGACCGTCCCGCTGGATCCAATAGTCATGGCCGCCAATCTTCCGCGGAAACGGCCGTGCGCGCAATGGTGGAGCTTTTTGCTTTTCCGCACGGATGCCCATCCCTAGGCTGTGCGCACCTATATATATGGCGAAAAAACACAGCTACAAATTTTGCTTTGGCCCGTGGAACATCAGTGAGGGGCAGGATCCGTACGGGCCGACGACGCGCCCGGCGCAGACCTTTGATTGGAAACTTGGGAAATTGAAGGAGATGGGGTTCGACGCGATGATGTTCCATGACGACGACGCGGTGCCGGACATCGACAACAAGTCGGAGGGGCAGATCCGCAAGGAGGCGAAGGAGCTGCGCAAGCGGTTGGACGACATGGGGCTGAAGGCGGAGATGGTCGCCCCCCGGCTGTGGTTCAGCCCGCGCACGATCGACGGCGCGTACACCAGCAACGACGCCAAGGACCGGCAGTACGCGATTGACCGGTCGCTGCGGTGCATTGACATCGGAAAGATTCTCGGGACGGACCTCATCGTCCTTTGGCTGGCGCGCGAAGGGACGTACCTGCGCGAATCCAAGAGCGGCAAGCGGAGCGTGGAGTTGATGGTGCAGGCGTTCGACAAGATGCTCGCGCATGACAAGAAATGCCGGCTGGCGATTGAGCCGAAGCCGAATGAGCCGATGGACCACGCGTACATTCCGACGATTGGGCACGCGCTGGCGGTGGCGCAGTTGACCCGGGATCCCAAGCGGGTTGGCGCGTTGATCGAGAGCGCGCACGCCATCCTGGCCGGGCTGGATCCCGCCGATGAAATCGATTTCGCCATGACCTTTGGCAAGCTTTGGTCGCTGCACCTGAACGACCAGAACGGGTTGAAGTTCGACCAGGACAAGCCGTTTGGGAGCACGAACCTGCGCAGCGCGTTCGACCAGGTGCGGGTTTTGGAGCGGAACCAATATGGCAGCCGGGGCGAGTACGTCTGTTTTGATGTGCATCCGTTCCGGGCCACCAAGATGGAGCACACCTTGGCGCACTTGGAGAATAGCCGCCGCACGTTCCTGCGGTTGGTCGAGAAAGCGCGGGCGTTCGACGAGGCCCAGGCCAAGGCGTTGGTGGCCAACCGGGATTACCAAGCGCTGGACCAGATGGTGATCGAGCATTTGCTCGGGGAAAATTGAGCGAATCCGGAGGCCCCGGGGGGCAGTGTGCCATGGAAAATACCATTGCTTCCGGTTGGCCTTTCCCGTGAATGTAGGCGCATGCAGCTATTCCCAACGCGACAGCGCTCCATGGCCCGTCGGGCATTTACGCTCATTGAGTTGTTGGTCGTCATCGCCATCATTGCAATATTGGCCAGCCTGCTGCTCCCCGCGATCGCCAAGGCCAAGTCGTCAGCCCACAAAGCGATTTGCGTGAACAACTTGCACCAATTGAACATTGGCAATGGCATGTACACGGCGGACAACAACGAGAAATTCATCGCCAACAACCAAGGCGATCTTTTGTTGCCGAATGGGCGGCCGTGGATGACGTGGGTGCGCGGGAGTTTTGAGGGGATTTTGGAGGACAACACCAATGTGTTGATGCTGGTTCGGGATTCCAACTCGCTGATGGCGCCTTACATCACTGATTTTCACATTTACAAATGTCCGGCGGACAAGGAGAAGGTGAGCATCAATGGGAAGCTGCAGTCCACGGTGCGAAGCTACGGGATGAATGCGTTCGCCGGGTGGGACGGGCCGGTTTACCGGAACAATCCGGCGCCTGCGGGGAGTCCATACATCACGTTTCGTGGGCTGGCGGATGTGACCAAGATTTCACCGTCGGATGTGTTGCTGTTCATGGACATGCATCCGAAAAGCTTGTGCCGGCCATTTTTTGGGATCCCGGCCCACCTGACGTCCGACACATTTTACCACATGCCGGCCTCGCATCATAACCGGACGGCGGTCAATTCGTTCGTGGATGGTTCGGCGAGCCCGCACCGCTGGATTGACAAGGACACGGTTGCGCCCAACAACGTGGACCACAACCACAATTTCACGGACCCTGGCAACGTGGACATCCGTTGGCTGAAGGCGCACGCCACGGCCCGGCGTTGACGCCGCGTCACCGTCCCCGCGGCCGCACGCGCAGGCCGGCTGTGGCGGGCGCGTTGGTAAAGGAAATGAGCCCGCCCACGCTGGTCGGGCCTTCGAATGGGTCGTTCGTGACCAGGATATTCCCGTCGATGTCGAGGTGATCGGCCAGTTCCGCGAGGTTCGCGGCGGCGCTGGTCAGGACGCTGGATTCGATCATGCAGCCGATCATGGTTTTCAGGCCGGCTTTGCGCGCGGCGGCCAGCAAATCAAAGGCGGCGGAGGGCCCTCCCGTTTTGCAGAGCTTGACGTTCACGGAGTGGAAGCAATCGGCGAGCATCGGCACGTCCTGGACGGAAATGCATGATTCGTCCGCCATGATGGGCAGCGGGGAGCGGGCTTTGAGCCACTGCCAATCGCGCGGGGCGGCGGTGGCGGGCATGGGCTGCTCGATGAATTCAATGTGCGGGTCTTTGGCGAACCATTCGATGTTCCGGAGCGCTTCCTCAGGAGTTTTCCAGGCTTCGTTCCCGTCCACGCGCACGGTTTTTTTGGGGGCCGCCGAGCGGAGGGCGGCGATGTTTTCGCGGTCGTTGGGGGAGCCGACTTTCAGTTTGAGGATGGGGTAGGGCTCGGCCTCGAGGACCTTTTCGTGGATTTTTTCCGGGGAATCGATGCCGATGGTGAAGCTGGTGAAGTGGACGCCTTCGCGGAAACCGAGCTTGAGGTGATCGTAGAGGGGGAGTCCGGCTTTTTTGGAGGCGCCGTCGAGGAGGGCGATGTTGATGGCTCCCTTGGCGGAGAAATTTCCGGGCGCGATGGTTTCCAGATAGGCCATGCTGGCGGGGATGTCCCCAAAACTGAGTTGCGTCGGGTCGATTTTGCTTAGGAATGCTTCGACCGTTTCCGCGTTTTCGGCGTAGCGGGAGGAGGGGGCGCTTTCGCCAATTCCCGTGAGGCCGTCGCTGGTGGCGAGTTCGGCGAAGACAATGGGGTAAACCGTCTTGCCCCCGGTGCCGTCGGTGAGGGAACTGGCGATGGTCCAGCGGTGGGTCAGCGCCAGGTCGTAGCGGGAGAGGGTGAGTTTCATGGGATTAGGCGGCTTGTTTCCAGCGTTCCGGCGGGAGGGCGGAGACCGTGATGCCTTTGTTGGTTTCGATGAAGTAATTGGCGGACCAATCGTTGGCGAAGAGGGCGACGGGTTTGCCTTGGATGTCGTAGGCGAGGCGCGCGCCGGTGGGCAGTTGCAGGCGGTCCAGATCCTCCTCCTTCAATTCGGGCGGGAGCCAGCGGATGACCGTCCAGGAGGAGGGTTCGATGCGGGATTCGGCTCCGTACTCGCTTTCGAGGCGGAATTGGACGACCTCGAATTGGAGGGGGCCGACGGCGGCCAGAAGGGGGATTTTGGTGGCGGAATCCTTGAGGTGGAGGATTTGGATGACGCCTTCCTGGAGGAGTTGGTCCAGGCCGGTGCGGAATTGTTTGTATTTGGCGGTGTTGGGGTTGTGGAGGAAGGCGAAGGTTTCGGGGGTGAAGCGGGGGATTTCGTTGTAAACGATTTTGGGGTCGGTGGTGAGGGTGTCGCCAATGCCGAAATCGGAGTAGCCGACCAGGCCGACGATGTCGCCGGGGTAGGCGTCATTCACGGTCTCGCGCTCCTGGGCGAAGAGCTTGTGGGAGTTGGAAAGGCGGACTTTTTTCCCGGTGCGGGAGTGGGTGACGAACATGTCGCGCTCGAATTTGCCGGAGCAGATGCGGAGGAAGGCAATGCGGTCGCGGTGGCGGGGATCCATGTTGGCCTGGATTTTGAAAATGAAGCCGGAGAAGGCGGGATGGGTGGGGGGGATTTCGCCGATGGAGACGGTGCGGGATTTGGGGGCGGGGGAGTTGCGGAGGAAGCCGTCGAGGAGGAGCTGGACGCCGAAGTTGTTCATGGCGCTGCCGAAGAAGACGGGGGTGGTCTGCCCGGCCATGACGGCGTCGAGGTCGAATTTGTGGCCGGCCATTTCGAGCATCTCGAGCTCCTCGGTGACTTTGGCGAAGGTCTGGTCGTCCATCCGTTCGCGGATGACGGGGTCGGCCAGGCCGCCGATGGAGACGGGGGCGCGGTAGGCGCCGCCGACGGTGCG
>CAZSXX010000246.1:0-7151 GCA_964611245.1 uncultured Verrucomicrobiota bacterium | reverse complement strand
TAAACCATTAACCAAATGCCGCCTTTCTCCGTCCGTTTTATCGAGGCACACCCACCCCATCCCTCCCGTCGTTTGGCTCCACCAAAGCCGCACTCCTCCAAAAAGCCCTTTTCACCGCCTCGATTTCCAAGAACCTATCCCAACTCGCTTCCCAGCAAACACTTACAATGCGCAACGCCCGCGCAACAAATGCGCAACGCCCGCGCAACAAATGCGCAACGCCCGCGCAACAAATGCGCAACATCACGCAACAAATGCGCAACCAGCCGCAACAAACATGAAACGACGTGAAACACCCGGGCGGTCCGCTCGGGATCCGCCCCTCCGGTAACCGCCGCCTCTCTCAACGGCAAAAGACGCGGTCGGTTCAAATAATTACTCGACGCCTGCCGGGGTCGCGATTCATGATGCGAATTTACCTGTCCGAATGAAAAATACGATGCGAGCAGTCGGGGTTTTTCAAGGGCGCAAGGAGGTCCGCTTGGTGGATCACGACGCCCCGAAAATCACCGCCAACGATGAAGTCCGGGTCCGGTCCCTTGAAGTTGGAATTTGCGGGACCGACAAGGAAATTTGCACCTTCGTTTACGGCGCCCCGCCAAGCGGCTTCGAATACCTCGTCATCGGCCATGAATCCCTCGGCGTCGTCGAGGAAGTCGGCTCCCACGTCCGTGGCCTCAAACCCGGCGACCTCGTCGTCCCCTCCGTCCGCCGTCCCTGTCCGGAGGCCGACTGCCAGCCTTGCCGCCAGGAACTGCAGGACTTCTGCGCCACCGGCAAATTCGTCGAGCGCGGCATCAACCAGCGGCACGGCTTCATGACCGAGTTCTACGTTGAGCACGAACAATTTCTGAACTTCGTCCCCGCCCACCTCCGCGACGTCGCCGTCCTCGTCGAGCCCCTCACGGTCGCCGAAAAGGGCCTCGCCCAAGCCTGGAAAACCCAGCAGCGCCTTCCGTGGATAGCCCCCGACGCCCCTCCCGGCCAGCCCGGAAAGGGCCTCAACGCCGTCGTCATGGGCGCCGGCCCCGTGGGCATCCTCGGCGCCATGGCCTTGGTCGCCAGCGGCTTCCGCACCTACGTTTACAGCCGCTCCCAAAAACCCAACCCCAAGGCCGACCTCGTCGAATCCTTCGGCGCCACCTACATCTCCGCCGAAACCGACACCCCCGACGACCTCGCCCGCCGCGTCGGCAACATCGACCTCGTTTACGAGGCCCTCGGCGTCTCCAAAATCTCTTTTGAAGTCATGCGCGTCCTCGGCCAGAACGGCATCTTTGTCTTCACCGGCATCCCAGCCCCGAAAGGCCCCGTCTCCATTCTGGGCGATGAAATCATGCGCAATATCGTCCTCAAAAACCAGGCCATCGTCGGCACCGTCAACGCCGACCGCGCCGCCTTCCAAAACGCCATCCGCGACCTCGGATTGTTCATGGAACGCTGGCCCGCCGCCCTCAAATCCCTCATCACCGGCCGCTACTCCATCGATTCCTACCAGGATCTGTTGATGGGCGACAAAGACCGCAGCTCCATCAAAAATGTCATCACTTTCTGATATGTCCTGGATCGACGTCACAGTTCCAATCGTGGACGGCATGGTGCATTGGGAAGGCGACCCCGCCGTCAAAATCGAGTACTTCGCCAGCATCGCCAAAGGCGCTCCCTGCAACGTCTCCCTCCTCACCATGTCCGCCCACACCGGCACCCACATGGATGGCCCGGTTCACTTCATGAAGGACGGCCGCGGCCTTGAAGACCTCCCCCTCGACGCCGTCATGGGCCCCTGCCGCGTCCTCGGCCTCAACAGTGTCGGCTCCGTCAAAGTCGAGGACCTCAAGCCCCACAACCTCCAACGCGGCGAACGCATCATCCTCAAAACCGCCAACACCCCCAACTCCTGGGCCATCCAGCCCAAATTCGACAAAGATTTCATCTACATCTCCCGCGAAGCCGCCAAGTACATCGCCGACTGCGGTGTCCGGACCATTGGGGTCGATTACCTCTCCGTCGGCGGATTTTACAAAGACGGCGTCGAAACCCACCACGCCCTCCTCGGCCCCGAAGTCTGGATCATCGAAGGCCTTGACCTCTCCAAAATCGCGCCCGGCAACTACGAATTGATCTGCCTGCCCATCAAGATCGCCAATCGGGCAGATGGCGCCCCGGCCCGGGCCCTGTTGCGTCCCATTTGATTTCACGCGAAGCTCAATTCGAATGTTGATCCCCGCGCACTGAGAATGAGTCGCAATAACTCCATCGCCGAACCCCCGAAATTCGCCGAAGAACCCGCTTGGCGCTCGATCGGCCCCGGTTGGCGCCCGCTCTTCGGCAACTTCCAGGACCTCGGCTTCAGTTTCGAGTGGCATGATTTCACGTCCTCCCGCGACCTGGATTGGGCCCGCTCCTTTCACCCCCGCAGCATCGAGCTTTGCCTCAACCTCGAAGGCGAAGCCTCCTTGGGTGACATTTCACGCACCGTCAAACTGCCGCCCCGCTCCTTTGTCTTCTATTATCAAGGCCAGCCCGGCTTGTCCGCACTCCGGCGCGGCGGCCAACGGCACCAGTTCATCACCGTGGAATTCAGCCCGGAGTTCCTCCGCCAACACTTCACCGCCCATAACCAAAGCCTTGATCCACTTGTCCGAAGCGTGGTGGATGGGGATTCGGTGGTCGGGCAAATCGGCGCCCCTGAGCGGTTGAGCACGGTCCATCTCCAAATGGTGGAAAGCCTCCAGCAATGCCCGGTCTTTCAGCCGGCCCGGGAAATCTGGTTCCGCTGCAAGGCGTTGGAACTCGCCGCCCACCTCTTCTTCCGCCCCGCCGGCGGTGACCTGTTCTGCACCCGCACCCAGAAAACCGCCCGGGACCGGATCGAGCGCGTGCGCCTCATCCTCCGCGAACGCCTTGCTGAGCCGCCCAATCTGGAAGAACTGGGCCGGGAGGTTGGCTGCAGCCCTTTCTACCTGAGCCGACTGTTCTCTCAGGAATCCGGCATGACCATCCAGCAGTACATCCGCCAGGTCCGCATGGAGCGTGCCGCCGAATTGCTGCGCAAAGGCGCGTGCAACGTCACCGAAGCGGCGATGGAGGTTGGGTACAACAGCCTAAGCCATTTCAGCTCGGCGTTCCATCAAACGTTCGGCTGCTGCCCCGGGCTTTATCCCCTCAAAACTCCATCCCAGCGGGAGTGAACCCGCCCGCTGGCGGCTACTTCAGCAATGCCGTGACGCCGCCGGGCAGGCGGTGCAACTCCTTCACTTCACTTTCAGTCAAGGCTTTGTCAAAAATCGAAAGCTCGTCCAGCGCGCCGATGTATGACAGGCCCAGCATGATCTTCGCGTCCTCAATCTTCCAAGTGAACGTCTGCTCGGCTTTCTTCGTCCCCTTCAACTCGCCATTCAAATAAAGGCGCGTAATCCCGTCGGCCTTCCCGCTGTTGTAATTCTCGAAAGTGAACACGACATGCGTCCACTCCCCGCGCCGGAAGGGAGGCCGTTCCACTTTGATCAACGGCTTTTCCTCAAAAGGAATCTTTTCCCAAGCCACATTCTGGGGGTTCCAGACTTTGAAATCGGCGTAGGCCCCCAGCCGAAATTCCCGGGGTTTCTCGTCCTTGGTGAACTCGATGAAGAATGCCGCGTCATTCCAGGCTTTGGAGGTGATCTGGAGCGGGTCGGTGTAACCTGGGGCGAGGTCCTCGTCCGGCGTGACGCTCAACCAGAGGGAGGCGGAACCTTGGAAGCCGCCCGGTTTGTAGGCGATGTTCTTGTCGGCGTGGAAAAACACCATCTCTTGGGTGCTTTTGGAAAAGCGAAGGCATCCCCCAAATTTCCCCCCATCGTTCGACCGGGTCACGTAAGCGCTTTTGGGCAGGCCGACGAAATGGTTGGTCGCCTTCATCGAGGGCGCGTTGAGGAACGCCGGGTTGCCTTTCGCGAAATCGGCCGCCTCGCCCTTGTCAAAGGAGGCGTGGAGGGTCAACGCGCCCTTGAAGTTGGGCTCCGCGGCGGAGATGGAAAGCAGCGCAGTGAAAGCGGCGAGGATGGTTTTCATGAGCGAAAGGATAGCGGGAGGAGGGCGAAAACAGCCAGCAAAAGGTGAATAGGGTCACAACCCGTTTTTCAGGGCGAAATGGGCCAGCATGGCCATGTCCCGGAGGTTGAGCTTGCGGAAGACATTGCGGCGCAGGGACCGCACAGCGGTGAGCGGGCAATGCAACATGACTGATATTTCAGCCGGGCGTTGGCCCCGCGCGGCGAGGGTCAGGTATTGAAATTCAAGATCGGTCAACGCGAACGTGGCCGGGTGGGGGAGGTTTGATTCTGTGGCGGAGGATTGCGCGAGGCCCGGGCTGATGAAAAGCTCGCCGCGCATGACAGTCCGGATGGCGGCGGCGTATTCTGCGGGCGCGGTGTCTTTCAGGAGGTATCCATCGACTTTGGCGGTCAGGGCTTTTTGCAGGTGTTCTCGGGTGTTGTGGACGGTCAAGATGACGACGCGCGCGGCGGGGTGAGCCGCGCGGATGGCGGGCAATGCTTCGAGACCGCCCATTTTCGGCATGGCGAGGTCGAGGAGGACGACATCAGGCCGAGTGGCGCGCACTTTGCGAATCCCCTCCCGGCCGTCCCGGGCTTCGGCGACAATTTTAAGGGTGCGGAAATCCTTGAGGCACTGGCGGATGCCCTCGCGGACGACCGGATGGTCGTCAACGAGGACAAGGCGAACCTGTGGCCGGGCGGGCATGCTCAGGATGGAATCTTCAGGTGGACCGAAATTTCAGTGCCCTGTCCCGGGGAGGATTTGACGGCAAAAACTCCTCCATGGGCATGGGCCCGCTCGCGCATGCTGATGATGCCCAATCCACGCCCGCGTTTGTCGGGTTGGCGCTTTTCCGAACTGGCGAAACCGCAACCGTCGTCCCGAATGTTGAGGGTGACAAAATTGGGGTCGGCGAGGAGGGAGATGGTCGCGCGCCGGGCCCGGGAATGCTGGGCGATGTTGGCGAGGGCTTCCTGGAAAATGCGGTAAATGGCGAGTTCGATGGGGGGCGCGAAGCGGATTTGGTGGATGCCGGGCTTGAAGTCAACGGGGATTTTGCTGCGGGCTTGGAAGTCCGCCAAAAGGGCGCGCAGGGCGGGCATTAAGCCGAGGTCCTCTAGTTCGGAAGGGCGAAGGTTGTGGGAAATTCGGCGGACTTCGGTGGCGGCTTGCTCGATGAGCTCCCGGGATTGGGCGACGGTGCGGGAGACTGTGGCGTCGGAAGTCTTCGCCTCCAGGTGGAGGAGGCGGAATTTGATGGAGCCGAGCAGTTGGATGACGCTGTCGTGGAGCTCGGCGGCGATGCGGCGCCGCTCAGTCTCCTGGGCGGTGAGGATTTGGTGCGGGAGGGAGCGGAGGATCTCCTCCAAACGCCGGCGTTCGGCGGATTCGAGGGCCAAGCGGCGGGCGAGGGATTTGGCGTCTCCGCCGCAGTCGGAAGGAGCCGAGCGGATTTCGGCGCGCGGTTTTTCTGAATCGTCTGGACGCTTCGGGATAACCACCGCGGGGAGAGTAGCGGTGGGCCGGGTGGATGGAAAAGGGAAAAATCTTAAAGCTCTAGCGTTTTCTGAAGGCGGGTGAGGGTTTTTTCCCGGCCGATGATTTCGAGGAGGTGGTACAGGCTGGGGCCAATGGCGCTGCCAGTGGTGGCCAAACGGAGGGGGTGGACGAGGGCGCCCGCCTTGAGGCCCAGCGACTTTGCCGTGGCTTTGAGGCTGGCTTGGAGGGCGTCGCCGGTGAAATCGGGGAGGCTTTGGAAGGCGGCGATGAGGGCGGCGACGCGCTGTTTGACTTCGGGGGTGAATTCGGCGCGGGCGGGGGCGTCGAGCTCGATGTTTTCCTTGAAGTAAAACCCGCCGTAGGCGGGCATTTCGGAGAATTGCTTGATCTTCTCCTTGCAGGTGGCGAAGGCGGCGTCGATGTAGGCTTCGGAGTAGCCGGAGGTGTCGAGGCCGGCGCGGTGGAGGGCCTGGATGGTGAGGTCCTTGAAGCGGGCCATGGACATGGAGCGGATGTATTCGGCGTTGACCCAGTGGAGTTTGTCGATGTCGAAGCGGGCGTTGTGGCGGAGGATTTGGGGAAGGTCGAACATTTGGATGACTTCCTCGATGGGCATGATTTCGCGGTTTTCCTTGGGGGACCAGCCGAGGAGGTAGAGGTAGTTGACGATGGCTTCGGGGGCGTAGCCGCCGTCGATGTAGGATTGAAGGGAGGCGCCGGCGTCGCGCTTGCTCATTTTGCTGCCGTCGATGTTGAGGATGAGGGGGATGTGGGCGTATTGCGGGGGTTGGACGCCGAAGGCGTGGAAGAGGGCGAGGTGTTTGGCGGTGTTGGCAAGGTGGTCTTCGCCGCGGATCACGTGGGTGATCTTCATTTCGAGGTCGTCGACGACGTTGACGAAATGGAAGACGGGCTGGCCATCGGAGCGGATGATGACGAAGTCGGGGTCGAGGATCTCGCGGTCGGTGAGCTCGCGGTGGACCTGGCCGACGACGAGGTCGGGAATGGTCATGGGCTCGCGGCGCATGCGGAACTTGACCGCGCCGTCGTGCTCGTAGGCGAGGTCCTTGTCGATGAGCTCCTGGGCGCGGCGACGGTAGATGGCGGCGCGCTGGGACTGGAAGTAGGGGCCATGGTCGCCAACGCTGGGGCCGTCGGCGGCGCCGGTGGCGGGGCCTTCATCCCATTGGAGGCCAAGCCAGCGGAGCCCGTTCAGGATGACGTCAACGGCTTCCTGGGTGTTGCGGGCCTGGTCGGTGTCCTCAATGCGGAGGAGGAACGTGCCGCCGGTGTGGCGGGCGTAAAGCCAGTTGAACAGGGCGGTGCGCGCGCCGCCAATGTGGAGGTAGCCGGTCGGGCTTGGAGCGAAGCGGACGCGGACTGGAGCGACCGGGTTTTGGACGGGTGTTTGTTCCATTTTTCCCTATATTTAGGGGTGCCAAGATAGGCGGGGGCCGAGGGATCTGACAAGGCGAGAGTCGCGACCTACATGGGCCAGTTTTACGAACTGCAGAAGTCCCTGGCGACGGCCGACCGGCATTTCCGCCTGGCGGTCAGCCTCGATCCGTCAACGACGACGCTCGTGACCGCGGGAGAATACTATGCGAGGACGA
>CAZSXX010000245.1:0-7167 GCA_964611245.1 uncultured Verrucomicrobiota bacterium | reverse complement strand
ACTAACGACACCCCGCTCCCCCCCCCTGCAGCCGAGTTTTCCGCGCTTTCCGTACAAAAGAAAACGGCCCTCGCACTACCAAGGGCCGCAATTCTTATTCAAATCCATTTCCAAATGGTGAAATCAGTATCGGCCATTTCCGGAAAACGTCATGTCGTCTAAACTGACGACACCACCGATGACGTCAAAATTGCCGGTTCAACGCGGACGCGGAGTGGTGTATCGCGCCACCGCCTGCGCCCGCGACCGGACCTGCAGCTTCTCGTAGATTCTTCGGATGTAGGTGTTTACCGTCGGCAAGCTCACCCCCAATTTCTCCGAAATCTCTTTGTAAAGTAGGCCCTGGGCCAATGCATCCAGCACCTCACCCTCTCGGGGCGAAAGATTCTCATGCTCCGCCGCCGGGGCTGGCGCGGGCGCGGTTTGTTGAAACGACTGCACCACTTTGCGCGCAATATTGGCGCTCATCGGCGACCCGCCCGCCAGCACCTCACGCAGCGCCTCCAGCAAATGGCCCCGCTTCGTGTCCTTTAGCATGTATCCTGTCGCCCCGGCCGCCAACGCCTCGAAAATATGGTCGGCGTCCTCATACACCGTCAGCATCACAAAAAGCGTGTTCGGCAGCAGCGGCTTCAACCGCCGCACCCCTTCAATGCCGCTCAATCCCGGCGGCAGGTTGATGTCGCTCAGCACGATCCGCGGTTGCTGGTCCGGCAACGCCTTGATCGCCCCCTCCACCGAGCCAAACTGGCTGATGACCTTGAAGTCCGGCGAGCGGTCCACCCAATCCGCCCAAATCTCGCGGTTCGCCGCGTCGTCCTCAATGATGGAAACAGTGACTTTCACAAGCCTTGGCAAGGTAAAGAAAACTCCGCGGAAAGGAACGAAGAAAACGGCATCCGCCGACATCAACGCTTAACTCTCCTCTGAAGAGATCGGGACGTGAAACCGGATGCGCGTTCCCCCGCCGGGCTCGGAGGCGATTTCGCAGGAGCCCCCGACCTCACGGAGCCGCTTGCGCATGTTCTCCAGCCCATCCTCGGTGGAGGTGGCATCGGGCGGGGCCGCCATCGAAAACCCGCGCCCGTTGTCCTCCACCGTCAGCGCGAAGGATTTCGCCTCCAACGCCAGCGCGATCCGCACCTCGCTGGCCTGCGCGTGCTTGACCGCGTTGTTGAGCGCCTCCTTGAAAGCGAGGAACACATTGTGGCGCGCCTCCGCGCTCAAGGGCCACGGCGGCAGGCTCACCGGCAGGTTCAACCGGCAAGGAATGTCCGCCGCGCCCAAAAAATCCTGCGCGAACTTCCCAAGGTAAGTGGCCAGGCTGTCCAGCGTGTCGTGGCGCGGGTTGACCGCCCAGACAATTTCATCCAGCGACCGCGTCAAGTTGCGCGCCGTGTCATAAATTCGGTCCAGGTCGCGCGCCGCCATCTCCGGCGAATCCAGGTCCCCGCGCGCCGACTGGCTGAGCAGCGTGATGCGCGTCAGGCTCGAGCCCAAGTCATCATGGATGTCCTGCGCGATGCGGGCCCGCTCGCGCTCAATGCCGCGCTGCCGCTCCGCCAACTCGATCTGCCGCCGGTAACGCTGGCGCGCGAACAGCAACGCCGCCAGCCCAACCATCCCCACCGCGCCCAGTGCGGCCACCAGCCGAAACACCGGTGTCTGCCAGAAAAACGGGAGCGCCGTGAACGCCAATGCGGCGCTGGATTCGGTCCATGCCCCATCACTGTTGCAGGCGACCACTCGGAACTCATAACCGCCCGGCGCAAGGTAACTGTAGGAAACCGTGCGTTTGGTCGTCGGCCCAATCCAGTCCGGTTCGAGCCCCTCCAGGCGATACTTGAAAAGAACCCGCTCGGGCGCGGCGAAGCTGATGGCGGTGAAATCGAAATCAAACCGCTGCCGACCCGGGGGAATTGCGAGCGCCGCCGCCCCGCCCACATGCGCCACCGTGTCGTTGACCCGCATTTGTTCGATCAAGACCGCCGGGAGTTGGTTGGTGCGGACATTCGCCGGGTCGACGGAAACAAGGCCCTTCAGCGTCGCGAACCAAAGCGCTCCATCCGCCGTGCGCGTCCCCGTCGGCTGCAGCCCGCCGGAGCAATGCGCGCTCGGCAGGCCATCGGTCTCGCCATACGAAACGCACGCGAAGGAATCGGCCAGTCCATCGGCGCACCGGTTCAAATCCGATTTGGCCACCCGCATGATCCCTCCGTAGGAGCTGATCCAAAAATGCCCAAGCCCATCGTCGGCGATATGGCAAATCACATTGTCCCGCAGCCCATGGGCCGTCGTGATCGAACGGAACTCGCCCTCCTTGAACCGCGTCAACCCGGATTCAGCCGTGCCAATCCACACCGCCCCATCGCCGTCCAAGTGGAGCGCCTGCACAAAATCGCTGGCCAGCCCGTGCGATTTCCGGAACTGCGTCGCCACCCCGTTCTCCAGCCGACCCAGCCCGCCGCCGAACATGCCGAACCACACCACCCCGTTCGTCTGTTCCACGACGCACCGCACGTCCGGCGCCGTCAGGTTTGTCGCCAGAGGCACGACCCTCTGGCCCTCGTATTTGAACAGCCCAGTCCGCGCCCCCAGCAACATCGCTTGTTGCGATGGCGACTGGAACAGCGCGCGGATTGGCGCGGTGAAATTCCCCAGCCCCGGCGGCGCCTGAAAACGATCCCCTTTGAAAAGGAACAATCCGTTCTCGGCCGTGCTCATCCACAATCCACCCTCCTCGTCCTCCGCGAATGACCAGACAAACGAATTCGTCGGCGGCCCCTGCTCCCCGACAAAAGGCGCGCACACTCCGAAATAATATCGGTAAAGCCCCGCCCCCTCCGTCCCGATCCACACCGTGTGGTCCCTCGCCGCGTGGACGCTCGCGACCGGGCGGCCCTTCCACCGGTCGCTTCGGTCCTTGGGGTGCACCGCCGCCGCGCGGGCCGGCCGCAGCGCCACCAACCCCCCGCTGCCCAGCCCCACCCAAAGGTTCCCCTCCCGGTCCTCGCACATCGTCCTCACCCAATCCGGCGGCAATCCATCGTTGCGGTCCAGATGCAGCGGAAACATGTTTGGCCGCAGCAAATAAATCCCTTGGTCGATCGTCGCCACCGCCAGCGTCCCATTGCGCATCTCCAACAGCGCCGTGATCAACGCCGGCCGCCACGGCATCAACACTTGGTCCGTCCATGCGTCGCCGATCCGTTTGCGGATGCTCCCGCGGCTCGCCACCCACACCCCCCCATCCCGCGCGGCCCCAATCCCGAACACAAATTGGTCGGCCGCGAACCGGTCCAACTCCACCACCTCCGCCGCCCCGCCCGCCACCCGCGACAGCGAGCCCGCCCGCAAAATCCAAAGCGTCCCCGCCCCGTCCCGCACGCACGCCGTGACTCCCCGGTGTTGGTCCGGCGAGACATCCGGGTCGATCACCGTCCCGGTTTTCATGTCCCGCAGCGCCGCGTTTTGGTAAAAAAGCGTCGGCGTCCCCTCTCGGTCTGTGGTGATGGCCAGCACCGGCTCCCGCAGGGCCTGCCCCGGGATCGCCACCGGCTCGAAGCGCCCAGCCCGCAACCGCGTCACGTCCCCCGTTTCATGCCCAATCCAAATCGTCCCGTCCTCGCCCTCGGACAGCGCTGTGATCCGGCTGTTCTGCAACTGCGGCGTGTTGGCGGTGTCAAACGCCGTGAATCGCACCCCATCAAAACGGATCAATCCTCCATACGCCCCCAGCCAAAGGTACCCATCCCGCGACTGGAGGATGGCATTGATGTTGTTCTGCGAAAGCCCCTGCTCGGCTTGGAACGTCTGGATGCTGTATCCAGGCTGCAGAGCTCCCAATGACGCCCCCAGCCCGGCCAACGCCAGGATCGCCATCCACACCCATCGCAGCGCAATCAGCACCCGCCCATTTTGCGGCCTTCAGCCCCGAATCGCAAGGACGCGAGCGGCGGCGCCAACCCTCAATTTCGGGTCCGGAAAAATTGCGGCGCCGCGCCGGCCTCAATCACAAACGGCCCCGGCTCCGCCGCCACCGGCGTCCAACTCCCGCCCAGTCCGGGCGCGGATTCCAACACCCCCCGGGCCCATGTCAACTCCACCCGGCCATCCACCCAACGGAAATGCACCGCCGGCCCCACCAGCGATTTCACCTGGTAAATCACGCCCGTTCCCGTCGACGACGACAGGTTCCCCGTCTTCGACAGGTCGGAGATGAACAGCGAATCCGAGGTGGCCAGCAGCCCGTCCAAATGCCCAACGCCCGGCAACCGCGGCGGGATGAAATGGAAATAGCTGTTGTCCGCCAAGTCCACAAACACCAGGGCATTCTCCTCATTTTGCGTCCCGCCTTGGCTGAATTTCCCATGGAACGCCACAAAAACCCCGTTGTTCAATCCATCCGGGAACCCTCCCGGCGCGATCGCGACGTCGTTTGGCCCCTCGGATTCCGCCCCATTGATCGGGTTCGGCAACGGCTGGAAGGCCGCCAATGGAGCCACTCCCGCTCCTCCGATCACTTCCCCAGTCCTGTATTTCACGTAGCTGCCCGGGAAGCCAAAAAACTCCACAGCTCCCCCAAATTCAGCCGCCGGGATCACGTTCAATTCATCCGCGCTCGTCGGCTCATTCACGTCCACGAGGCCGTCGATCCCATTGTCCTCAAAATAAAAATCCCCCGTCACCGGATGGAACGCGAATCCCGAGGGGTTCCGCAAGCCGCTCGCGATCTGCGTCAATCCAGACGCCGTGACCGTGCTTCCCCCGTCGCGGATCGTGATCTTGTAAATCGAGTCCCCCTTCATCGTCCCCACCGCTCCCGCAATCTCCGCGCTGCTAAGCGACACCGTCGCCGACTCCGGCGACGCCGCAAAATTGTCCCGCGACCCAATCTGGAAAACCAAATCCCACGCGTCCGGCAGGCTCGGATGCTTGCGCACGCACAGCGCGGAATGCGGGTGCCCCCACGCGCCCGACGGATAGGTCAAGTTGATCTGCCCGATCTTCGTGATCGGCGCGCCCGGCGTGGCCCCCAACCTGAGGACCAAGATTGGCTTCTTTTGACCCGTCACAAACGCCAGGCTACCGCCCACCTGCAACGCCGTGACGGAACTCCCCAGCCCCGTGATCAAGGTCGTCCCCGCCGAATCCGCCACCCCATCCCGGTTTGCGTCCACGAACCGCACCAACCGCCCGTTCGACGAAAAAAAATTCGGCCCATCCGTGATCGCGGCCAAGATCGAGCCATCCGCCAACTCCACCATGCCCAGCACGTAGTTGATCCCCGCCGCGAATGTGGTGACGCGAAAGTGCGCCGGATTCAACCCTGGTCCCTGAATGTTGAAGGGAACCTGTGCGCCAACGCCGAGGACGCTCAAAAACAAAAAAATGCCCCGCATGAAGTGTTTTCCCATGATCCAAAAACTTCGTCCACGGCGCCGCCTTGCGCAAGTGATTCATCCCCCAAGGGCCAAGAAACTTTCGACCATTCTTGCCAATCCGCTTCGCCTAAATCACGCCCTCGATCACTTCCGCCCCGGATACCCCCACCAATCGCTGGTCCAGCCCCCCGTAAAAATAGCTGAGCCGGTTCGGATCCAGCCCCATCAAATGCAGGATAGTCGCATGCAGATCGCGGATGTGATGCCGGTCCACCGCCGCCTCGTGCCCCAACTCGTCGGTCTCCCCATACTCCGTCCCCGCCCGAATCCCGCCGCCTGCCAGGAAGTAAGTGAATCCTTTGGGATTGTGGTCGCGCCCGCCCTTGTCCCCCTGCCCCACGGGCTGCCGCCCAAATTCCCCGCCCCACACCACCAGCGTTTCTTCCAACAGGCCGCGTTGCTCCAAGTCGGCCAGCAGCGCGGCGATCGGCTTGTCAATCTCCGGCCCATGGATTTGCAGGTTCTCCTCAACGCCATTGTGCGCGTCCCAATTCTGCTGCTGATGCCCACCCCCATGATAGATCTGCACGAATCGGACCCCGCGCTCCACCAACCGTCGCGCCACCAGGCATTGCCGGCCGAATGGCGCCGGCCCCAGCGCCAACGGATGGTCCGTCTTTGGGTCATTCAACCCATACATCTCCTTCGTCGCCGCGGATTCTCCCGCAAGGTCAAGCGCCTCCGGCGCCGCTGATTGCAGTTGGAACGCCAACTCATAACTCGCAATGCGGGCCTGCAGCTCCGAATGGCCCGGTCGCAACTCCAGATGTTTCGCGTTCAGCGCGTTCGCTGTCTTCACCAAGTCTTTTTGCATCGCCGCCGGGAATCCTGACGCCGAATCCAAGTTCAACACCGCCTGGCCACTCGAACGGAAGACCGTCCCTTGGTGGTTCGCCGGCATGAACCCGCTTGACCAGTTGGCCGCCCCGCTGATCGGCCCGCCCCTCGGGTCGAGCATCACCACGTAGCCGGGCAAATTCTGGTTGGCCGTCCCGAGCCCGTAATGCAGCCAGGACCCCAGCGACGGATGCCCTTGGATCACCCGCCCGCTGTTCATCTGGATCATCGCCGATCCATGCGCGAAGGAGTCCGAATACAGCGACTTGATCACAGCCAGCTTGTCCATGTGTTTCGCGACATTCGGCAGCGCATCCGAACACCAAAGCCCGGACTGCCCATGCCGCGCCCACTGCCGTTTGCTTCCGAGGAGAACCCCCGGCTTCACGTCCCTGCGCCGAATCTCAAGGTTCACTGTCTGCCCGTGCCGTTTCTGCAACTCCGGCTTGTGGTCGAACAAATCCATTTGCGACGGCCCCCCGTACATGAACAGGAAAATGCACGCCTTCACCTTCACTTTTCTCGTCGGCTTCGGCGGCTCCGCCGGCCCGGCAAGGGCTGCCCGCCCAAAAAAGCCGTCCCCGTCCAGCATCGCGGCCAGCGCCACCCCCGCAAATCCGGCCCCTGTTTGCCAAAGGAACTCCCGCCGCGTCCCGGGGCACAATGCTCGGCTGTCAATCAACATAATAAACCTCGTTCAAATTCAACATCAGCAGCGCGAAGGATTGCCAGGCGCGCTCCGCCGGATTTCCCGGCGCGGCTTCAAGTGGCCGTGCCGCCCCTCCGGTCGGGCGCACATTCGCATGGTCCAGCGTGGCCCCGCCTCCCCAGGCGCGGACGCCAATTTGCGCCCCATCCCCCGCCCGTGCGTCGTTCGCCTGCAACC
>CAZSXX010000244.1:0-7174 GCA_964611245.1 uncultured Verrucomicrobiota bacterium | reverse complement strand
CTGCAATTGCTGGACCAGGAGTTGCAGGCGATGCGGGGGCGGCTGAACCCCGCGCGGGCGGTGGCGCAGCTCCATTTTGGCGGGGGCACGCCGACGTTTCTGCTGCCGGACGAACTGAGGGAGCTGGGGCGGATGATCCGCACGCGGTTCAAGATCGCGGTGGACGCCGAATTTGGGGTGGAGATTGATCCGCGTCGGCTGACGGAGGACCATGTGCGGGCGCTGCGGGAGATTGGGGTGAACCGGGTTTCGCTCGGGGTGCAGGACCACAATCCCGAGGTGCAACTGGCGGTGCACCGCATCCAGCCCCGGGAGGCGACCGAGCAGGCGATTGGCTGGGCGCGGGCGCACGGGATCCAGATGGTGAACATCGACTTGATCTATGGGTTGCCGCACCAAACGCGGGAGTCCTTTGGAAGGACGCTGGACGAGATCATCGGCCTGCGCCCGGACCGGCTGGCGGTGTTCAGCTATGCGCATGTGCCGTGGATCAAGCCGTCGCAGAAAATCCTGGAGACGGTCCACCTGCCGGACGCGGAGACCAAGCTGCAGATGCTCAAGCTGACGATCGAGAAACTGACGGCGGAGGGCCAGTTTGTTTACATTGGCATGGACCATTTCGCGCGGCCCGGGGACGAGCTGACGCGGGCGCAGAAGGACAAGACGCTGCAGCGGAATTTCCAGGGATACAGCACGCGGGGGAACGCGGACATCCACAGCTTCGGGATTTCGGCGATCTCGCAGGCGGCCGACGCGTATTGGCAGAACCACAAGGACCTTTTCACCTATGGGGAGGAGCTTTCGCATGGGAGGGTTCCCATCGAGCGGGGATGCCTGTTGACGGAGGACGACGTGGTCCGGCGGCAGGTGATCCTGCGGTTGATGTGCGACTTGGAGCTGGATTACCCGAGCCTTTCCGGGAAGTTGGGGATCGACGCGGCGGCGTATTTCGCCAGCGAGATCGCGTCGCTGGACGATTTGGAAGGGGATGGGCTGGTGGAGCGGTCGGCGGAGAGGCTGCGGGTGACGGAGGAAGGGCGGCTGTTCATCCGCAACATCGCGATGCGTTTCGACGCGCACCTGCCGCGGCCCGCGGAGAGGCGGTTCTCGCAGACGGTCTAGGCTCTTGGGAGGGCCGCCTGGCGAACTTCATTTAGTCATTGCGGAAGCAAGAAAAGAGGGGAGCATGCCGGGATCATCATCCTGTTATGCGACGCGAGCCATTGTTGGGCGGGAAACCGGCGGCCTTCACGCTGATAGAATTGCTGGTGGTGATCGCGATCATCGCGATCCTGGCGGGGATGCTTCTGCCCGCGATGGCGCGGGCGAAGGCGAAATCGGTCCAGACCAAATGCGTGAACAACCTCAAGCAGATCGCGGTGGGGCTCCACATTTACGCGGATGATTCGGCGGATTATTACTGCACCTATTCGGATTGGTGCACGCTGGGAGGGAAGACGGGGACGATGAGCCTGCATGGGGGGTTTGTGCCGGCGACCAACCGGCCGCTGAACAAATATGTGCAGGCGTTCGAGACGTTCCATTGCCCGGGGGACAAGGGGGATTGCCTGTACAAAACGACGTTTCCGAAGGGAACGCGGAGCACGTACGACGCGTGGGGGAACAGCTATCTGTCGCCCTGGGCGGTGGAGACACTGCGGACGCAGCATGTGTTCGGCGATTCGAAGACGCCGGGGCAGGCATCCGGGAAGTCAATGAAAACGAGCGACGTGGCGCGGAGCCCAGCGAACAAGATCATCACGGGCGACTGGCCTTATTGGCCGGACCGCGACAAGACGGACCCGTGGAGCGCGTGGCACAATTCGCGGGGGCAATACAAGTTCAACGTGCTTTTTGGGGACACGCATGTGCAGTTCTTCAAGTTCCCCAAGGAGGCGTCGGGCTGGAATTATTCCGGGCCCGCGCCGGACCCGAATTACACTTGGTGGTGAGCGGAGCTTTGCCGCGGCGGGAGGCGGCGCTGGTTCAGCCACGGAACCGGCGGTCGGTGGCGCTGGCTTGCCTCCGAATATCCACGAGCATCCTGCGCCAATGGCCGGAGAGGAAGCGGGGATGGCGGAGGGAATCGAGCGCGTATTTGCGGGTGGCGAGGGAGAGGTCGAGGCCGTGCATGATCACGCACTCCCGGGCGTTGCCCGCGCATTGAAGGAAGGAGCCGTCTGGGGCGACGATTTTGGAATCGCCGGCGGACCAGCGGCCGCCGCGCTGCGGGCCGACGGAGTTGGCAAAGACGTAGTAGACGGCGTTTTCAAAGGCGCGGACGGGGATGCCGTCGCGGCCTCGGCCTTTGGAGCGTGAAACGGCGAGGGTGTCCATGCCGGCGTTGGGATGGAACACGACCTGGGCCCCGGCCATGACGGGAAGGCGCACCAATTCGGGGTAGCGCCGCTCATGGCAGATGATGGCGGTGGCCGGAATGCCGTCGAGCGAGAAGAGGGAGAGGGAGTTCCCGGGGATGAACCAGCGGCGATCGGAGTCGGTCAACTGGCACTTGGCGTAAGTGTGGACCCGTTGCCCGCGGCGGTCGAAGACGGCGAGGCAATTGTAGAGCTTGCGGCGGGCGAAGATTGGGCACCCCACCAGGAGGTTGATCTTGAGCGCGGCCGCGGTCGCCGCGACCTCGCGAAGCGCCTGGGCCGCGTCGGCTGGCTTCAGGGAACTGAAGTCGAAGGCGTAGCCGGTGGTGGCGCATTCCGGGAAAAGAACGGCGTCCGCGCCCATCGCCGCAGCCTCGCCGGCGGCTTTCTGGATCTTCGCCAGGTTGGCGGACACGGTGTCGGCGAAGGCCATTTGCACGGCGGCGACGCGCAGGCGAGTAGGAGGGGGTTGGGCTGGATTCGTCGGCTGCTTCATGCGGTTGGCCTCGTGGGAGAACGATTTGCTGGGCCGATCAATCGAGACGGGTGAGGGCGGTGATTTCGTCGATGGAGAAATCGAAAGCGAGGTTGCGCAGCCGGAGCCGGGGGTCTTGTTCGCTGGTGCCGGCGACCATTTCGAGGAAGCCGGTAAAGGGCTGGGCGAAGTCGTGCAGGGTAAGCCGGACGTTGACGCCCAGCGGAATGCCGAGACGCCGCTCGATCTCGGCGCGGCGGGCGGCCAACTCTTTGTTCCAGAGCTGGAAGCCGTCGTCGTTCCCGAAGAATGGCAGGTCTGGCTGAAAGGACATATTTACCTAACGAGCATTGGATTCAACATCGGTGGCGGCGAACAAAACCAGGGTATTCATCGGCGTCTCGAATCAACTCAGGCGAGCAGAGAATGGACGATTCTGGCGTCGGTGACATCGGGGTCGGTGAGGCTCGCGGGGCGGCCCTCCTGGGGGAAGGTCAGGGCGTGGTGGTCGAGGCCGAGGGTGTGGAGGAGCGTGGCGTGGAAATCATGGACGCTGACGATGTCCTTCACCGCCTTGTAGCCGAAGTCGTCGGTGGCGCCGTGAATGTGGCCGCGCTTGAAGCCGCCGCCCGCGACCCAAAGGGAGAAGGCATGGCGGTTGTGGTCGCGGCCATCCTTGCCCTGGGAGATGGGGAGGCGGCCGAATTCGCCGGTCCAAAGGACGACGGTGGAATCGAGGAGGCCACGGGCCTTGAGGTCGCGGACGAGGGCGGCGCTGGGCTGGTCGGTCTTGGCGCAAAGACCCTTGAGGCGCTCGGCGTTTTTGTCGTGGGTGTCCCAAGGTTGGCCATTGAGGAAAAGCTGAACGAAGCGGACGCCGCGCTCGACGAGGCGGCGGGCGACGAGGCAGCGGCGGCCGTACTCCTCGGTGGTTGGATTGTCCAGGCCGTACATTTTCTTCGTCGCCTCCGATTCGGTGGAGAGGTCGAGCGCCTCGGGGACGGCGGACTGCATGCGGGCGGCGGTCTCGAAATTGGCGATGCGGGCCGTGAGCTCGGTGTTCTCGGGGAAGCGGGCGGCGTGGAGGCGGTTGAGGCGGCCGAGAAAATCGAGCTGGTTGGCGCGGGCCGCGGGGGGAATCCGCGCGGGGGTCTTGAGGTTGAAGACGGGCGAATCGCCGCTGCGGAAAGGGGTGCCCTGGAAAACGGCGGGCAGGAAGCCCGATGACCAATTGCGCTCGCCATCGACGGGAAGGCCGCCGGGATCGGAGAGGACCACGTAGGCGGGGAGGTTCTCGTTCATGGAGCCGAGGCCGTAGAGGACCCATGAGCCCATGGTGGGCAGACCGGCGAGGAAGCGGCCGGTGTGGATGATGCGGAGGGCGGATTCGTGGTCGACCGAGCCGGTGGCCATGGAACGGATGAGGGTGATGTTGTCGGCGATGGAGCCGGTGTGCGGGAGGAGCTCCGAGAGCTCCATGCCGCATTGGCCATGGCGGTGGAATTTGTAGGGTGCCTCGAGGACGTTGCCCGCCTGCTTGTCGAAATGGACCTCCAGGTTGCCGCCGGGATACGGCTTGCCGGCCCATTTGTTGAGCTCGGGCTTTTCATCGAAGAGATCCATCTGGCTGGGGCCGCCATGCTGGAAAAGGCTGATGATGGCCTTGGCCTTGCCGTTCTTGGGATTGGCCGCGCGCGCGGGGGAAGGCCCCAGGAGATGCGCGAGGGCAAGGCCGCCGAGGCCCCCGGCCGAATGGCCGAGGAACGCGCGGCGGGTCAGTTGAAATGGGTTCATTGCAGGTAGAGGAAATGGTTGGACGCAAACAGGGATTGGCAGAAATCCGCCCAGGCGCGCGCGTCGTCGCCGGGTTTCTCCCCGTAGATTCCGCGCTGGGCGGCGAGGAATTCCAGCGCGAGTTTTTGTTCGGCCTTGGAGGGAGCGCGTCCCACGGCGCGCAAGAACGCCCGACGGACCCGGGGGGCCTCGTCCGGACATTCGTCGCGCACGCGGGCCGCGAGGTCCCCGGCGCGTTTCAAGGCGAAATCGGAGTTGAGGAGGCTCAGCGACTGGAGCGGCATGGTGGTGTGGCTCCGGGCGACGCAGTTGAAGACGATGGAAGGCGCGTCGAACGCGGCGAGGAAGGCGGGGACCTGGGTGCGGCGGTGTTGCAGGAAAACGGCGCGGGCCAACCCATCGGGGGTTGATTCGTCGACGACGACCTCGCCGTCGCCCGTGCGGTGGGTGGGCACATAAACGCCATTGGTCTTCGGGCTGAGGCGCCCGGAGGCGAACAGCATGGCGTCGCGGATGGATTCGGCGTCGAGCCGTTGAGCGGGGAAGCGCCAGAGCAGTTGGTTGGATGGATCGCGGGCGAGGCCCCGGGGATGGGGGAGGCTGGATTGGCGGAACGCGTCGGAGAGCAGGATTTTGCGGAGCAGCGCCTTTTGGCTCCAGCCACCGCGGACGAACTCGAAGGCGAGCCATTCGAGGAGTTCGGGATGGGACGGAGGGGCGCCGCTGAGGCCGAGGTTGTCGGGGGTGTTGACGATGCCGGAGCCGAAGCAGTTTTGCCAGATGCGGTTGGCGGTGACGCGGGCGAGCAGGGCGCCTTGGGGCGAGGCGGGATTGGTGATCCATTCGGCCCAGGCCAGGCGGCGCCCGGTGGTGGCGGCCCGGCGCTCGATGGCGGGGGCCTGGCCATGGGCGAGGAACTCAAGGAAGCGGGGCTCGACCAGGTCGCCGGGGGTTTTGTGGTTCCCGCGTTTGAGGAGCCGGACCTCCGGGGCATCGGGGCCCGCGTCGGTCATCCAAGCGATGCGGCCCGGTTTGGAGGTGCGGGAGGCGGCGATTGATTTTGACTCTTTTTCCAACGCGTCCTTTTTCGCGGCGTGCTCTTTTTGGAAGGCGGCGCTGGCGCGCGCCCATTCCGCGTCGGAGGTGTTGGAGGATTCGACGACGACGTTGTCGACAACGAAACTGCGCCCGCAGCAATACTCAAAGCCGAAGCCGCCGTCGGGGAGATCGTCGCCCTTCAGTGCGATGGCCTTGCCGTCCACCTGGCCATCGACGAGGTGCTCGAGCGCGAATTTGCCGTGGCCGGAATTGGTGACGCGGACGCCGTAGTTGCGGCCGGTTTTGTAGGGCGCGGCGACCTCGCCGAGGCTTTTTGAGCCGGGGCCTGGATAGGCGAGATGCACCCCGCCGGGCCCGGTGGGGTTTCCATCGATGAGGATGTTGCCGCCAGAGCGGCCGCCGCTGTGGTCGAAATCGTGCTGCGCGATGAAGTAGGCGACGCGCGCGGCGTCTGGCCCAGTTTCGTCCAGTTTCGCCGCGACGAGGTCGAAGGTGGCCTGAATCCAATCCCCCCTGGCGGCGGGTTTCCAGGCGAAGGATCGGGCCGTGGAAATCCAGCGGTCGCCGCCGGCGCCGCTTTCGATGATGCGCAGATTTCCGTCCTTGATGAGGGCGGCGGGGGAGTTGGCGGAATCGAGGTTGACGGGCGGCGCGCCGCCGGGGGCATCGTCGCCGGGCGCGACGTTCGACCAGCGGGGCCGGAGGGAGGCGGAATCGAATTCATCGCGGAAGAGAATCTTTCCGGCGGGGCGATGGGCCGTGGCCCAGTTGCTAAAGTCGTCCTTCAAGGCGCGAAGGCGTTCATCCAGATTTTTCTCGCGCGCGCTCCAGGCCTCCAGTTCGCCGGGGAGGTTGGCCTGCGCCACGCGGTCATTGGGCTTGGACCACTTTTCGATGTTGAACGCGGGATAGAGGAACGCCTGGAAGGCGAAATAATCCTTTTGCGTGATGGGCTCAAATTTGTGGTCGTGGCATTTGGCGCATTGCATGGTGAGGCCGAGCAGGCTGGAGCCGATGATCTGCATGGCGGACTCCAGCGCGTAGTAGCGGTCGGCGCGGACCTCGTCCGGGTTGCCGTCGCTTTCGCCGGAGCCATCCTGGCCGTTGCGGAGGAAGTGGGTGGCCTCGAGGAGTTCGATGGTCTCCGGAGAGGCGGGGGCGCCCGGTTTCCAGCCGGACAACTCGTCGCCCGCGAGCTGCTCGCGCACAAAGCGGTCGAAGGGGAGGTCGCGGTTGACGGCGCGGATGACGTAATCACGGTAACGCCAGGCGAGCGGGCGGTCGCTGTCGGCGTTGAAGTAGCCGTTGGAGTCCGCGTAGCCGGCGGCGTCGAGCCAAAGTTTTCCCCATCGGTCCCCATAGCGGGGGGAAGCCAGGTAGCCGTCCACCATGCGCTCGTGCGCGCCCGGGTTGCGGTCGGCGAGGCGCCGCTCGATCTCCGCCGGAGTGGGCGGGAGGCCGGTCAGAA
>CAZSXX010000243.1:5805-7227 GCA_964611245.1 uncultured Verrucomicrobiota bacterium | reverse complement strand
CGCCGCAGCGTCATCGCCAGCTCGCCGCCCTCCTGGATGTTCAGCGTCACGTTCAACTCAAAGATGATGTCCTGCGCGCGGATGATGTTGTTGCTGATCGTCTGGTTGGACTCCGCGGGATCCTCCAAGTTGAACCCCGCCAGGGCCCGTTCCAAAAACCGGATGGCCCCGTCAAACAGCATCAGGACCAACTGCCCGGGCGGCGCGGTTTGAGTCGCCACTTGCTGATACGACTTCCACGGATTCAAGGGGGGACGCATGCTCGCTCGTTTAGTTTTCGGTCGAGATCAGGCTTGCGGCCAGCAGGTTGGCGATCCGCTTGATCACCTCCGGTGGCGGATAATTTGGCGAGGAGATCAACTTTTCCGCCTTTGCGACAACGTCCGCCCGGCAGTCCGGGGTCGACGCCAGCGCGGAGTCAAGGCTGGCGCATTGATGGAACGATGCCTCGGACTGCTCCGCTGCATGCGTTTCTTTTGCCTTTGCCGGTCCGACTGCGGGCGCCAGCGGGTCTACACTACGATTTGGGTTAATTTCCATAACTACGTTCCTTTATAGCAGGCAGTTCACTGCGGCTTTCCCAAGCCTCGACTGACAATCCAACGCCACTTTCATACGATCTCCATCGGCGCCCTTGGCCAAAACTTGAATTAAATGCCCACTTGGGCCTTCCATCCCGCTTTCACCCCCTTCAAGGCGGCAAATTTTACCGGGTCCGCGCATCCCGGAGAAAAACGACATGCCCATCCAGGAAAAGCCGGTTCCTCCCGTTCGGATGCACAGCCCTCCCCCGGTGGGCCTCTGGGATTGAGGCGATTGTCTTGGGAAAATACGGATCCACCGCCAACTCCACCTCGCTCGGCCCCGACGGCATTGCCGCCTGCGGATTGTTCGCCTTGCGCAAATCTGAGACACATTGCTCCCCCGTCTTGCCCCAAAAATTGTCAAGCGGCGCTTCTGGCTCGATCCGGTCAAAACGCCACAACCAATACCGCGCCACCATCGAATTGGTGTTGGTCGAAATATTTTGTGCGCATTGCGGCGCATCCCGCAGCGGGGAACCAGCCATGGCCGGGCAGGACCACACCCCCAGGTCCGGAACATATTTCCGCAGCGAGGCGGCCGCCCACCCGGAACGCGGATCCGACGGCGGCCAGGTCGTCCACGGCATGTACCCCAGCGCCGCCTTCAAATCGCGCCGGTCCGGGAGCCGGTCCGCGTGGTCCCCCGCGTACAGGGCAAACCCAAGGCCGATCTGCCGCAAGTTCGAAAGGCAGGACGACCGCTTCGAAGCCACTTTGGCCCGGGCCAATGCCGGCAGCAGCAGGCCCGCGAGGATGGCAATGATGGCGATCACCACCAGCAGTTCGATCAACGTGAACGCCGAGCGTTTCATCGCGCGCCACCAGCTTCCGCTTCGTT
>CAZSXX010000243.1:0-5795 GCA_964611245.1 uncultured Verrucomicrobiota bacterium | reverse complement strand
CTTCGTTGCCAGCAGGGGTCCTCGCCCCAGGATCGGCGCTCGACAGGTTCGACCGCGCCTGCAGGAAGGTGATCAGTTCCTGCGCGGCCTTTCCGCCAAAGCCCGGAATCTCCGCCAACTGTTCCACCGTGGCCAGGCGCAGCCGCTGCACCGACCCAAACCGCTTCAGCAACGCCGCCTTGCGGCGTTCGCCAATCCCCGGAAACTCATCCAGAATGCTCTCCGACACCCGCTTCAGGCGCAGTTGGGCGTTGTAGGTGTTGGCAAATCGGTGCGACTCATCACGCACCCGCTGCAGGAGTTTCAACGCCCCCAACTCGTGGCTCAGCCGCAGCGGCTCGCTCTCCCCGGGCCGGTAAATCTCCTCGAATTCCTTGGCCAGTCCAATAACCGGGATGTGCCCCAGACCCAGCCGCGCCAACTCCGCGCACGCCGCGTTGAGCTGCCCTTTCCCACCATCGATCAGTATCAATTGCGGCAGCTTCGGCCCTGGCCGGCCAGCCGGGGCCATTTCCGGATCGGGCCCTTCCCCTTCCGGCGCCGCCCCCTTGGCCTCGGCCAACACCCGGGCGTACCGCCGTTTGACCGTCTCCGCCATGCAGGCAAAATCGTTCTGCCCCGTCACCGTCTTCATCCGGAACCGCCGGTAATTCGCGCGGTCCGGCCTTCCATTCCGGAAGCTCACCATCGAGGCCACCGCGAACGTCCCGCTGATGTTTGAGATGTCGAACCCCTCGATCCGCTCCGGCGGCCCCGGAAGGTGCAGGGCCTCCGCCAACTCCGCCAAATCCCGGTCGGGGTTGATCGCCGTGGGCAGCGTGTACGGCAGCCGCTGGAACTTCCCGGTCTTTTTTGTCGTCTGGCGCAAATCCTCCAGCGCGTCCCGCAACTGCGCGGCCTTCTCAAAATCCAAAGCCCCCGCCGCCTTCTTCATCTCCGCCTCAAGCTGCCGCTCAAACTCCTCGTTCTGCCCGGCCAAAAACTCGCACGCCGCGGACACCTGCAGCAGGTACGCCTCCCGCGTCACATTTCCAATGCACGGCGCCGTGCAGAACTTCAGGTTCCCATACAGGCAATGCCGGTAATCCGCCTCCGTCGGCGTGAGCGGCCGGCACCCGCGCAGGTTGAACTTGCGCCGCACCATCGTCAGCGTGCTGCGCAGCGCCCCCGAATGCGCGAACGGCCCAAAATACCGCGCCCCATCCTCCTGCTTGAGCCGCGTCAGCGTGAACCGCGGGATCGGGTCATTGAGGTTGACCTTCAGGAGCAGGAACCGCTTGTCGTCCCGAAAGGAGACATTGTAACGCGGATGGAATTCCTTGATCAGCCGCCCCTCCAACAGCAGCGACTCCGGCTCATTCTTCACCACATGCACGTCGAAATCATGGATGGCGTCCACCAGCGCGTTGAGCTTCAAGTCCCAGCCCTGCCTCCGCGAGGGGTGAAAGTACTGCGACACCCGCTTCCGCAAATCGCGCGCCTTTCCCACATAAATGACCGTCCCAAATCGGTCCTTCATCAAATAGATGCCCGGCTTGTGCGGCAACTGGCTGAGCTTGTTTCGGATGTGGTCGGTCGCAGGCATCGGCGCGAAGCCCGACCATGCCACAACTTCCCCCCCGACGAAAGGCATCCGATCAATCCGACCGCGGACCAGCCCCCCAACCCCGCCCTTCCCGATGTCCACCGCCGGGTGGTTGCTTTTGCCCAAAGATCGGGGGAAGGTTCGCGGGTGGAAATGACGCCGGTGCTGTTTGGGCTGGAGACGGAGATCGGGATTTCGCGCGACGCCGAGGGCGAGTTGGACGTCGTCGCCGAATCGATCGCCCTTGTCCGCAGCGCCACCGAGCCCGGGGTCTGGATGTGCTGGGATTACAACGAGGAGGATCCCCACGCCGACATGCGCGGCTTCCGCGTCCAGGAGCTTCGCCAGGACACCGACGAGGCCAACTACTTCGCCCAGGACGCCGAGCGCGAGCTCAGTTTCCAGGAAATCAAGAGCGACCTCGCCCTCGGCAATGGCGCCCGCTTTTACAACGACCACGCGCACCCGGAATACTGCACCCCTGAATGCAGCAGGCTCAGCGAGCTCGCCGCCCATGACCGCGCCGGCGAGCGCATCCTCATGGCCTGCGCCCGCAAGCTCTCCGAGGAGTCCGGCTCAACCGTCCGGCTCTACAAGAACAACACGGATTTCATGGGCCACAGCTACGGCTGCCACGAGAATTACCTCCTGCCCCGCTCCCTCCCGTGGGATTCCCTGGCCCAAAACGTGCAAGCCTTCCTCGTCACCCGCCAGATCTTCGCCGGCGCGGGCAAGTTCGGCGTCGAGGACGAGGACCGTTTCCTCTCGCATGGCTTTCAGATCGCCCAACGCAGCGATTTTTTCACCGAACTGCAAAGCGTCGACACCATGCAGCGGCGGCCCATCGTGAACACCCGCGACGAGCCCCACGCCAACCCGAAACTCTACCGTCGCTTCCACGTCATCCTCGGCGACGCGAACATGTCGCCCTTCGCCACCCGCCTGAAAGTCGGCAGCATGGCGCTCGTCCTTGAGGCGTTGGCCCGCGATCCAAAGCGCGCCTATCCAATCCTTGCCGAACCGCTCGAAAGCCTGCGCGCCATCTCGCGGGACCTCTCCTTCCAATGGGTGGTTCCCCTGAACAATGGCCCGTCCTCCGCTGTCGAAATCCAGCGCGCCTTCCTGAAGGCCGTGCGCGAAACCTGCGACCTTTCCGACCCGGAAAAGGCGGGCGTCGCCGCGGATTGGGAGGAGGCGCTCAACGACCTCGAGGCCGACCCCATGAAATGCCGCGACCGCCTCGACTGGGTGGCCAAGCTTAACCTGATCGCCGATTTTCGCGCCGCCCAGGACATCCCGGAGGACAGCCCCTGGCTGCGCAGCCTCGATTTGGAATACCACCGCCTCGACCTCGCCGAAGGCCTCTACTACGGGCTCGAACAATCCGGCGCCATCCGTTCAGCCGTCTCCGAGGCGGCCGCCGTCGAGGCCATGCGCCAACCGCCCCTCACCACCCGCGCCTCCATCCGCGGCAAATGCGTGCAGAAATTCGGCGCCGCCGTCACCGCCGCCCAATGGGACCACGTCGTCGTGAAAACCAAAAACGGAAGCCTCAAAATCTCGTTGGTGGACCTGTTCGACCCCGCCCAAATCGCCCACTGCAACGCCCTCCTCGACGCCGCCCGCACACCGGAGGACCTGCGGCCCTTGGCGGACATCACGGCCTCGAAATAAATCGGGGCGGGCCCATCATTCACCCGCGCGGGGCTCGATCACCACGAGGCCCTCGACTTGTTCAAAGTGCCGGATGTTCAAGGTGGCCACCGCAAAACCGCGCTCCATCGCAATGGACGCAATCATCGTGTCATGCGCTCCAATCGGACGCCCCGCCCGAGTCAAAGCCGCCCAAATGCGGGCGTGGTGGACGGCGGTTTGCCCGGTGTACGGAGCGACCGGCAGATGCTCCAAGATCCCTTGGAGAAACCGTTTCCGGCGGGTTCGGCCCGGCTCCGCGGACCGTTCCACTCCGTGCCACAATTCGGCCACCGCGACGGCCGCGATCTCAAAATGATCGTCCGGCCTGCTGGCCAGCCATCGTTGGATGTCAAGGGACTCTTTCTCCCCCGCAATGATGACCGAGGCGTCGACGATTATGCCCACGGGATCGGTGGTGGAACCAGCGCGTCCCGCCCTTCATTCACGTCGCTCCGCCACGCGGCCAGCTCACGGGGCTCCAATTGGCCGGCGGCCAGTGCGGCCGCGAGGTCAAGCCCGGTGCACACCGGCGGTTCCTCCGGCACGATCCGCGCGACTGGCACACCATTGTCGGTCATCACAAAACTCACACTCTCCGCACGGGCCCGGCCCACCAGCTTGCGCAGGTCCTGCGCCGCCTCCGCGACACTGATCAACGCTTCTCGCATCCAAGAATGTTACCAGCTTCCGCCTCCCAAGGAAAGTCTCGGTTTTTCCGTGGAACATCCCCCTTCCATCCGGTGGTGCCCTCCGCCATCCCCAAGAAATTTCTTTGCGCGATTTGTTCGCGCCCGGCCAACTCTTGCGCTATAATGCGCCCGTGGACGCAGCTCGGACTCCGGACGATTTGCAGACGCTGGTGGACGGGGCTCGTTTAACTCTATTTATGCCTGACCAAGCTCAGAAAAATCGCCCCGCAACTCCCGGCTCCGGCGGCGGCGGCGAAGGCCCAAGCTCCCCCAAGGTGGACAAGCCCAATGTCGACGATCTTCTCAAGCGCATGCGCAAAGTCGATCCCGACCAGGCCAAGCGTTACCGCCAGCGCACTGGACAATGAGCCAGCCCATCGCGGGTGATTTCCTGTCGCTCCTGGCCGCGCGGCAAGTCCCGGCATTGAAGGTCGATGCCGCCGGGGCCCCCGCCCAAACCCAGGCCACAACCGTTTTCGCCTTTCACTTCAAGGATGGCGTCCTCATGGCGGGCGACCGCCGCGCCACCGCCGGCAACACCATCGTCACCGACCGCATCGACAAGGTCATCGAGATCGACGCCACCTCCGTCCTCGCCATCGCCGGCGTCCCCGCCACCGCCTTCGAAATGGCCCGCGTCATGCAGACTTCCTTCGAGTATTACCGCCGCAGCCAACTCCAGCCCCTGAGCCTCCCCGCCAAGGTCCGCGCCTTGGCCCGACTGCTCCGCGACAACCTCCCCCTCACCATGCAGGGCGTCGGCGTCGTTATGCCCCTGTTCGCCGGCTTGGATCACGCCTCCACTCCCGCCGAGCCAAAGATCTATTTCTACGATCCGCTGGGCGCGCAATTCCAGGCGGTCGGCTACGCCGCTTCCGGCTCCGGCTCCGGCACCATCCGCAGCGTCATCAGCTTCCAGGAGCGCTACGGCAACCCGCCCCCCTCCCGCATGACCCTTGCCCAAGCCATCCAGTTCACCTCCCGCGTCCTCATGACCGCCTCGGAATTCGACTCCGCGACCGGCGGCGTCAATCCCGAGACCAAAACCTTCGCCACCATCAAAATCCTCTCCGCCACCGGCGTCCGCACCATCGGCGACGAGGAACAACTCAACTGCCTCCGCGCATGACTGAAGAGCCCTACAGGTGGCTGGAAGCGATCGGCAACCGCCGCGAGTACGTCCGCGAACAACTCAAAGGCGGCTCCCCTGCGTTCGCCGCCCGGACCGCCGGGGGCATCCTCACCCTCGCCGTCGGCAGCGGCCAATCCAAGGTCTTTGAGCTTTTCGACCGCCACGCCCTCGCCGCCCTCGGCCATCCCGCGGACATCGAAAAAATCCGCCAGGCGGCGATCGACGCCGCCCACACCGAGGCGTTCACCCGCGCCCCGGAGGACGTCAGCCTGCGCCGCCTCGTCAGCTTCGGACTGAGCCCCCAGCTCAAAACGAGCTTCGAGCAAATTTTCAGCGCTCCCTTCCTCATCGAAATGCTCCTCGTCGAGCTCGGCTCCCAGCCCGCCGGCGACATGGTGGTCCGACTCCATTACGACGGAGCCTTCCAGATCTCCACCGTGCCCATCACCGTGGCCGCCGGTGACGTCGCCCGCGAAAAAGCCGCCCAGGATTGGCTGAACGAATCCCTCGCGGGGACTCCCGACCGCCGCCAAATCGTCGAGCGCCTTTTGCAGGCTTGGTGGCGGCTCACCGAGAACAAGGAATTCTCCGGCGACGTCGGCTCCGAATGGAGGGACGCCATCAAGGACAAGGAATTTGAGATCGGGTGGCTCGACAGCAAAACTTCCCGCCAGGCCCGGTACATGACCCTGAA
>CAZSXX010000242.1:0-7240 GCA_964611245.1 uncultured Verrucomicrobiota bacterium | reverse complement strand
TCATCGCGAAGAACGCGCTGCGGAACAAGCGGCGGGCGCTGCTGTCGATCCTGAGTGTGGCGGTGAGCCTGTTTTTGCTGGTGATTTTGCAGGTGGGGTTGAGGGAGCTGACGCTGCCGGTGGAGGACATAGGGAGCGCGTCGCGGGTGATCGCGCGGAACCGGATTTCGCTGGGGCAGCTTTTGCCGGCGAAGCAGAAGCCGATCATCGAGCGGATCCCGGGGGTGGAGGTGGTGAGCCCGTTCACGTGGTATGGGGGGAAGTTCCGTGGGGAGGAAGTGATGTTCGCGCAGTTCGCGGTGGATCCCGAGGCGTTTTTGAAGATTTCGAGCGACGCGAAGGTGGCGCCGGAGCAGGCGGCGGCGTTTGTGGCGGACCGGCGGGGGGCGCTGGTGGGGAAGGTGACGGCGGAGAAGTATGGGCTGAAGGTGGGGGACCGGATGAATTTGGAGGGGACGTTTTGGCCGTTTGATTTGGAGCTGCATGTGGCGGGGCTGTACGAGGGGACGCCGGATGACCGGAACGTTTTTTTCAACCACAAGTATTTGGACGAGGTTTCAGGCGGGGGCGGGGAGGTGGGGACGTGGTGGATCAAGACGGCGGGGGTGGACGCGGTGGGGCCGGTGGTGACGGCGATCAACGCGGCGTTCATGAACACGTCGGCGGAGGTGAGGGCGGAGACGGAGCGGGCGTTCCAACTGGGGTTCATTTCGATGTGGGGGAACATCAAGATGCTGATCAACGCGATTTGTTCGGTGGTGGTGTTCACGCTGATATTGGTGAGCGCGAGCACGATGAGCATGGCGATCCGGGAGCGGTTCCGGGAATTGGCGGTGCTGAAGGCGCTGGGATTCCGGCGGCGGGAATTGTTCGGGTTCATTTTGGCGGAGAGCTTTGGGTTGGCGGCGATTGGGCCGTTGCTGGGGGTGGGCGGGTCGTGGGCGCTGTTCACGTTTATTCCGGCGCCGACACTGACAGCGGGATTTTTTCCGTCGCTGGAGGTGACGCCGCGGATCGTCGGGATTGGGTGCAGCGTGGCGGCGGCGCTGGGGATCGCGGCGAGCATCGCGCCGTCGATCTCGGTGGCGCGGATGAGCGTGGTGGAGGGGCTGAAAACGCTGGATTGAGAACATGGCGCTGCCGATCAAATACAACGTGAGCAATGTGTTCGTGCGGTGGCGCTCGACGCTGGCGACGATTGTGGGGGTGGCGCTGGTGGTGGCGGTGTACATGCTGGTGCAGGCGTTGGCGGTGGGGATGGAGGCGTCGAGCGCGAATTCGGGGACGGAGGGGAATTTGCTGGTGATGCGGAAGGGGGCGACGGCGGAGTCGAGCAGCCAGGTGACGCTGGCGCAGGTGAAGACGATCCAGTTTTTGGATGGGGTGGCGCGGGATGCGGCGGGGAAGCCGCTGATTTCGGCGGACGTTCTGGTGTTGATCAATTTGCCGAGGCGCGGCGACGGGGGGGAGGCGAACATATTGATCCGGGGGGTGGGGCCGCTGGGGAAGGAATTGCGGCCGCAGGTGGCGTTGGCGGAGGGGAATTGGTTCACGCCGGGGAAGCGGGAAGTGGTGATCAGCAAGCGGCTGTCGGCGCGGTTCGCGAACACGGACGTGGGGCAAACATTCAAGACGGGCGGGCACAACCTGAAGGTGGTGGGGCATTTCGACGCAGGGAACACGGCGTTTGATTCGGAGATTTGGATGGACGGGGACGAGACGCGGTCGCTGTTTGACCGGGAGAATTACTCGAGCCTGCTGGTGCGGACGACCAACCCGGAGAGCGCGACGAACCTGATGGCGCGGATTGAAACGGACAAGACGCTGTCGCTGAAAGTGATTGGGGAGACGGATTTCTACAAGACGCAGACAAAGACGGCGGGGCCGATCAAGTTTTTGGGGAATTTTTTGGCGACGGCGATGTCGATCGGGGCGGTATTCGCGGCGATGAACACGATGTACGCGAGCGTGGGGGCGAGGACGCGGGAGGTGGGGACGCTGCGGGTATTGGGATTCCGGCGGCGGACGATCCTGGTGAGTTTTTTGCTGGAGGGATGCTTTTTGGCGCTGATCGGCGGGGTGATTGGGTGCGCGCTGGCGATGCCGATGAACGGGCTGGCGACGGGGACGCTGAGCTTCGACAATTTCAGCGAAACAGTGTTTGAGTTCCGGATCACGCCGAGGTTGATCACGAAGGGGCTTGTGTTCTCGCTGCTGGTGGGGTTGGTGGGGAGCTTGCTGCCGGCGATCCGGGCGGCGCGGCTGCCGGTGATTGCCTCGTTGAAATCAATATGACGCCCGAAAAACTGCAGAGCCTGAGGATTGACCGCGAGGAGAAGACGCGGTCGCAAAAGTCGGTCTGGATCATATTCCTGGTGGTGTTCCTGGGGGCGGGGGCGGCGGTGTTTTTCGCGTGGCCCCGGGAGAGCGACCAGGTGCGAACGGTGGGGAAGAAACCGGCGGAGGCGGGCAAGGGCGTGGGCGTGGGGGAAACGGGCAAGGCGGCGGCGACGACTGTGGCGGGCGGGACAAATTTGGCGGCGGCACCGATGGGGCCGGCGGCGGCGGCGGGGACATCGATCCTGACGGTGAGCGGATACATCATCGCGCGGGAGCGGATTGAGATCAGCCCGCGCTTCATGGGGATGGTGAAGTGGATTGGGGTGAAGAAGGGGGACGCGGTGACGAACAACCAGGTGGTGGTGCTGCTGGACGACGCGGAGTACCAGGCGAGGCTGGCGGAGGCGAAGGGGCGGCAGGCGGCGGGGCGCGTGGCGCTGGAGAAGGCGCAGATTTATTATGACCGGGTGATCCAACTGGCGAAGGAGAAGGTTGAATCGAGGCAATTGGAGGATGACGCGCGGCTGGCGGTGGCGGCGGCGAAGGCGAGCTTGCAGGAGGTGGAGGGGCAGATTTTTGGAATCCAGAATTACATCGACTGGACGGTGATCCGGTCGCCGATCAACGGGGTGGTGCTGGAGAAGTTGGTGGACCCGAACGAATTGGTGACGCCGCAAAGCTTTGGGGGGACGAGGGGGCCGAGCACGGCGCTGGTGGCGGTGGCGGACTTGAAGGATTTGCAGGTGGAGATCGATTTGAACGAGGCGGACGTGGCGAAGGTGACGCTGAACCAGCGGTGCACGGTGAGCCCGGAGGCGTATCCGGACCGGGTTTACGAAGGGTATGTGGCGGAGAAGGCGCCGGAGGCGAGCCGGCAGAAGGGGACGCTGCAGGTGAAGGTGCAAATCAAGAATCCGGATGGGTTTTTGACGCCGGAATTGAGCGCGAAGGTGGATTTCCTGGCGGCGGAGAAATAAGGCGATGGCCTGAGGGGAGGTCAGGGATTACCCTTTCTTCCGTGACGGGCGGGAAAAGAGGAGTTTCAATAACTCCCCTTATGGAATCCGCAAGCGCACCGTCGAGTGGGGATGGGTCAGCATTGGGCCGGATGTTCAACACGCTGGCCGCACCCGGAGAAGTTTTCACGGAACTCAAGAACCGGCCGGTCCGGCACAGCAATTGGGCGGTCCCGGCGATCCTCTACATGGTAATTGGGTCGGTGCTGGTCCTGCTCCTGTTTTCGCAGGAGACGTTCATGCACGAGATCATGAAGCAGCAGTCCAAGGCGATGGACCAGCAGGTGGAGAAGGGGAAGTTGACGCGGGCGCAGGCGGACCAGTTTGAGGCGGCGTCGGCGGGGTGGATGCCGATGGTGATGAAAATCGGCGGGGTGATCGCGACGATCGGGTATGCGTTCGGGATCCCGTTTTTCTGGGGATTTGTCATTTGGATCGTGAGCGAAAAGGTTTTCGACGCGGACGTGGAGTACATGAAGGCGGTGGAGGCGGCGGGGCTGTCGCTGGGAATCCAACTGGTGGGGATGGTGATCTCGTCGCTGGCCTCGCTGGCGATGAGCCGGTTGATTTCGATATCTCCGGCGATCCTGGTTGGGGATTTGGATTTCACGAACCGGCTGCACCTTGTGCTTGGGGCGATCAACCCATTTTATATTTGGTTCACGGTGACCGTGGCGGTGTCTGTTTCCGTGTTGGCCGGTGTGCCGCTCAAACGGGCGGCGATGTGGACACTGGGCGTGTGGGTTGTGCACCGGGCGATCCTGCTGGCGATCCCGCAGACGGGGCAATTTGTGATGTGAGGACGGGGACGGGCCGGAATAACGTGAAACATTTCAAATCCGGACGTGTCATATAGCAGGAAATTTCATGGCGAACGCGAATAGCAAGAAGCGGCGGGTGATCGTGTTTTCGTTGATCGGCGTGGCGATAGCCGGGCTGGCGACGTTTGCGGTCCTCCGGAAACGGGAGGTGTTCATCGAGGTGCAGACCGAGAAGGCGGGGCGGCGCGACTTGACGGAGATCGTGGTGGCCAACGGGCGAATCCAGCCGGTGGTGCAGGTGGTGATCAACCCGGAGGTGAGCGGGGAGATCATTGACCTGCCGGTGAGGGACGGGGACACGGTGAAGAAGGGGGACCTGCTGCTGAAGATCAAGCCGGACAACTACATCGCGCAGCGGAATTCGATTGAGGCGAGCCACCTTTCGGCGCTGGCGAACCGAAACCTGGCGCAGGCGAACCTGGACAAGGCGCGGCTGGAGCTGGCGCGGGTGAAGCAGCTTCATGAGGGGAAGCTGGTGTCGGACTCCGATTACCTGACGGCGAAGACGTCGTTCGAGGTGATGAAGGCGTCCTTTGAGACGAGCACGCACCAGGCGGAGCAGGTGAAGGCGAGTTTGGCGCGGGCGGAGGATGACTTGAGCAAGACGACGATTGTCTCGCCGATCGATGGGACGGTGACGAAGCTGCGTTCGCAGCTTGGGGAGCGGGTGGTGGGGACGGCGATGATGGCGGGGACGGAGATCATGACGATCGCCAACCTGAGCGACATGGAGGCGCGGGTGGACATTGGGGAGAGCGACGTGGTGTTGATCCGGATTGGGCAGCGGGCGCGGCTGGAGGTGGAGGCGTTCCGGGACCGGAAGTTCAACGGGCTGGTGACGGAGATCGCCAACGCGTCGAAAAACTCGGGCAGCGGCGCGGGAGGGGGAGGGATGTCGCAGAGCGCGCAGGAGGCGACGAAGTTTGAGGTTAAAATCCGGGTGCAGGAAAAGGAGATTTTCCGGCCGGGGATGTCGGTGACAGCGGAGATCGAGACGCGGTCGGTGACGAATGTGATCGCGGTGCCGATCCAAAGCGTGACGACGCGGATCACGGACGAGGACCGGGAGCGGCAGGACGAGGCGCGGCGGCAGGCGGCGCAGACGAAGGATCCGGAATCGCGGCAGAAGAAAAGCGAGGAGGCGATGCGGGTCCCGGCCGTGGTGATTGTGGCGGAAGGGGACACGGTGAAGCAGGTGAAGGTGAAGACGGGGATCAGCGACGACACGCACATCGCGATCCTGGAGGGATTGACGGAGGGGCAGGAGGTGGTGTCGGGCGGTTACAAGGCGATCAGCCGGGAGCTGGAGGACAAGAAGAAGATCCGCCGGGAGGACCCGGAGGCGAAGAAGAAACAGAAAAAGAAGCAGGACTAGCCGTGCCGCTCATCCGCCTGCAAAACATCTCCCGCCGGTACCAGATGGGGAGCGAAACGATCCACGCGCTGCGGGATGTGACGCTCTCGATCGAAAGCGGGGAGTATGTCGCGATCATGGGGCCGTCGGGGTCGGGCAAGTCGACAATGATGAACCTGTTGGGATGCCTGGACACGCCGAGCTCGGGAGAGTTCACGCTGAATGGGTCGCGGGTGAGCGAGATGGACGACAACCAGTTGGCGGAAATCCGGAACAAGGAGATTGGGTTCGTGTTCCAGAGCTTCAACCTGTTGCCGCGTTCGGACGCGCTGCACAACGTGGAGCTTCCGCTGATTTACGCGGCGAAGCCATCGGAGGCGCGGCGGAAGCAGGCGCTGGACGCGCTGGCGGCGGTGGGGCTGGCGGACCGGGTGCACCACCGGCCGAACGAGATGTCGGGCGGGCAGCGGCAGCGGGTGGCGATCGCGCGGGCGCTGGTGAACAACCCGTCGATCCTGCTGGCGGACGAGCCGACGGGGAACTTGGACTCGAAGACGGGGGAGGAGATCATGGCGTTGTTCGAGTCGTTGGCGGACAAGGGGAACACGATCATCCTGGTGACGCATGAGGAGGACGTGGCGCGGCACGCGCGGCGGATCATCCGGCTGCGGGACGGGCTGATTTCGGCGGATGAAATCATTGAAAAGACGGCCTCAACCGGCGCGGTCCGGGGCGGAAACGCCGCCTGAACGGCTGACCATGGCGACCACCTCCGAAGAGATTGACCGGGCAATGGCGGCGCAAGCGACCGGGGGGGCGCCTCCCCTGCCCCGCCGCGCCGGGACGAACGAGGCATCCGCCGCATGAACTTTTGGTCCGAGTTCCGGGAAGGGCTGAGAATATCGTTTTCGGCGCTGCGCGCGAACAAGCTGCGCTCGGCGCTGACGACGCTGGGGATCGTGGTGGGGATCGTGACGGTGACGCTGATGGGGACGGCGATCGAGGGGCTGAACGGGGCGTTCCGGCAGAGCATCTCGTCGCTGGGGCCTGATGTGCTGTATGTGCAGCGGTTTGGGTGGTTCATCAGTTCGCACGAGGAGTGGATCCGCGCGCAGAAGCGGAGGGAAATCACGCTGGACCAGGCCAAGGCGCTGTCGCGGCAACTGACGCTGGCAAAGGCGGTGGCGCCGGTGGCCCAGGCGAGGCGGCCGGCACGATACAAGAACCGGAGCACGTCGGGGGTGGTGATCATTGGATCGACGGAGGGATTCGTGGACACGAGCGGAGTGTCGGTGGCGCAGGGGCGGTTTTTCACGGAGGGGGAATCGGACGGGGGCCGGCCGGTGGTGGTGATAGGGTCGCAAGTGGCGACGAACCTGTTCCAGAAGGAGTCGCCGATTGGGAAGACGGTGAAGTTTGACGGGTATGGGCTGGAGGTGGTGGGGGTGCTGGAGTCGCAGGGATCATTTTTGGGGGCATTCAGCCTGGACAACATGGCGGTGGTGCCGATCCGGAAGTTCGCGGGGACGTTCCGGTCGCGGCCGGATTATGAAATCCGGGTCAAGGCGCGGTCGATTGAGGATTAGGACGACTTGGAGGAGGAGGTGCGGGGGGTGATGCGGAAGATCCGGCAGGTGCGGCCGGGGCTGGAGGACGATTTTGCGATCAACAAGCAGGAGCAGTTTTTGGAGACGTTCAACAAGGTGGGG
>CAZSXX010000241.1:0-7294 GCA_964611245.1 uncultured Verrucomicrobiota bacterium | reverse complement strand
CCGGGAGCCGGTGGACATCCCGCTGGAGCACCCGATTTTCCACATTGTGTATGACCTGAAGGAAAAGTACCAGGTTCCGAACATCAGCCTGGGGACGCGCTCGAGGGGACAGCAGACGTGGGAGAGCGCGGACTGGAAGGAGGTCCATTACGCGGCCATTTATGACGACCGGAACCGGATGGTGTGCTTCATCGGGCACAACACGGACCTTGGGGATGGGTGGGAGGAGGAGATGAGCGACCCGTTTTACTTCCAGACGTTCTCGGAGCCGAAGGCGTACCCGATCGGGTTCAATGTGCTGATCTACGCGATGACGCACTGAGCGCCGGGGCGGTCCTCAAAACCATTTGCGCAGCCGCACCTCGATGGGAAGGTCCGTGCCGACGAGGGTTTTGAATGAGTTGAGGTTCGCGAATGTGCCATCCTGGTTGCGGAAATGGTAGGGGTAAACGATGCGGGGCCGGAAGGCGCGGGTGGCCGTGGCCGCGTCGTTGATCGACATGGTGAACGGCACATTCATGGCGAGGAAGGCGACGTCGATGTTTTGGAGGGCGCGCATTTCCGGGGTGTTGCCGGTGTCGCCGGACATGTAGACGCGGCGGCCGCCGAGGGTGAGAATGTAGCCGTTGCCTGATCCCTTGGGGTGGTTGGCGTTGTAGGCCGGGACGGCTTCGACGGAAAGGCCGAGGACATTGGTGGAGGCGCCGTTGGCGAGGACGATGGTGGAGGCGCGGAGGGTGGTGGAGAGGGCATTGTAAACGGCCTGGGAGGCGATGATGAGGCCAGCCGGGGCCTTGACGGCGGTGATGGTGGCGGCGTCCAGGTGGTCGCCATGTTCGTGGCCGACGAGGATCAAGTCCGCTTTCGGGAAGGAGGTGTAGGTGGCGGTGTCCGGATCGTTGTAAATCATTTTTCCGTTCCAGCTCAAAACGAAGGAGGCGTGGGTGACGGGGCGGATGACGAGGTCGCCGGAGTCGGTGGAAAGGTGGTCGCCGGTGAGCGAGGTGGTGGGGACCTGGGCCGCGCGGTAGAATCGCTGGCCGGCGAAGGAGTCGGTGTGGACGAGGGTGCCCGCGCCGACGGTGAGGAATCCATTCCAAACCGCGAGGTCGGCGGAGGAATCAACGCGGGCGGCGGTCCCGGCGGGGACGGCGAGGCGGACGCGGGCCTCCCCGGCGGGAAGCGGCTCGACGTTTGAGAATGCAAATTGCGCCCGGAGCGGCTCCGCGGAAAAACAAAAAAGGGCCGCAGCCAGGAGCCGCGACCCTTTTTGAAATGCAGTCATTGGGCGCCGTCACTTTTTGGCGCCGGCGTCATATTCGCCGAGGGGCCGAATCCAGATGTTGCGGAAGCGGACCGGGTTGCCGTGCTCGTAAAGCTGGATGGGGCCTTTTTCCTTGGCGCCCTTGTAGGTGCCGACGGAGCGATGGTTGGTCTGGCCCCAGATTTCCTGGCGGTGATGGACGACGAGGCCGTTGTGGAGGACGGTGATGTGGGCCTTCTTGATGAGCTCGCCCTTTTCGTCGAAGCGGGGGGCTTCGAAGATGATGTCATAGGTCTGCCATTCGCCGGGGGGGCGGGAGGCGTTGACGCGCGGGGGAGTCTGGCCGTAAATGGCGGAGGCTTGTCCGTCGGCGTAGGTTTCGTTGTTGTAGGAATCGAGGACCTGGATTTCGTAGCGGCCGAAAATGTTGACGCCGTTGTTGCCGCGTCCCTGGCCACTGCCCTTCACTTCGGAGGGGGTGGCGAATTCGAGATGGAGCTGGAAATCGCCGAACTCGTCCTTGGTCCAGATGACGTCGGATGTGGTTTCCATGTAGCCGTTCTCGACCTTCCATTTGACATCGCCGCCTTTGCCGGCGCGCCATTTGGAGAGGTCCTTGCCGTCGAAGAGGACGACGGCGTCCTCGGGGGCGTTGGCCATTTGGCTGAATAACTTGCCAGGGGCGACGACGGGGGGCTTGGGGCGGTTGGGGTCGTGGACATGCCATTTTCCGTTCGGCTGCATGGGGGTGTCGGTGTAGCCCTCCGCCGCGAAGGTTGAAAATGCGCCGGCCGAGATGGCCAGGGCCCACAGGGTCGAATTCAGAATGCTTCGTTTCATTGTCATCAGGTGTTTCCGCATAATCTCAGACGCGGGCCGCGGGTCAATCCATCAATGAAAAAGGGAAGGCGGCGCGCCCATGATTTGAGCGCGCCGCCTGGCAAAAATCGGTGACTTGGAAGAGGACCGGGTCAGCGGCCGTCGAAGCGGGCGGTGCTGTGCTGCCAGAGCCACAGGATGTCTTTGTTGTTCGCGTGGCTGTTGACCGTGCGCGGATCGGCCGCCCGAGTCCGGGGATCTTTCCAACTATGAATTTCGGAGTGGCCATCCGCGAACGAGAACCCGCAGGCGCCATTGTGGTAGGCGGCCGGCACGTCGGGAAGGACGGCCGAAGCGAGATTCGGATAGGGGTTCATGTTCACGCAGAAAAAGCCGTCATTGATGCTTCTCGGCTGCTCATCCACGAAGACCCAAGTTTTGGAGGGACCGGGGGTCACCATATCGCCCATCTTGACGAACTTGCGGTATTCCGGCCCCCCGAACCAAGTCCAGTCGCCCTGATTCATGCCGCACCAGGCATTCATGGAAATGCTGCGCACCCGGGCGATTTTCGCGCCAAGAGGGCGATAATTATCCGCCGGACATTTGTAAACAGCCGCGTTCTTGGCCACAAAATCCCAAACAACGCCCGCAGCGAGCTTGTTGGTGTTCCAATTGTCGTGCGTGATGGCCGACGCGTCCGGATCCAGAATGCCCTGGACCCAAGCTTTCTTGACGGATCCCTCGGGCGCGTAGGCGAACGGGAGCCGATCATTGTTCTCCGTGACATACATGTTCCATGCGATCATCAACTGCTTGCCATTGTTCATGCACATGATCCCCTGCGCCTTGGCTTTCGCCTTGGCCATGGCGGGCAGGAGCATGCCGGCGAGGATGGCGATGATGGCAATGACCACCAGGAGTTCGATGAGGGTGAAGCCCCGACCCTGGCACCGCGCTTTGGTTGATTGGAGAATGTTCATGGAATCTGTGTTCACGGAGCCGCTTCTGATGGCTCACGATGACACCAAGATACCGCAGGGAGGGCCTCGATCAAGCCGGGATTTCGGCGAAAGCGGGGTGTGCCGCAAAAAATAGCGCCTCTAAAAGTCGAAACGCGCGCCCTGCAAGCGGCGGCTGATCTCGGCGAGGACGCGCTGCTCATCGGATTCGCCTTTGCAGACGAAGGTGACGCTGAAGCGGAGGGAGGCGCCGGCCTCGTCCCACGGGACGGTGGAGATGAGTTTTTCGGTGATGAGCCATTGGCTGGCCTCCTCGGCGTTCTTGAACTCCTTGCGGGAGCCGTCGGGGAGGGTGACGCCTTTGGGCGCGTTGACGTAGAGGAAAAAGGAGCCGCGGGGTTTGCGGGCGTTGAAGCCGGCGCTTTGGAGGACTTGGACCAGGCCGTCCATGCGGCGGGAATATTTGGCGGCGATTTTTTCGGTGATCTCGGGGTGGTCGAAACAATAGGCGGCGGCGTGCTGGATGGCGAGGAACTGGCCGGAATCGGTGTTGTCCTTGACGTCGCCGTAGGCCTTGACGAGGAGTTCGTTGCCGACGACGAAGCCGCAGCGCCAGCCGGTCATGTTGAAGGTCTTGCTGGTGGAATGGAGCTCGATGCCGACGTCCTTGGCGCCCGGGGTGGCGAGGAAGCTGAGGGGCTTGCCCTCAAAGACGAGGGCGGCGTAGGCGGCGTCGTGGATGACGACGAGGTTGTTCTTTTTGGCGAAGGCGACGACCTCGGCGAAGAAGGCGGGGGTGGCGCTGGCGCCGGTGGGGTTGTTGGGATAATTGATGACGAGGGCCTTGGCCTTGGCGAGGACCTCGGCGGGGATGCTGTTGAGGTCGGGGAGGAACTGGTTGGCGGCGGTGAGGGGGAGGTTGTGGACGAGGCCGCCGTAATATTTGGCGTGGGTGCCGAAGACGGGGTAGCCGGGGGTGGTCATCAAGACATAGTCGCCGGGGTTGACGAGGGCGGCGGGGAGGATGGAGAGGGCGGCCTTGCTGCCGATGGAGTGGAGGACTTCGGTGTCGGGATTGACGCCGGGGACGCCGCAGACGCGGTCCATGTAACGGGCGGCGGCCTGCTTGAGGGCGGCGTCGCCGTTGTCGGCGTAGCCGCGGTTCTCGGGCTTGGAGGCGGCGCGGTGGAGTTCGGCGACGATTTCGGGGAAGGCCATTTCGTCGGGCTCGCCGACGCCCATGTCGATGATTTCGGCGCCGGGGTTGGCGGCGAGGGCGGCGCGTTTGGCGCGCTTGATTTTTTCGAATTTATAGATGGCGGTGGACTTGCCGTATTGGTTCCCGCCGATGCGTTCGGCGAACAAATTTTGAATGAATGAGTCTGGCATAAAAAGCGGAACGCGTTTGCGACGGGCTCCCCGTGAGCGCGCGTCCAAACGCGAAAGGCGGGACCATACGGCAAGGCGCCGCGCCACGCAAGGACCGCGAGGGGTTGTGGGGCGGCGAAATGGGAAGGCAGGCGGGCGATCCGGGGCGATTTTTGCGCGGGACAAAATGAAGCGGTGGGAGCAGGCTGCGCACACTTATGCGCGTGGAAACGACCCCGAAATTTCCGGTGACCCCCGAAGCGACGCTCAAGCAGACAGGCAAGACGACGGCGGATTGGGTGGCGCTGGCGGACAAAAAACTGGGGCCCAAAGCGGGACGGAAAGAGGTGGGCGACTTCTTTTTCAAGGAGATGAAGGTGGACCCGTGGTGGACGACGACGCTGGTGGTGGCTTACGAGGCGGCGCACGGGATGGCGGAGAAGGATGGACGGCCGCGAGGATACAACATTTGCGTGACGAAATCGATCACGGCGCCGCCGGAGAAGGTGTTCGCGGCGATCGAGGAGGGAAGCTGGGCGAAGCCGGAGACGACGGTGACGGTGGAGAAGGCGACGCCGGGGAAGATGTTCCGATGCACGCTGTCGGGGCCGGGGCATCCGGCGGGGGAGACGGTGGAGATCAAGATCACGCCGTCCGGGGGGAAATGCGCGCTGGCGGTGATGCACGAGCGGATCCAGGACCGGGGCCGGGCGGATGGGTTGCGGGAGGCGTGGGCGGGGATTTTGAACGGGTGGAAAGGAAGCCTCGAATGAAAAACGCGGCCGCGATTTTCCTGTCCCTTGGAACGGCGTTGGCCAGCGATCACGACCTTTACCTGGCGGCGGTGTCGGCGGCGTCCTCGGCGATCCGGCTGAACGAGAATTCGGAGGCGCAGCGGTGGCTGGGGAAAGCGCCGGAAGCGCACCGGGGCTGGGAATGGCGCCACCTGAACGCGCTGGCGGACCGGAGCACGAGGACGGTGGCGGCGCACACGGGGCCGGTGACGGGCGCGCAGTTCAGCCCGGATGGGAAATGGCTGGCGACGACGTCGGGCGACCGGACGGTGAAGCTGTGGGAGGCGAAGACGGGGGGCGCGGTGGCGACGTTGAGCGGGCACCAGGCCGCGGCATGGAAGGCGGAGTTCCGGCCGGATGGGGCGATGTTGGCCAGCGCGGCGTCGGACGGGACGGTGCGGATTTGGGATGTGGCGACGCGGACGGAGACGCGGAAATTCGAGGGCAACGGGCAGGGAATCGCGGCGGTGGCGTGGAGCCCGGAAGGGCAGTGGGTGGCGGGGTGCTCCTGGCGGCGGGCGGAGGGGCGCGGGGTGGTGGGGATGGTGAGCCTGTGGAACGCGGCGACGGGGGAACGGGTGGCGACGAATGAGTATGGGGTGAAGCCGGTGGTGGCGCTGGCGTTCAGCCCGGTGGGCGGAAGGCTGGCGGCGGGGACGTGGGACGGGATCGTGGGGATTTTGGGGACGCCGAAGCTGGAGACGCTGGCGGAGGCGCAGTTGCCGATGGACGACGTTTATTCGGCGCAGCAGGCGGTGGCGTTCAGCCCGGACGGGCGGTGGCTGGCGTCCGCGGGGAAGGACGCGCTGGGGCACATTTTCGACGGGTCGACGGGGGCGCGGCGGCAAACGCTGACGGGGCACGGACGGTGGGTGAACGCGGTGGCGTGGGCGCCGGACGGCAAATGGATCGTGACGGGATCGACGGACGAGACGCTGCGTTTTTGGGATCCGGAAAGCGGTAAGGAGCTGGCGACGGCGCGGGGGCACACGGCGGCGGTGCACGCGGTGGCGGTGAGCCGGGATGGGAGGGAGATTGTGTCGGGGGCGGCGGATGGGACGCTGCGGTGGTGGAGCGCGGAGGAAGCGGAGGTGGGGCGGTCCATCTGGCGGCATGGGGAGGCGGTGTATGGGTTCAATTTCCGGAAGGACGGGGCGAGGGCGGCGTCGGCGGGATGGAAGGGGAAGGTGAAGGTGTGGGACGCGGCGACGGGGAAGGCGGTTTGGGAAAAAGCGGTCCATGAGAACTCGGCGAATTGCGTGGCGTTCAGCGCGGACGGGAAGCGGCTGGTGTCGGGGGGGAACGACGGGCGGCTGCGGGTGAGCGACGCGGAGACGGGGGCGGTTTTGGCGACATGGGAGGAGACGAAGGAGGGGCGGGCGGCGGCGATCGCGTGGAGCCCGGATGGGCGGGCGGTGTTTTGCCCGTCGGGGAAGGCCACGGGGAAAACGTGGGACGCGGGGAGCGGAAAGACGTTGCGGACGTTCGAGGGCGGGAAGGGGGAGATTTATGGATGCCGGTTCAGCCCGGACAGCAAGTTGCTGGCGATGGCGTGGACGGATGGGACGTTGAAGGTGGTGGAATGGGAATCGGGCGAGGTGGTGTTCGCGCCGGAGAAAAAGAATGGGGGGCTGAAATCGGTGGCGTTCAGCCCGGATGGGAAGACGCTGGCGGCGGCGGGGGATGACCGGGCGATCCGGCTGTGGGAAATGCCGGGCGGGCGGCTGTTGAAGACGCTGCGCGGGCACACGGAGGGGATCGCAACGGTGGCTTTCCACCCGGATGGGCGCCGGCTGGCTTCGGGGTCGAGCGACCAGACGGTGAGGCTGTGGGATGTGGAGAGCGGGGAGGCGACGTTCACGACGCCGTTTCCGTCCACGGTGTACTTGGTGGAATTCACGCCGGACGGACGCACCCTGGCGGTGGCGCCGATGGATGGGACGATCCGGATGCTGTCCTCCGCGCGGTGAGGGCGGAGGGAACGTGCGCGCGGCGGGTTATTCGGGCTTGGGGGCGCGCGGGCTGGTGAGCCACTCGAAATTGAGCGTGACGTCGTCGGAGGTTTTGATGGCGCCGAGGGCGATTTT
>CAZSXX010000240.1:0-7298 GCA_964611245.1 uncultured Verrucomicrobiota bacterium | reverse complement strand
CCCATGCTGGACAGCTTGCAAACCATCCTCAAAGCGGGCCGATTATCCCGGAAATGCGCGGGACAACGGAACGATATCGGCAACTGGTCGAACCGCCCTGCCGCATTTTCTACAGGGTGGAAGGCAATCGAGCCATCATACTCCACGTGATCAGGGGTGAAATGAAATTCTCCGCCGGCCGCCTCCGAAAACGATCCCGGGAGGGGAGGCGTTCTACCGCTTCCTAAGATTCTCGTTGAAGGCGTTGGGGAGGTGGCGGACTTCGATGACGCGGCCGTTGTCGAGGAGGACCTCGGCGATGTCGAAGCGGAAAGGGACGTAGGGGTTGGGGAGTTTGCGGCGGTAGGCGAGGGACATTTTGACGAGGCGGCGGCGCTTGTCGCGGTCGACGGCGGCGGCGGGGCGGGTCCAGACTTCGGAGGAGCGGGTTTTGACTTCGACAAAACAGAGGCAGGGGCCGTCGCGGAAAATCAGGTCGACCTCGCCCACTCCGTGGACCACGAAGTTTGAACACAGGAATTTGAGGCCTTTTTTCCGCAGGTGACGGCGGGCGGCGGCTTCGCCGAGGCGACCGTGCCGCAGGTGCCGGGGAGTCTTCCGGAATAGGGCGGCGAAATATTCTTTGACCTCAGGCCAGGCCATCGAGGACGCCCTCGGGAAAAAGTTCTGGGTCGCGCTGGCGGACCGGGGCGAAGGAACGGCGATGGAGGGAGCAGGGGCCAAGGGCGGAGAGGGCGGCGATATGGCGCGGGGTCATGTATCCCTTGTGTTCGGCGAAGCCATAGCCGGGGAATTCGCGGTCATACCCGCGCATGAGGCGGTCGCGGGTGACTTTGGCGATGACGCTGGCGGCGGCGATCGAATAACTGCGCGCGTCGCCATCGATGTGGGGGGTCTGAGGATGCGTGAGGGCGCGGTTGTGGGGGCCATCGCCGCGGGGGTGGCCGGGGGCGGGGGTAAGCTGGGCGAGGGCCTCGTTCATGGCCTGGAGGGAGGCGCGGAGGATGTTGATGCGGTCGATGGTCTCGACGGAGACGATGGCGACGCCGAATTGGACCGCCGGATGGGAGGTGAGGAAGGCGTGGAATTTCTCGCGGTCCCCGGGGTTGACCTGCTTGGAGTCGTTGAGGCCGCGGAGGCGGGAAGGGAGGCCGTTTTCGATCCACTCCGGCGGCAGCATCACGGCGGCGGCGACCACCGGACCGGCCAGGGGGCCGCGCCCGGCTTCGTCAACCCCGGCGATGCGCTGGACACCCCGGAGGAGGATTTCCCGTTCGAACTTGAAGCGGCTGATGGCCATGCGAAACGCGGCCACAGATTTAACGGAACGAGCGGGTGGCGTCAAAGCCGGGATTCAACGTTTTTGAACGCGGGCGAAGGCTTCCAGCCAAGCGTCGCGGTGGAGGGGCTCGAACCGAGCCATTTCGAAGTTTTCGCGAATGAGTCCCCGCGCGGCGGGAAGGTCCGGGACCGCTCCCATGGTGATGGCCTGGATCATGATGTTGCCGAGGGCGGTGGCCTCGACGGGCCCGGCGAGGACGGGGACCTGGCAGGCGTTGGCGGTGAATTGGTTGAGGAGGGCGTTGCGGGAGCCGCCGCCGACGATGTGGAGGACTTCGATTTTTTGCGCGGTGAGCTGTTCGAGCTGGAGGAGGGTTTGGCGGTAGAGCAAGGCGAGGCTCTCGAAGATGCAGCGGGTGAATTCGCCCGGGGTCCCGGGAACTGGCTGGCCGGTTTCACGGCAGGATTCGGCGATGGCGGCGGGCATGTCGGCGGGGGCGAGGAAGCGTTCGTCGGCCGGGTTGATGAGGCTGCGGAAGGGCGTGGCGGAGGCGGCGAGGCGGGTGAGTCCGGAGTAATCAAAACCGGAGCCCGCGGCGGCCCAAATGCGGCGGCATTCCTGGAGGAGCCAGAGGCCGCTGATGTTTTTGAGGAGGCGGATGGTGGAGCCGAAGCCGATTTCGTTGGTGAAATTGAGCTCGCGGGAGAGGTCGTTGATGATGGGGCGCGAGCGCTGCCGGAGCTGAGGTAGGCCCAATTGGAACCGGGAGCGGCTGGGGCGGCGGCGACGGCGGCGCCGGTGTCGTGGGAGCAGGTGGCGATGACGCGGGCGCCACGGGCGCCGGGGATGCCGGGTTGGGCCTCGCCAATGATGGTCCCGGAGGGGACGACCCGACCGAGGAGGGACGGGGAGACGCCGAGGCGGTCCATGAGGAGCGGGGACCAACCGCGGTGGATGGGGTCGTAAAGCTGGAAGGTGCTGGCGAGGGACTCCTCGATGACGGGGGCGCCGCCGAGCATGAAATTGAAATAGTCGGCGATGCCCAGCAGGCGGGAGGCGAAGCGGAGACGCGCGGGATCCTCGGCGGCGAGCTGGAAGAGGGTGTTGATGGGCATGTACTGGATGCCCGTGGCGGCGAAAATGTCCTTCCATGGGACCTTGGCGAGGAACTCTTGGGCGGCGCGGTGATTGCGTGGGTCGCGGTAATGAAAGACCGGGAGGAGGAGGGAATTGTCGGGGGCGAGGAGGACGTAGTCGACGCCCCAGGAGTCGACGCTGATGCCGGCGAGGGATTCGCCGCGAGCCTCGAGCTTTTGGAGGGCGAGGCCCGGGCTGAGGAGGACGGGGGTGAGGAGGCGCTGGAAATCCCAGTGGAGGGAGGTGTCGGTGCGGAGGGGAGTGTTGGGAAATCGCTGGACTTCCTCGAGGCGCACCTGGCCGGCGTCGATGGAGCCGAGGATGGCGCGGCCGGATTCGGCGCCGAGGTCGATGGCGAGGAAATTCATAGTTTGAGCTCGCGCTGGCGGTGGGCCTCGTCGGCGCGGCCGGCGATGCGGCGGACCTGGGCCTCGGTGAGGAAATTGGGGCCGCCGATGGAGGCGGCGCCGAGGAAGATTTCAGCGGCCTTGGCGGCCATGGAGGTGGCGGCGAGGACGGCGTTGGGAGTGGAGCCGAGGGCAATGAGGCCGTGGTTCTGGAGGAGAATGAGGCGGGGGATGGCGTTGCGCTCCTTGATGAAGGCGGTGGTGCGGTCGCGGATTTCCCGGGCGAGGGCAAGGCCGGGGTCGAAATAGGGGATGAAGACGCTTTCCGGGCCGCAGCAGACAATTTCGTCGGGGAACGTCCGGCGCTCGGCGAAATCGCGGGCGCGGGGCGAGCAGAGGATTTGGTTGACGGTGACGGGGTGGGTGTGGCCGACAAATTCGACGCCGTCGAGGGTGAGGAGCCAAGCGTGGAAAATGGATTCGACGCTGGGCTTTTTGGATTTGGCGTTGAGGCGGGAGTCGAAGAGGGCCTGGTCGATGGCGGCGTCGGTGGTTTTCTTCGCGTCGAGGAGCTTGAGGATTTTCCCGGCGTCGCAGTGGGTGAGGTCCGAGGGGGCCAAGGTGGCGAGGTTGCAGCCGCTGGCCTTGACGGCGAACTGGCCGGGGGCGAGGCGGGCGGAGGTGTTGCCTTCGCCGAGGATGGCGAAACGGCGCTCGGGGGAGCCGAGGTCGTGCGAGAGTCTGAGCAGGGCGGAGAGATTGTCGTCCATTTTGCGAGTGGACGCTAGCACAGGGGCGGGAGGGAAGACAACGGGCGGCTGAGCCGGGGGCTCCCCTGCCCTGTTTTTGGGCGATCGACCGGATGGAACCGGGGGAGTGGATGGCCGAGGTTCCCGATCAAATGAGGAACGAAGCACGGGCCCATGGAAGGGTCCGCTTCAAACAAGGCAATCAAGCGAAAGAAGGAAGGAAAGGAAATGGACCACAAACGATACCAGGCATGCATTGACGCATGCCACGAATGCGCGACGGCGTGCGACCGGTGCGCCACGGCGTGCCTGCACGAGGACGACGTGAAAATGATGGCGCGCTGCATCGAATTGAACCAGGACTGCGCGGACATCTGCCGGTTCGCGGCGGCGTTGATGGCGCGGGGTTCGGAGGAGGCGGAGCACATTTGCCGGCACTGCGTGGAGGTTTGCAGGAAGTGCGCGGAGGAGTGCCGGAAGCACTCGATGGACCATTGCCAGGAGTGCGCGGAGAGCTGCGAGCGGTGCGAGGAGGCGTGCGAAAGCATGGCCGGGGCGGGCGTCCATTGACGCGCGGCGCGGATGATTGATCAAAGGAGCGAGACGCCCTTGGGGACCTGCACGACAATGGTCCCAGCGATCTTGTCGTGCCAGGATTGTTTCTCGCGGTCCCAGCCAGCCCAGAAAAAGCCGAGGAAAAAGACGACGAAGGAGAAGCAACTGGACAGGCTGCGGACGAGGGCGACGGCGAAATCGATGGGGGTTCCATCGGTGCGGACGATTTTGAGGCCGAGGCAGATTTTCCCGATGCTGGTGCCTTTCCAGGTCCACATGCTGACGAAATAAACGATGAGGATGACGGGGAAGAAGCCGTTGGAAAAGGCGATGGGGAAGGAGAGGAGGATCCAGTCGAGCCCGGCGGCGAAAAAGCGTTTCCAAAAGCCGACCCGTTGGAGGAGGAGCGGGGAGGGAGACGGAGGGGCCAGGGGGGCCGAGGGATCCAAAGCCAAAGGGGCCGCCGCCATGGAGACCGGGGGGACGGGGGGGCGGAGCGGCACGCCGACCGGGGTGGGAACGGTGGGCTGGTTGTTGAGGGCGGAGGCCGTGGCGACCATGATGGCGCCGAGGCCAAGCAAGGTGGCGACGCACCAGACCAGAAGGCCGAGGATCGGGATGGTGTAGAAGGCGGTGAGAATCAGGGCGCCAACGACCAAGGCGAGGAGGGGCGACTCCAAAATGGAGAGGCGCAGGTTGCGGCCGACCTGCTGGCCGAGGAAGGACATGACGGAGGCTTTGCCGAAGAGGGAGGCGAGGATGATTCCGGCGACGGCGAAGGGGATGGCGGCGATGCCGACGACCGTGATGACGAGGAGGACAACGAGGGGGACGAACAGGATGGCGGTGAGAAACCCGCTGAACATCGAGACGACGGGACGGTCGGCGATGGCGCCGGCGCCAAGCTGAACGGGCTTGGGAAACAGGAGGGTGAGCCCCAGCAGGACGAGGAAGACGGAGGCATGCACGACCCAGACCCACTGGATGGACGGGGGGAGGGGGCGCATGAGGAGAACCCCTTGGAAGAGGAAATCTTTGACGCCGTTGACCACGGGGACGATCTCGGGAATGGCGACGGGGTGGAACTCGCCGATTTTGGCGGCGGGATCCAAGGTGTATTGGCCGACAACGATGGAGTCGCGCTGGAGGTCCGCTTTTGGGCCAATGGTCAGGGGGCCGGGGACGACGACGAGGGTGTCGCGGACCTCGCCGTTGATGACGGTTTCGCTGGCGATGGAGACGACGCTGCCGTCGACGGTTCCGTTCATGGTGAGGCGGCCGGCGACGACGACGATGTCGCCGACGGTCTCGCCTTCGTTGACGGTGAGGTCGCCGCGGACTTGGACGAGGGGTTCGGGATGGCGGCGGCGAGGGCGTCCGGTCCCGCCGGTGGGCCCGGTTTCCGCGACTGAACGGGAGCCGACGATGGCCTCGACCATCGCGGCTTCGGACTCGGCGGAAATCTCCGCGCGATCACCGGAGGGAGCGGCGGCGGTGGCGGGGCCGTCCTGCGCCGGGGCGAAGCCAGCGAGGACAAGGAGGGCCAGGGTGAATGTGAGAAACTTTGGCATCAGAGCCTTCGAAAAATCAAATCAAGCACGGGCCAGAGCCGGGGCGCCTTTCTGGAAAGTGACGCGGTACCACGCCATGCCCATGCCCACGCAGGAGAGGTAAAAAAACAGCGCGCCCAGGCCCAAGGCGATGAGCCAGGGCTGGCTGAGGGATTGGACCACCAGAGCGGCGGCGCGGGTGACGGCCTCGAGGAACTCCCATGCGGGACGGACCGGGTTGATGGCGGCGGCGGCTTGGTTGGGAAGGTCGGAGATGGCGTCCGCAGGCCAGACCGCCTCGAGGCGGAGCATGGCGGCGGCGACGATGGCCAGCATGGCGGCGACGAAGAGGAATTGGTTCTTGCGCGGCCACTGCGGGATGGGCCGGCGCCACCACGGGCGGGCGGCGCGCTCCTGGATGGCGGCCAACACGGAACTGACGAGGGCGTCGGGGGCGGGCCGCCCGGGCGCGCCCATCAATTCGCGGTGGATCCGCTCCTCCAACTTTTTTTCATATTCGGGCGACATGCAAGGAATCCTAGACGGCGGTTGGGGACAGGACCTGGCCGATCATGTTGAAGCGCTCGGGGCGGCGGGGCGGCGGGGCGGGCGCCCGGGATGGCGAGGGGGCGCCACCGTATTCCTCCCAGCCCTCCTCGCCGGCGAGGTCGAGCTTGAGTTTTTTGCGGAGGGATTCGCGGGCGCGGAAAATGTCGGTCTTCACCTTGCTGAGGGAGCTGCCGGTGATTTCGGCGATCTCCTCGTAGGATTTCCCTTCGTAATGGTAGAGGGCCAGGGGGACGCGCTGGGCGGCCGGGAGGCGGTGCAACGCGGCCTCGACCAACTGGCGCTGGTCCAAGCCGTGCATGTGGTCGGTGGTGGACTCGGGGGCGGGGATGTCGAGGGTGAAATCATCGTCGTCGTCGCGATGGAAGAGGTCGGAGAAAAAGCGCCAGCGGTTGCGGTAACGGGTGAGGTGGTTGAGGCAGAGGTTGGTGGTGACGGTTTTGAGCCAGCCGCCGGCGGTGGGGCTGTGCTGGAGGTCGGCGAAGCGTTCGTAGGCTTTGAGAAAGACCTCCTGGGAGACGTCCTTGGCCTCGGTTTCGTTGGCGAGCAGACGGATGGCAGTCGAGAACACCATGTTCTGGTAGTTCCGCATGAACACCTCAAATTGTTCTGAGTCGATCATCGTGCTGGCCCGCGGCGCAGGCCGATTGTAGCAGAAGAACACGGCCGGTGGAATAAAGTTACAGAAAAAATGGGGGCCGGGGGGAGGGGATTCGGGTTTGCATTCGGGTAGGTGTTGGGGGTGAATGATGGCGTGAACACCCCGGGTACGATCCGTTACGCGCACACGAACCTGGTGGCCCGGGATTGGCGGCGGTTGATGGCGTTTTATGTGGATTTGTTTGAATGCGAGCCAGTCAGCAGCGAGCGGGACCACCAGGGGCCGAAGTTCGAGGGGCTGACGGCGAGGGCCAACGCGCGGGCGAAGGGAAGGCACCTGCGGCTGCCGGGGCATGGGGACGGAGGGCCGACGCTGGAGATTTTTGAGTTTGCGGACGGGCTGGACCCGGCGGGGGCGGAGATTGCCCGGCCGGGGTTTGCGCACATTGCGTTTGAGGTGCCGGATGTCGCGGGGAAACAGCGGGAGGTGATCGCGGCGGGGGGGCGGGCG
>CAZSXX010000239.1:0-7324 GCA_964611245.1 uncultured Verrucomicrobiota bacterium | reverse complement strand
CACAATCAACGCGTGCGTCGAGTCCAGCCCGCCCGAAATCCCAATCACCACCCGCTTCATGCCCGCGCTGGAAAGCCGCTTCATCAACCCATGCACCTGGATGTTGTAGGCCTCGTAGCACCGATCGTCCCGCTCCCGCCTCTCCGCCGGGACATAGGGAAACCGGCTCACCTCCCGCCGCAGCCCAACCTCCCCCGTCGGCGCCGCGAAAACGAACGGGACCGCCCGGATCCCAGCCACAGCCTCCCCGGCCGCGCGTCCCGCCTCGTTGAAGCTGGTGCTCCGCATCCGCTCCTGCTGCAGCAATTCCAGGTCGATGTCCGCCGTGATCATCTGTCCCGCGTCCGGAAACCGCTCCGATTCCGCCAGCAAATGGTTGTTCTCGTAAATCATCGCGTGCCCATCCCACGCCAGGTCCGTCGTCGATTCCCCAGGCCCCGCCGCCGAATAAAGGTATGCCGCGATGCATTTGCCCGATTGGCTCGCGCAGAGGTTCCGCCGGTACTCCGCCTTTCCAATCGTGATGTTGCTCGCGCTTAAATTCAGCAGCACGGTCGCCCCCGCCAACGCCGCAAAGGAACTCGGCGGGATCGGCGTCCACAGATCCTCGCAAATCTCCACATGGACCTTCAGCCCCTCCACATTCGACGCCGCAAAAATCAAGTCCGCCCCAAACGGCGCCGTCTGCCCGAGCAACGTCACTTCCCGAAAAAGCGCGTCCCGCCCCGACGTGAACTGCCTCTTCTCATAAAACTCCCGGTAGTTTGGCAAAAACGATTTCGGGACCACCCCAAGGATTTTCCCTTGGTGCAAAACCACCGCGCAGTTGAACAGCTTCCCGTCAAATCGCAGCGGGCATCCCACCGCCAGGATCACGCCCAATTCCGAGCTCGCCTCCAACACCCGTCCCAACGCCGCCCGGCTCGCCTCCAGCAGCGCGTCCTGGTGGAACAAATCGTCGTTCGAGTAAGCCGAAATCCCCAACTCCGGGAACAGCGCGACCGCCGCCTTCGCCTCCGCCGCCTTCCGCGCCAGCTCCAGCGTCCGGTCCGTGTTGAATTCCGGATCCGCCACCCGCAGCGTCGGCACGCAGACCGCCGCCCGGATGAACCCCTGCGAATATATCGACCCAAATTGGCCTGCCATCCCATTGCCCTACCAGAATTCCCCCGCCAATCCCATGAAAAACTCGCCCCTCCCGCCAGTTGCGCTTTTCGCGCCTTCACCCCAAGATGCCGCGCCAATGAGCGCGCCAATCTCCGTTTTTTCCTTCCCCACACCAACCCTTTACGGCCCCGGCGTCCTCGCCGAACTCCCCGCCCGCCTCCAAGCCCTCGGCATCCTCCGCCCCCTCGTCGTCACCGATCCCGGCCTCCTCAAAACCGAGGCCTTTGCCCTCCTCGAAAAAGCCCTCGCCCCGCTCGGAGCCCGGAACACCGGTTGGTCCCTCTACGCCGAGGTCCATCCCAACCCCATCGAGGTCGACGTCATCATGGGCGGCCGCGCCTATCGCGATCACAAGGCCGATGGCATCATCGCCTTCGGCGGCGGCAGCGCCCTCGACGTCGGCAAGGCCATCCGCCTCCTCGTCAAGCGCCCCGACATGCGCCTGGACCAATTTCAATACACCGACGATTGGAGCTCCCTGACCCCCTGCGTTTGCGTTCCCACCACCGCCGGCACCGGCTCAGAGGTCGGCCGCAGCAGCGTCATCATCCTCGAAAAATCCGGCCGCAAAGCCGTCCTTTTCCAGCCCGCCCTCCTGGCCAACCTCGTCATTCTCGACCCCGAAGTCACCTGCAGCCTTCCGCCGCACCTCACCGCCGCCACCGGCGCCGACGCCCTCACCCACTGCATCGAGTCCTTCACCTGCCCCACCTTCCACCCCCTCTGTGACGGCATCGCCCTCGAGGGCATCCACCTCATCGTTGAAGCCCTGCCGCGCGCGGTCAAAGTCGGCGCCGACCTCGACGCCCGCGGCCGCATGCTCGTCGCCGCCGCCATGGGCGCCATCTCCTTCCAGAAAGACCTCGGCGCCACCCACAGCCTGGCCCACCCCCTCTCCACCATCTGCAAGCTCCACCACGGCCTCGCCAACGCCCTCTGCCTCCCGCACGTCATGCGCTTCAACTCCGCCCGCCAGCCCGGCCTTTACCGCCGCGTCGGCGTCGCCTGCGGCCTCGACCTTTTCCACAAGTCCCCCGCCGACGCCGACCTCGCCACGATCGAATTCATCACCAATTTCCTCGATTCAATTGGCCTTCCCCTTGGCCTGAAAAAACACGGCGTCAACGAAGCCCACATCCACACCATGGCCGAGCAGGCCTACGATGACCCCTGCCACAAAACCAATCCCGTCCCCTGCACCAAGCAGGACCTCACCGACCTCTACCACGCCGCCCTTTGAACCAGCCCGCCGGAATTCCTTGAATAATCCCGGCTGCCCCCTATCATCCTCCCCAGTTTGAAACCTTGGAAATTCCTTCTGACCATGCTCATCCTGGCCGTCTGGCTGCCGGGCACCGCGCATTGCGGATTGGAATCCCTCGGCGTCCTCCCCTCTTGGGATTGCTGCGAAGCCCTCCCTCTCGCCACCGGCCCCTGCGAGGACGGCTGCAAGATCGTCGAAAACAGCCCGCTCAAAACCGAGTGCCTGGCCGTCGCCCCGATTCCTCCTGAACTGACCGTCCAACTCCCGGAGCTTTCCTCTTTCCCCCCGCCGCTCCTTCCGGAAAGGTTGCGCCAATTCGAGTGTCTCCCCATCGTCCGCCTGCCCCAGTTCACGGTCCAGACCGCCCTTCCGATCCGCGGCCCGTCCTCCCTGTCCTGATCCTCTCTCCAATTCGGTCGGCGCTCCTGCGCCAAAATTGTTCCCCAGACCCTTGATTTTTGCCTTATGAAGCCTGTTCTATTTCGGTTCCTGTTCTGCAATCTTGCCGCCGCCCTCTGTTCGTTCGCCCAGGACGCGGCCCCGCCCGAGACCCCCATCCCCGCCCTCGTCGAAGAGGCGCTGGCGCACAATCCTGAGCTCGCCTTTTACCGAGCCGAAATCGCCATCGCCCGGGGCGAGCGCAAATCCGCCGGCGCCCGTCCCAACCCAGAGGCCGAGGTCGAGCTCGGCCGCAAGCGCAGCCAGCCCAAATCCGGCGGCCTGGCCCAGGAAGGCTCCGCATGGGCGGTCTCCGTTTCACAGTCCTTCGACTGGCCCAACCGCCTTGCCCTCCGCAAAGCCATCGCCAACCGCCAGGTCGAACTCGCCGAAACCGGTCTCGCCCAATTCCAGCGCGACCTCGCCAGTGAAGTCCGCCTCGCCGCCTACCGCCTCCTCGTCGCCCAGGAAAAACAGGCCGCCGCCGAAAGCGTGGCCCGGCGCGGCGAGGAGCTCATCCAGGTCCTCCTCCAGCGCGACCCCGCCGGCGCCACCCCTCTCCTCGAAACCCGCATCATCGAAGCCACTCTCCTCACCCTCAAACACCGCGCCAACCTCGCCGCCCGCGACGCCCGCTCCGCCGCGCTGAGCCTCAACCAGCTTCGCGGCCAACCCCTCGCCGCCCCCATCCGGGTCGCCCCCACAACCCTCCGCTTCCCGGACCTCGCCGACGCCGAAGCCTTCGTCGGCCTCGCCCACACCAACAATTTCGAGATCAAGGCCAAGGTCATCGAGCTCCGCCAGCAGGGCCTCAAGGTGGACCTCGCCAAAAACGAACGCTACCCCTCCTTCACCGTCCGCCCTTTCTTCTCCCAGGAAACCGCCGCCGACCGCGAGCAGTCCGCCGGCGTCGGCGTCTCCATCCCACTCCCGCTCTGGAACCGCAACCAGGGCAATGTTGACGCCGCCCAGTCCCGCCAGGAACAGGCCGCCGCCTCGCTCACCCTCACGCAGCGCTCGGTCGAAAAACAGCTCCGCGAGAAACTCGCCCATTACGCGCTCGACCAGCGCGAGATGGCCTCTTGGCGCTCCGGCGCGGTCGGCCAACTCCACGACGCCGCGGATCTCGCCAACCGCCATTATCGCCTCGGTTCCATCCCCATCTCCACCTTCCTCGAAATGCAAACCCGCTACCTCGAAGGCATGGAGACCGTGCTCGAAACCCAGGCCCAGGCCATCGAGACGCTTCAGCACATTGAGCGCCTCACCGGCGTTCCCATCGCAAGCGCCGTCGGCCCCGCGCCCAAGGACCAGCCATGATCGCCCGCATCATCGAACTCTCCCTGCGCAACCGGGCCATCGTCCTTTTTGGCGCCTTCGCCCTCCTGCTCGCCGGCGTCTGGTCCGCGTTCCGCCTTCCCATCGACGCCGTCCCCGACATCACCAATGTCCAGGTCCAGATCAACACCGAAGTCCCCGCCCTCGCCGCCGAGGAGTCCGAAAAGCTGGTCACTCAGATCATCGAGCGCGAAATGTCCGGCCTTGAGCGCCTTAACGGCATGCGCTCCATCACCAAGTTTGGCCTCTCCCAGGTCACCCTCGAATTCGCCGACGGCACCGACATCTACCGCGCGCGCCAGCTCGTCGCCGAGCGCCTGCAGGCGGCCCTTGAGTCCCTTCCCCGGGGCTCCTCCTCCAAGCTCGCCCCCATCAGCACGGGCCTCGGCGAAATTCTCTACTACAGCGTCAGCTACCGTCCCGGCGCCCCAGGCATTCCCGCCTCCGAGCTCGACCAACTCCTCGCCCTCAGCGAAATCCAGGAATACACCATCAAGCCCCTCCTCCGCACCGTGAAGGGCCTCGCCGAGATCAACCAAACCGGCGGCTACGAACGCCAGTTCGTCGTCCAGCCCCGCCCGGGCGACCTCGAAAAAATCGGCATGACCTTCAGCGAGCTCGCCGACCTCATCGCCGAAAATGTCGAGAACGCCGGCGGCGGCATCATCGTCCGTGATGGCCAACAGTTCACCGTCCGCTCCATCAGCCGCGTCACCACCGCCGCCGAGATCGCCGGCCTCCCCCTCAAATTCGGCGCCGCCGTCGCCCCCATCCTCGTCTCGGACGTCGCCGACGTGAAAATCGGCACGGCCTTCCGCACCGGCGCCGCCACGCTCAACGGCCAGGAAGCCGTCATCGGCACCACCCTCATGCTCGCCGGCCAAAACAGCCGCGAGGTCGCCCAGCGCGCCAAGGCCCGCCTCGCCGAAATCCAAACCAAGCTCCCCGACGGCGTCGAGATCCAGGTCCAATACGACCGCTCCGAGCTCATCGACCGCACCATCCGAACGGTCAAGACCAACCTTTTCGAGGGCGCCATCCTGGTCGTCGCCGTCCTCCTCGTCCTCCTCGGCAATTGGCGCGCCGCCCTCATCGTCGCCGCCGCCATCCCCTTGTCCTTCCTGTTCGCCCTCATCGGCATGCGCCACTTTGGCATCTCCGGCAACCTCATGAGCCTGGGCGCCGTCGATTTTGGCCTCATCATCGACGGCGCGGTCGTCATGGTCGAAAACATCGTCCGCCAGCTTGGCCATAGGCAGCGCGAACTCGGCCGCCGCCTCACTTCCGCCGAGCGCGCCGAAGCCATCGTCGCCGCCGGACGCCAGGTCGGCGCCCCAATGTTCTTCGGCGTCTTCATCATCACCGCCGTGTATATCCCCATTCTCGCACTGACCGGCATCGAGGGGAAAATGTTCCATCCCATGGCCCTCACGGTCATGCTTGCCCTTGGCGGCGCGCTTCTCCTCGCGATCACCCTCATGCCCACGCTCTGCTCCCTCCTGCTGCGCGGCGAAATCAGCGAAGACGAGAATGCCCTCAACCGCTTCCTCAAGCGCGTCTACGGCTCAGTCCTCCACGCCGCCATTCGTCTCCGCTGGGCCGTGGTCGTCTCCGCCTGCGTGCTTTTCGCCGGGTCCATCTGGCTTTTCACCCGCATCGGCGCCGAGTTCGTGCCCAAGCTCGACGAAGGCTCCATCACCGCCATGCTCTACAAGCCCGTCGGCATGAGCATTGAGGAATCCCTCCGCACCGACATCGAGGTCTCCAACCAGCTCGCCCGCGAGTTCCCGGAGATCACCCGCATTTTCACCCGCATCGGCACCAGCGAGATCGCCTCCGACCCCATGCCCCCCAACGAAAGCGACGTCTATGTGTTCTACAAGCCCGTCAAGGAGTGGCCCAAGACCCAAGGCCGCCCCACCAGCAAGGCCGAGTTGGTCGAGCAGATCGAGGCCACTCTCAAGCGGATCAACCCCGACTACGACCTCCTTTTCGCCCAGCCCATCGAAATGCGTTTCAATGAAATGCTCGAAGGCACCAAGGCCGAGCTTGCCGTGAAAATTTTCGGCGCGGATTACGACATCCTCGAAAGGCTCGCCGAGGAGATCAAAGCCATCCTCGAAACCACCCCCGGCGTCGCCCAGGTCGAATTCGAAACCGAAGGCCGCACCCCGCAGCTCCAGATACTCGCCAACCGCGAGGCCCTCCAGCGCCACGGCGTCCACGGCGAGGAGGTCAACAAAACCATCCACGCCGCCCTCGCCGGCCGCCATGCCGGCCTCATCACCAGCGGCGAAAAACGCTTCGACATCATCGTCCGCATGCCCGACGGCCTCCGCGCCGACGAGGCCGCCCTCCGCCAACTCCCCGTCCGCGTCGGCGCCGCCGGGCTGCTCCCACTCGAAAAATTCGTCGAGTTCAAAACGGTCCAAACCGTCGAGCCCATCCTCCGCGACGATGGCCACCGCCGCGCCGCCCTCATGGTCAACCTCAAGACCAGCGACATCGAGGGCTTCGTCCGCGAGGCCGACCGCCGCATCCGCGAACAAGTGAAGCTCCCCGAGAACTACATCGTCGAATTCGGCGGCCAGTTCGAGAACCTCCAGGAGGCCCGGGCCCGCCTCGCCATCATTGTCCCCGCCGCCCTCGTCCTCATCTTCGTCCTCATTTTCCTCGCCTTCGGCAGCATCCGCCAGGCTCTCCTCGTTTATTCCGGGATCCCCCTCGCCCTCACCGGCGGCGTCTTCGCCCTTTGGGTGCGCGGCATGCCCTTCAGCATCACCGCCGCCATCGGCTTCATCGCCCTCAGCGGCGTCGCCGCCCTCAACGGCCTCGTCATGGTCTCCTGCATCAACCAGCTCCGCCAATCCGGCCGATCCCTCCCCGACGCCGTCCGCGAAGGCTCCCTCACCCGCCTCCGCCCCGTCCTAATGACCGCCCTCGTCGCCAGCCTTGGCTTCATCCCCATGGCCCTCGCAACCGGCGCCGGCGCCGAAGTCCAGCGCCCCCTCGCCACCGTCGTCATCGGCGGCATCCTCAGCTCCACTTTCCTCACCCTCCTCCTCCTCCCCACCCTTTACGAATGGATGGTGTCCCGCAATACTCGCCCGGCCGATG
>CAZSXX010000238.1:0-7345 GCA_964611245.1 uncultured Verrucomicrobiota bacterium | reverse complement strand
GATGACTTTGCCCATGTCCGCCCCGATGGCGATCGCCTGGGCCACCTGGCGGGTCTTCCAAATGGACCGCAAACAGACGCGCGCACGGAATCCAGGCCACCCGGGAGACCTCAAGTTCCTGGAGGCGGTTTTCCACAAACTGATGCTCAATTTCACGTGGTGGGTCAATCGCAAGGACACCCAGGGGCGCAACATCTTTCAGGGCGGATTCCTGGGGCTCGACAACATTGGGGTGTTCGACCGAAGCGCCCCGCTGCCGACAGGTGGGTTCATCAACCAATCCGATGGCACTGCGTGGATGGCCATGTATTCGCTGAACCTGATGCGCATCTCCCTCGAACTCGCCCTCCACAACGACGTTTACGAAAACATCGCCACCAAGTTCTTCGAGCACTTCCTCCATATCGTCGAAGCCATGAACAATATCGGCGAAGGCGGCATTGGGCTTTGGGACGAGGAGGATGAATTCTATTACGACGTCCTCAATCTCCCAAACGGCGAAATGAGGCCAATCAAACTCCGCTCCCTGGTGGGATTGATCCCTCTCTTCGCCGTCGAGACCATCGAGTCGTCCACCCTCGATAAACTCCCCAATTTCGCGGGACGCCTTCGGTGGTTCCTCAACTACCGCCCCGACCTTGCGCAATTGGTCTCCCGCTGGGATGAGCCCGGGCGACGCCACCGACACCTGCTTTCCATGCTCCGCGGCCACCGCATGAAATGCCTCCTCCGCCGCATGCTCGACGAAACTGAATTCCTCTCCGAATTCGGCATTCGCGCCCTCTCCCGGCGCCACCTCGAACATCCCTACCAATTCCACGCCGACGGATCCACAATCACGGTCAAATATGAGCCCACCGAATCCACCACCGGCCTGTTTGGAGGCAACTCCAATTGGCGCGGTCCGGTTTGGATGCCCGTCAATTACCTCCTGATTGAATCACTTCAGAGATTTCACCACTATTATGGGGACGACTTCAAAATTGAGTGTCCGACCGGCTCCGGAATTTTTATGACCATCAAAGACGCGGCCGCGGAACTCACCCGCCGCTTGACGCGGCTGTTCCTTACGGGCCAAGACGGCCAGCGGCCGAGCCTAAAGGGCCACGCCAAGCTCGCCACGGATCCCCACTTCAAGGACTGCGTCCTGTTCCACGAATACTTTCACGGCGAAACAGGAGTGGGCCTTGGCGCGGCCCACCAAACCGGCTGGACCGGATTGATCGCCAAACTCCTTCAGCCCCGTGACCTCGTCGACGACCCCCGCGCAACCCCCTCCACACCTGCGGTCCAGCCATAGCGCTTCGCCTGCCACTTTAATCAGGCACCAATCGAATTCGAACTCGATCTGGTTTCGGGCGCCTCGAATTTTAATCGCCACCGACTCGATCTACAAAGCCACGATCAAGGTTCCTCATGCGAAAGATGCCCGCCCCCAGTCGGGCCAACCAATAAAAAAAGCCGCCCTTTTGAGGCGGCTTTCTGAGAACACACTAACCTTGATTACTTGCGGCGGCGCAGCAGGAGCGCACCGATGCCGATCGCGCCGAGCGCGATGGTCGCAGGTTCAGGCACAACCGTCACGGCGAAACCGGTGAAACCAGTCATCGTCGGGGTGAAGAACGCCGGCGGCGGAGGCGTCGGATTCGCACCACCCAAGGGCTTGGCCGTGAAGGTCTGCTCACCACGGGTCAACGCGGCGGCAAAGCTGCCAGCAGAGGTTTCCCAGACTTTGACAGTCAAGCTCGGGGTGCTGCCCGGAGCGCGGCCCGGAATCGGGAGATCGAACACTGGGTTGAAAAACCCAGGAGCGCCCGAGATGAACGTGGTCAAGCTTCCTGGAACCAACGTCGCGCCGTCATACAGGCCCACGGTGAAACCGGAGCCGATGCCGGTCGTTCCGTCTGCGAGGAAGATCGGGGCGTCGTAGGAGCCAGAACCGCTGGCGTTATCGATGCCGTTGTTGAAGAACGTGATGGTTCCCTGAGCGTAGGCTGAGCCAGCCATTGCCAGAGCGGCCAATGTTAACAGTGCTTTTTTCATGTTAGGGTTCTGTGTGTCTGATTGTGATTGTTTAGGCAGGGTTGTTCACGTTGAACGACCGTGTCCAAGCGGTGTCGCCATTGGCGCCGCCACGGAAATAGAAGAACGATTCACCCACATTGATGCTGGGGAGCGCGGGGCTCCAGCCACCGAGGATGCTGTTGAACGTGAACGTCTGATAGGCTCCAGTGGACGGATTGAAGCGATAAACGCGGTCACCGTTGTTCCCGGGGAACGTGCTGTTCGCAAAGGCATCCAACTTGCCCGCTTGGGGAACCTGATTCGCGATGATGTTGAAACCAACCTTGATGGGGTTGCTCAGATTCGCGCCCTGCTTGACTTCGCCAACGAAGGTCAAGGTCAAAGGATTGGCCGTGGTGTTCTGGAAAAACGCGCCGCTGCCCGGGTTGATCTCAGAATCAGCCGATCCAGCGGGACCATTCCAACCGCCGAGAATTGAATTGTAGGTGACAGTCGTATACGCACCCGTGGCATTGCTGAACAGGTACACCCTGGAGTTGTTCGGCACACCACCCGCGATGTTGCTGAACAGCTTTTTGACAGTGTTATTACCTGCGCCAGCGTCCAGCGGGTTCGAGACCATGCTGAAACCAGAGGGCAACGTGACGTTCACGTAGCCAACAGCGTTGACTGAATAGACCTGAGCCATCGATGTGGCGGCTCCCGCTGCAGCGAAGGCAGCGGCCAGAAGTAGTGCTTTAGTTCTCATTTGGATAGATATTTACCGTGTGTGTCTGTAAACTCTCAAACTGCGCCAGCAGTGTCAACGAAATATTCGAACATTTTTTCGACCCCGTTGTCCGGGTGTCCCCATCGTTTTCGGGAAAGCGAGTTCATTTCGTTCCGCTGGCATCTATTATCGGCATTTTGACCTCGAACCTCAAGCGGCAATCACCCCGGTGTCCAGACCCTGTCGCCCCCTCCATCCAAGCAGGTTACGGTAGCGGCACGGTTGGGATGCATTTTTGGAGGCGCGAGAGGTCGCGGTCCCTCCCGACGACCCCGAGTTGGCCCTGAATCCAACCCGGCAGCTTGGCGATCCGCATCGTGTTCGCCTCCCGCCACCGCCAGTGCTCGGCGTGGCCATCGGCGAAACTCAGTACGCCGCCATTATTGTGTCGAACTGACACAAAATCGACCCACACCCAGTTTCCCGGTTGATTCAGGTAAAAGCGGCTGTTTTCAATGCTCCCTTCGCTTTCGTCGATGAACACAAACGCCCCCGAGGGCTCCGGCTTCCGAATGTCCGACGCCTTGTGCCAACAACTCTTGTCCCACGGCTCGGGGATGTAGTTCATGTACATGTTCATTGAGACGCTGCGCACCCGGGGAATCTTCCCCTCGTCCCGGACCGTGGACTTGTCGGCGGGGCATTTGTAGATTTTGGCCGACTTGTTGTACGGAAAGAGGCACCCAACTTCGATATTGGCTGTGTTGGTGTCCGTGTAAGCGTTTCCTTTGATCCAAGTCCGGGCGGTGGCGCTCCATCCCTCCCGCGACCCGCCCACCAAACTTTCGTTCGGGGGCAGATGGTCATTGTTGTCCTCGTGGTACATCTGCCAGCAAATCTGCAGTTGCCGATAGTTATTGAGGCAAAGGGTGGCCTGGCCGCGCGCCTTCGCTTTGCCCAAGGCGGGCAAAAGCAGGCTGGCCAAAATGGCAATGATCGCGATGACAACCAGCAACTCGATCAACGTGAATGCTGCCCCCAATCGGGCGTGCGGTGCGATTTTCATGGGCCTTCTTGTCAAGCAACCTCGCCGACGAGGGGCGCGACGACAAGGCAAAATCACCCAACGCCCAACGCGATTTTTTCGGGAACATCAGAAAAACGCCTCATCTTGGAGCGGCGTTGCGGATCATTCCATCATTGCCTTCAAATGCGCGGCGGCAGCCTTGCCCAACCCGTCCAAGTTATAGCCGCCCTCCAGGATGGAAACAATCCGTGTCCCCGCATGGTCCGCCGCAATCGATTTCACCACCCGGGTCAAAGCCATGAAATCGTCATCGGTGAGCCTGAATCCGCCCAATGGATCGCCCACCCGCGAATCGAACCCCGCCGACACGAACACGAACTCCGGCTTGAACGCGGCAGCAGCCTTCACAAGGCGGTTCTCGAAAGCCCCCAGAATCTCCGCGCGGCCAGCCCCCGCAGGAAACGGGTTGTTCAGGATGCACCCCAGCCCTTTCCCGGCCCCCGTTTCGTTCGCCATGCCGGTGCCGGGATAGAGCGGGTGTTGGTGCGTGTCAAAAAACAAGACCGAACCATCCTCATAAAAAACGTCCTGCGTGCCGTTGCCGTGGTGCACATCCCAGTCCACGATCATTACTTTCGCAATCCCATGCCTCTTCTGCGCATGCCGGGCCGCCAGAGCGATGTTGTTGAACAGGCAAAATCCCATCCCCCTCGCCTGCGAGGCGTGATGCCCGGGGGGACGGACGACGCAGAACGCATTTTTCACCGTTTTGGCCATGACCGCATCGACCGCCGCCATCACGCTCCCGGCCGCCAGCAGCGCCGTCGCGAACGAATCCTTGCTGATGTTCGTGTCGCCTGTGCTCAGCAGGCGCGATCCGGAGGCCACATCCGCCTCGGCCCGTGCGATGTACTCCTCCGTGTGCACGAGCAAGAGGTCTTCTTTCCGGGCGGACCGAGTCCCAATGCACTCCGCTTTCTCCTCCAACCCCGCCGCGCGGACCGCGTCAATGACCGCATCCATCCTCTTGGACGTCTCGGGATGGCCAAGGCCTGTTTGATGCTTCTTAAAATCGAGGGACGAAACCAACCCCGTTTTCTTCATGCCGCACCCTACCGCCGCCCACCCCGATTCTGTCCAGCAAGGATTTTGGTTCATTTTCCTGCCCGGCGGTGGACAAACTCAAAACCCACGGTTGACGCCGGGGCCTCGGCGCGTAAGCTCCCCGGTCTTTCTTTAAATGCTGACAATTTCTGGAGTTTCAAAAGGGTATGGCGGGCGGGTTCTTTTCGAGGACGCGACCCTACAGGTCAACCGTGGGGACCGCATTGGCCTGGTCGGGCCCAACGGCGCCGGCAAATCCACCCTTTTCGGGCTGATCCTCGGCGAGGAATCCGCCGACTCAGGCAACATCACCTGCCAGCGGAACACAACCCTCGGGTACCTCCCCCAGGAAAGCGCCCCCGCCGGCGAGGAAACCGTCCTCGAGCTGGCCATGTCCGTCAACGATGAGATCAAAAAGGTGATGAAGACCCTCAAATCCGGCGAAGGGGTCGAGCATCCAGGGGACGAATACCACGAGGCCCAAGCCAAATTCGACGAGCTCGGCGGGTACACCATCGAATCCAACGCCAAGCAGATCCTGGCCGGGCTCAGCTTCCGGCAAAAGGACTTCAGCCGCCCCGCGCGCGAAATGAGCGGCGGCTGGGTCATGCGGGCGCACTTGGCCCGCCTGCTGGTCCAGGAACCCGATCTCCTGATGCTCGACGAGCCGACCAATCATCTGGACTTGGAGGCCCTCCTTTGGTTCCAAGAATACCTGAAAGGGTATCCGGGCGCCATTTTGATGATTTCCCACGACCGAGAATTCCTCAACCAACTCGTCGACAGCATCGTCGAAATCCGGCTGCAAAAGCTTTACCGGTACCGCGGCAATTACGAGGAGTACGTAGTCCAAAAAGAGGCGGCTGACGCCCAGCATCTGGCGGCATACAACAACCAGCAGAAGGAAATCGCGCATTTGATGGACTTCGTCACGCGCTTCCGGGCCAAGGCGTCCAAGGCGGCCCAGGCTCAGAGCAAGCTCAAGCAGATCGAGCGCATGGACCGGATCGAGGCACCGGTCGCGGACGACAAGAAGATCAAATTCTCTTTCCCCCAGCCGCCCCGCAGCGGCCTGAAGGTCATCACGCTGAAAAACATTCGCCAGGCCTACGGTGAAAACGTCGTTTATGACGGCATGGATTTCGAGGCCGAACGCGGCCAGCGCCTCGTCCTGGTTGGGCCCAATGGCGCGGGCAAGTCCACTCTCCTGAAGATCCTCGCCGACGCCATCCCCATCCAAGGCGGCGAACGGATTCTGGGCCACAATGTCCGCTGTGGTTATTTCGCCCAATACCGCCAGGACACCCTCGATGTCTCACGCACCGTCCTTGAGGAAGCTCTGGACACCCCGCAGCGCATCACCGAGCAAACCGTCCGCACCATCCTGGGCTCGTTCCTGTTCCGCGGCGACGACGTCTTCAAAAAAGTCAGCGTCCTGAGCGGCGGCGAGAAGAGCCGGCTTGCCCTGGTCAAACTGCTGCTCGATCCGCCCAACCTCCTGCTGATGGACGAACCCACCACGCACTTGGACATGCCGAGCATTGACGCCTTGGTCTATGCGCTGAAACAATACGAGGGCACGCTCATTTTCATCAGCCACGACGTCTATTTCATCCGCGCCATCGGCAACAAGGTGGTCCACGTCAACGCCGGCCAACTGACCCATTACGCGGGCGATTACCAATATTACCTCGACAAAACCTCCGCCACCTCCGCCCGCGCGGCGCTGACGGCCGGTTCACGCCCCGCGGAGGAGAAGGCCAATCCGGGCGAGCGCAAAGGCGCCAAGACCAAGGAACAAAAACGCGCCGAAGCGGAAGCGCGCCAGAGCCGGTCCAAGGACCGCAAGGAACATCAGGAGAAGGTTTATCACCTGGAAAAAGCCATCGCCGGGCTCGAGGCCCGCCAGCAGGAGCTCGCAGCGGAACTCGAGAATCCCGCCACTTACACCAAGCCAGGCGCCGCCCAGGGAATCAACCGCGAGCTCGCCGGCATCACCGACGAACTCGCCACCCTCAACACCCAATGGGAGAAGGCCTCGGAACGGCTCGCGGAGGTCGTGGACGCCGAAGCGGCGAAAGACGCGGGCTGAGTTTTCCCTCCCCAAGCCACCCGGGTGCGGCCGCAATCCAAACTGGATCAACGCAGGGGACGCGCTGTATCATCCGGCCATGAACTCCTCCGTGCCCCGCTGCCTGCTCCTCAGCACGGTCTTTCTCTTGGCTGGCTGCGCGCACCACGACGCAGCCCGGACCATCACCAGCCCGAAGCTCGAGATCCTCAACCAACAAATCAAGGCCAACCCGGAGAACGCGCAGGCCTTCTCGAACCGCGGCTACACCCGCGCCCTGCTCGGCCAAAAGGAGGGCGCGCGTGCCGACCTCCAAAAAGCGGTGGCCCTCAAGGACAATGGCCCCATGCGCAACCGCGTCGGCTGGGCCTATTTCAACCTGGGCGATTATGCCGAAGCGGTCCGCCAG
>CAZSXX010000237.1:0-7358 GCA_964611245.1 uncultured Verrucomicrobiota bacterium | reverse complement strand
TCACCCTCCGCCCCGCCCCCTCCGCCTCCGCCTGAACCCAACCCCATCGCCGCCCCACTTTCAACCCCATGAAAAAGCACATCTTGATCGTCGACGACGAGCCCGACATCCGCGAAGTCCTCGCCGAAGCCCTCCAAGTCAAAGGCTACCGCGTCACCGCCGCCGGCGCCGGCCACGAAGCCCTCCGCATCATCAAAAGCGACCCTCCCCAACTCCTCATCTCCGACCTCCAAATGGAGGACGCCGACGGCCTCGAAATGATCGAACAAATCAAGGAAACCCTCCCCAACCTCCCCGTCATCCTCCTCACCGGCATGATCTTCGACCCCGAAGTCATCCGCGACACCATCAACAAAAAAGTCTCCTGCTACATCGAGAAAACCTCCTCCCTCCAGCGCGTCACCCAGGAAGCCCAGCGCCTCCTTGGCGACCTCAATTCCCCCGCCGCCGCCTGATCCCCGGCCTTCCCCCGCTTCCAATCACCCGGCCTGGGGGCCGCCCTCCGCCGCCCGCCATGGCAGCGTGAAACAAAAAATCGCCCCCCGCCCCGGCTCGCTCCGCGCCGTGATCTTCCCCCCGTGGTCCTGCACGATCCTCTGGCAAATCGACAACCCCAGCCCCGTCCCCCCCGCCTTCCCATACGTCGCGAACGGCTCGAACAGCCGCCCCGCCAACTGCGGCGGAATCCCCTTCCCGCTGTCCTCCACCTCCGTCACCAACGCCTGCCCCGTCGCCCGGAAACGGAACACCACCCGCCCCCCATTCGGCTTCATCGCGTCCACCGCGTTGTGCACCAAATTGAAGAACAAATTCGGCATCCGCCGCGTGTCCAGCGGCAACATGATCCCCGGAGGCTCATTCTCCAACTCAATCGTCACCTTGTTCACCGCGCTCTCCTCCCTCAACTCCCCCACCAGCGGCAGCACAAACTCCGCGAAATTCGTCATCACCCGCTCCGAATGCGTCGAGCCCCGCGTGAACTCCAGCAACTCATTGATCATGCTGTGCAGCCGGTCCACCTGCTTCAAAATCCGGTTTCGCGCCGAATCCCTCGAAGCCTGCGGCGCCGTCTCCATCGTCCCCAACTCCGCCGACATCCCGATGATGCTCAGCGGATTCTTGAAATCATGCACAATCGACCCCGCGAACTTCCCCACCATCGACATCCGGTCCGCCTGCAACATCTCCTGCACAAACCGCCGGTTGAACTCCCGCATCCTCCGGCTGAACTCGCGCACCAAATTAACCGCGGCCTTCGGTGTCCTCTCCAAAAACTCCAGCACCGCCTCCCTCGGCAGGAACAACAGCCCCGTCTCCCCCACCGCCACCGCGTTCGCCGACCTCGGCTCGCTGTCCAATACCGCCATCTCCCCAAAAAAATCCCCCGGCGCCACCAACGCCAAAGGCCGGTGTGCCCCCTCTCCCACCATCGCCGCAATCCGCACCTGCCCCGACTCTACCAAATACATCCCGTCCCCCGGATCACCCTCCTTGAAAATTACCTCCCCATCATGGAAACTCTTCGCCACCCCGGCGTGATGAAGGGCCTCCAAATCACCCGCCGACAATTGCGCGAACAAACTGTTTGAACGCCGCTCAGTCAAGGCCCCAACCCTAGGCCCTCCCCACCACTTGTAAAGCCGCCAAAACCACACCCCTCCGCCCTCACCCGGGGGGGCCGGGCCGCGCCTGGCCCGCCCTTGGGTCGGGCTCGATTTTTTTCAACTTCAGCTCCGCCGCCACGTCGTCCAAAAACACGCTCACCACCCGCTGCAAATCCGCCTGTTCCTTGGCGATCCGCCACACGAACAACGGCACCGTCACCAACAGCGCCATCAACCACCAAAAACTCTGCCCCAGCAGCCCGATCACCAGCAGTTGCCCCCCCAGCGCCACCCAAAACGCCACCTTCGCGGACAAACTCCACACCGGCCTCAGCCGGCACCGCAGCAGTTGCTTTCCCTGCCCGAGGATTTCCGACACCGTCACCAACTGCAGGTGCGCCGCCGCGCTCCCATAGATCTCCAGGTCATACGTGTTCCATCCGGAATCCGCCTTGTTCGGCCACCCTCTCTTGTCCAGCCGCTCCTGCGCCAGGCTCAGGAAATCAAGCCGGTCGATCCCACGTTCGTTCCAGTACTCCACCTGCGCAAACGAGTGGTCCTTCCCGTCCCGGCTCAGCGACTCCAACGTTTCCCGCGCCGCCACCCGCGAGCGCGGCGCGTCCAACCGCCCTTTGTACCGTTCCCACCCCCGCACGATCGGCTGCAGGAAGAAAAGCATCGCCACCAGCGGCCGCGACCAGAAATGAAGGTTGTTCCGCGGCAATTGCGCCTGCCAGGCCGCCGCCGCGCACACCCCAATCGGCAGCAGCAGCGCCGCCGCCGCCGTCGGCCCCAGCGGCCGCAACACCGCCGCGATCACGATCATCGGCAGCGTCACCAGCACATGGTACTCAAAGCTCGTCAGCAGCATCAGCGTCAGCGACGGGGCAGGGGAGTACAGGCCTTGGAAGAACCCGCTCCCAAACCAACCGTGATAAATCATCGGCGCCCGCGTCAGCACCCCAAACTTCGCCTGCGAGTAAATCCGCCCCTGCCATTGGCTCCCTCCGAACCAGTTGAAATACTCCGGGTGCCGGTGCACCAGCAGCGCCTCCGCCTCCCCATACCCCCGCTGCTGCTTCAAGTAATCCGCCACCGTGGACCGCCGGTAATGCCACACAAATCCCCCGGGGCTGAACCCAATCTCGTAACCCTGCTGCTGCAGCCGCCAGCACACGTCCACATCATCCCCCGCCTTCCGGAACAGCGGGTCAAACCCCCCGATGTCCTCCAGCGCCCACTTGTAAAACGCCATGTTGCACCCCGGGATGTGCTCCGCGATCCGGTCCGTCAGCATCACATGCGCCGGCCCGCCGGGCGACGCCATCACGCTCGCCGCGATCCACGAATCATCCGGCGGCAACAAATTGTGCCCGCCAATCCCCGCGAACTTGCTGTTCAGCAAATCCCCCACCAAATAATAAAGCCAGTCCTCATCCGCCCGGCAGTCCGAGTCCGTGAACGCGATGATCTGCCCATGCGCCGCCTGGATCCCCGTGTTCCGCGCCACCGACAATCCCTTGTTCACCAAGTGCGGGATGTGCCGGACATACGGGTATAGCTTGGCGATTTCCTTCGTCCGGTCCGTCGAACCGTCATCCACCAGGATCACCTCGTAATGCGGGTAATTCAGGTTCTGCAGCGAGCGCAAACACAGGTCCAGCGTCCGTTCCCCGTTGTAGCTCGCCACCACCACCGAAACCATCGGCGAATGGGCATGCGGAAAATACGGCGCCTGCGCGAACCGGCGCCGCACCTCCTCAAACGCCGGTTTGGGCTCCCGCGCCGCGTTGGTCAACCCAAACGCCCAGTCCGTGATCTGCCGGTTGTCCCGGTGCCAGTCATCCGTGAAGCTGTAAACCACGATCCCCGCCAGGCCCCCCCGGAACGCCGCCTCGATCTGCCATCCCAGAATCTCCCGCTGCGTCTCCTCCCCCTCCCGCAGCGTGTCGATCCCCGTCTCGCCGATCACCAGCGGCTTCGCGTCCGCGATCATCTGCAGCCGGCTCACATAATTCTCAAACGGCTTGGCCGAGTGCAGATAAACGTTGAAACAATGAAAATCCAGGTTCTGCGGCCGCAGGTACTCCGTCGGCGGGAAATTCCCAAACGTGCACAGGCACGTCGGGTCCACCCCTTTGACGATCTCCGCCAGCTCGTCGATGAACTCCGCCACCTCCTGCGCCCCGCTCCACCGCAGGATGTCCGGTGGAACCTCGTTCACCAGCGACAACGCCAGGATCGCCGGATGCCGCGCGCACCCCTCCGCCGCCCCGCGCACCGCCTCCCTCGCCTCCCGCCGCGTCTCCTCCGTGTCCAAAAAGCAGATATGCTTGTTCCACGGGATGTCCGCCACAATCCGCAGCCCATGCTCCAGGGCCAAATCCAGAAACCAGCGCGGCGGCACATAATACACCCGCAGCACATTCGCCCCCAATGTCCGGATCAGCTCAAAGTCCCCGCGCGTCCGCTCCAGGCTCCCAAAATGCTCACCCGCCGCGTTCGGCGCGAACGGCCCATACGTCACCCCTTTGACGTGGAACTTCGCCTCGCCAAGGCGGAAAAATTTCCCGTCCACCCGCACTCGCGCGGCGGTGGGGATTGGTTGAACCTCGGGCATACTCAAACTAGACGCACTCACCGTCGAACTTACTCATTCGCGCGTCCGATAACAGATGGCGGTGCGGGGGTCAACTGTTTGACAATCGCCCTTTCCCGCTTTTCGGTTGCCCAATCCTCCGCTCGGGCCGACTATTGGCCCCGCAGCCAAATCTTTTCCCCGCGGAAATTGTCATGCCCGAAAAAGCGTATGATCTCATCGTGGTCGGCTCGGGCCCCGCCGGCGAGAAGGGCGCCGCCCAGGCCGCGTACTTCGGCAAGCGCGTCGCCCTCATCGAAAAAGAGCCCGTCCTCGGCGGCGCCGCCGCCAACACCGGCACGCTCCCCTCCAAAACCCTCCGCGAATCCGCCCTCTACATCTCCGGCTTCCGCCAGCGCGGCCTCTACGGCATCAATTTCTCCCTCAAGGACAAAGTCACCGCCCGCGATTTCCTCTACCGCGAACGCCTCGTTGTCCAAAGCGAGCGCGCCCGCATCATGGAGAACCTCAAGCGCCACCATGTCGACCTCTACAGCGGCGTCGCCTCCTTTCTCGACCCCCACACCATCAAGGTCCAGCCCAACTACTCCGAGCCCGTCAGCTTGCGCGGCGAGTTCATCCTCATCGCCACCGGCTCCCATCCCTTCCATCCCCCCAACCTCCCCTTCCACGACGCCCGCGTTTACGATTCCGACACCATCCTCAACCTCCGCGAAATCCCCGCCAGCATGCTCATCGCCGGCGGTGGCGTCGTCGGCTGCGAATACGCCTGCATGTTCGCCGCCCTCGGCATCCGCGTGACCCTCGTCGAAGGCCGCGAGCGTCTCCTTGGCTTCCTCGATGGCGAGGTCTCCGCCATGCTCGCCCAAAACCTCCAGTCCATGGGCATCGAGCTTCTCATGCCCGACGCCATCACCACCGTCGAAACCGGCCCCCTTCTCCAAGTCCGCTTCCAATCCGGCAAAGCCTGCGCCGTCGAAAGCATCCTCGCCGCCACCGGCCGCAGCGGCAACACCCGGGGCCTGGGGCTCGAAACCCTCGGCGTTCAGCCCGATCCCAGGGGGCTCATTAAGGTCAACGAGTCCTACCAAACCCCCGTCCCGCACGTCTATGCCGTCGGCGACGTCATTGGCTTTCCCGCCCTGGCCTCCACCTCCATGGAGCAGGCCCGCGTCGCCATGGTCCACGCCTTCGACCTCAAATACAAAAGCGGCGTCGCCGAACTCCTCCCCTACGGCATCTACACCATCCCCGAATGCTCCATGGTCGGCGAGACCGAGGAGTCCGCCGCCAAAAAGGGCCTCCCCTTCGTCGTCGGCAAGGCCCGCTACAACCAAAACGCCCGCGGCCAAATCATCGGCGAAAAGGACGGCTTCCTCAAACTCCTCTTCCACGCCGACGACATGAAATTGATCGGCGTCCACGTCATCGGCGAGCAAGCCAGCGAACTCATCCACACCGGCCTCTGCGCCATGCTCATGCAGGCCGGGGCCGACCTCTTCATCCAGACCTGCTTCAATTATCCCACCCTCTCCGAAATGTACAAGTATGCCACCTACGACGCCCTCGGCCGCCGCGCCAAAATGGACTGATTCCCTCCCCCCATCCACCTCCCCCGTTCGCGCTTTCCCGTTTCCTTGACGGACCTCCCGCCCGCGCATTATAAAACCCTTGTTCGTCCCCCCATTTGTGCGTCTCAGGGCGCGGATGCTCGACGGACCCAATTATGGCCGATACCTCGCACCTCGATCTGCTCGCCAACATCGATATCTTCGCCAATCTCGACAAAAAGGAGCTTGCGGCGCTCGTCGCCATCGCCAAGCCCGATTCCCAAAAAGCCGGCCGCATCATCTTCCGCCAGGGCGACCCCTCCGACAACTTCCGCGTCGCCGTCTCCGGCGTCTTTGAATGCTACCTCTGGGACGACCTCTTCAAAATCGAGCGCCCCATCACCAACTTCAAGCGCGGCGACCTCTTCGGCGAGATGGGCTTGCTCACCGACGAGACGCGCTCCGCCTTCGTCCGCGCGCAGACCGACGTCGAAATGCTCTGCTTCGACAAAGCGGCCGTCGTCGCCCTCCTCGACCAGCACCCCAAGGTCGCCTTCAACCTCGCCCGCATGCTGGCCCATCGCCTGTCCGCCGCCAACAAGGCCCGCGGCATCAAGCTCGACACCCTCGGCGCCTTCCAAATCAAGAAAGAGGTCGTCGAACTCCTTCCCCTTCAGGTCATCCTCCGCCACAAAGTCCTCCCCGTCGCCCGCCAGGACAACGCCGTCACCGTCGCCATCGTCGACCCCGCCGACCAGGTCGCCCGCAACACCGTCTCCGAATTCCTCTCCAAGCTCCACGTCTCCTGGATCTGCGTCTCCCAGCCTGACTTCGAAACCTACCGCGACAAAAAACTCTTCGACCTCGTCAACCAGGGCACAAGCGCCGCCTGGACCGTCCCCGCCGAGCTGGTTTATCTCAGCGCCGCCAGCGCCCCCGGCGCCGAGGCCAACTCCGCCAGCGCCAAGCTCCTCGACGACATCATAATCAACTCCATCGACGCCGCCGCCAGCGACCTCCATTTCGAGCCCGGCCCCGCCGGCGTCTCCGTCCGCGCCCGCATCGACGGCCGCCTCATCGACCTTGTCCCCCCCATTTCCTTCAGCGCTTACAAGCCCGTCCTCTCCCGCATCAAGGTCCTTTCCGACATGGACATCACCGAATCCCGCCTCCCGCAGGATTCCGTCATGCGCGTCAAATACGCCAGCCGCACCATCGATTTCCGCGTCTCCACCGTCCCCTCGCCCCGCGCGGAGTCCGTCGCGTGCCGCCTCTTCGACCCCGTCCAGCGCAAGCTCGACCTCGCCAACCTCATCGTCTCCGAACCCGTCGCCGAGCTTGTCCGCAAGCTTTTCTACCTCCCCACCGGCCTCGTCCTCGTCACCGGCCCCACCGGCTCCGGCAAGACCACCACCCTTTACGCCGGCATCCAGGCCCGCCAAAAGCACAACCCCACCAACAAGCTCGTCACCGCCGAGGACCCCATCGAATACGAGCTCAACGGCGCCACCCAAATCCAGGTCAACCAGCAGATCGGCCTCACCTTCGAGCGCATCCTCCGCAGCACCCTCCGCCAGGACCCCGACATCATCCTCGTCGGCGAAA
>CAZSXX010000236.1:0-7373 GCA_964611245.1 uncultured Verrucomicrobiota bacterium | reverse complement strand
ATCCCGGTTGAACGCGTCGATCACATAATCCCGGTACCGCCACGCCTCCCGGAAGATGAACCCACGCAGCGTCACCGACTCCCCAAACCGCGCCACATCCAGCCAGCGCCTCCCCCATCGCTCTCCGAATTCCGGCCGGCCCATCAGCCCATCGACCACCGCCGGGAACGCATTCGGATCCCGGTCCTTGCTGAATCGCTCGATCTCCGCCGGCGGCGGCGGCAGCCCAATCAAGTCAAAGTAAGCCCGACGCAACAGCGCCCGCTTCGGCGCGTCCGCCGCCGGCTCCATTTTCCGCGCCTCCAGCCCCGCCAAAATAAATCGGTCAATCTCGCCGCGCGGCCAACCCGCGTTTCGCACCGCCGGTGGTGCGCTTTTTTTCGGCAATTGATACGCCCAATGTTTCCGCCCCTCTTCGATCGAAATCCCGGCCTTCGCCGCGGTCGATCCAGACTCCGGCGCCGCCGCCCCCTCCCGGATCCATCGTTCCAAATCCCGGATTTGCGCCTCCGCCAGTTTCGCTTTCGGCGGCATCTGCAGGTTGTCGTCCAAATAGTGCACCGCCTTCATCAGCAGGCTCGCCCCGGCGTCCCCCGGCTCCAGGGCCGGTCCGGAATCCCCTCCTCGCTTCCACCCCTCCGGCGAATCCAGCCTCAGCCCTCCCTTTTGCTTTTTCTCCCCATGGCATTCATGGCACCGCTCCGCCAGCAGCGGCCGGATTCTCTTCTCGTAAAACTCGATCCCCTCCGCCTCCGCCGCCCACTGGCACGGCGCCGCCCACAAACAGAAAACTAGGATCACTCTGAACCGCATACTGGATGCCTTGAATGTGGCGGCCCCGCCTCCGTTTGTCCATCCTCCGGCGCCATCCGCCTCTTGAATCTCCGGCCCGTCCGCCACATGCTCATGCGCCCATTGAAAGCCGTCTGTTCATTCTGCGGTCGCAAAAATCCCGTCGCGGCGCCCCTCTGCGCCCAATGCGGGGGCTCCCTCGCCGACGCCCGCCACGAGTCGTTCTCCCTCCCTTGGGCTTGTTGGATCCCCGGCCTCCTCGTCGCCATCTTTCTCCTCGCCGAATTCCAAAAGGCCCGCGCTTCCCACCAGCTCCAGCTCGCCCAAAAAGCGGAGGAGCTCCGCCAGGTCGGGCGCGCCATCTCCGATGAACGGGCCGCCGCACGCCGGCGTTTTGACGAGGAAGAGCAGGGCAGGGAGGCTTCCCACCGCCAGGCCCTCGCCAACGGCCGTCTCATTTCCGGCGAACTCGCCCGCCTCCGCCATGCCGACGAATGGGCCCGCCGCCACGCCCACGATCCCGCCTTCGCCCAATCTCTCCTCGAGAAAACCCTGTTGGAGGTCGAAAAACTCGGCAAGGATCCCGCCCTTCAGGCCGAGGCGGCCCTCCGCTTGGTCGCCGAAAAAGTCGCCCCTCCCGGGTCCCGCGTCGAAGTCACCCCCGAGGGCGGCCAATTCGCCATCCGCGTCGCCTTCAAATTATCCTCCGTCCTGCCACAGGAAACCGGCGGCGCCACCCGCCACTCAACTTCCCTCGAGATGCGCCGTGATATCGAGGACGTCACCGCCCGCCTCATCAAGGAGTTGTTCGATTACTGCGGCTCCCGTGGCATCGCCCGCCTCTCCGTTTCCTGCAACCGCGCCGTCCGCACCCGCCTCCCCGGCGCAGAAAACGACAGTCTCGTCATGCGCAGCCTCTACCGCGCCTCCGTCCATGCCGGAGCCGCCTCCGACGTTTCGGACTGGCGGCGGATTCCCCTCGCCAAGGTTGCCGCCATCCTGAAGGTCGAGCGCGATTTGATCTCCAGCCTCAGCCTCGTGAATTCCGACGGTCCCGTCGCCCCCCTCGACCCCGCGCAGCCCCTCGAATTCTGATGACGCCGCCCGCCCCAAAAAATCGGACCGCCGTCAACCTCCTCTGGCTGGGTTTTTGGATCGCCGTCGCTTGGGGCGGCCACTGGGCCATCCCATCCCTCTTCCCGTCCCAGCGCTGGGACCAGGACCTCCGCGATTGGGCTTCCGTCGAGGGCCGCTCCTCGGAGCAGTCCTTGGAGGACGAGCAGTCCCTCCGCCTCCAGGCCCGCCAGGCCGACGCCCGCCGCAGGTCGGAGCTCCAATCCGCCCTCGGTGGCCTCGCCCGCGCGGCCATGAAGGATCCCTCGCTCTCGCTCACCCAGGCCCTCCTCGCCGCCGCCACCGCCTGCGCTCCCACCAACACTTTCCCGCAAATCGACATCGACCGCTTCACCGAGTTCGTCATCACCTTCAATTCCCAGGAAAAACTTCCCCATGGCCAAATGTTCCAAACCGCCCGCGAACTGATCCCCTTGGCCGGCGAGTTCCTCGAATCGATCCGCTTTTCCGTCCGCGGCGAAATCGTCGCCGAACTCGACCGCGCGGACATCGAGTTCATCCCGGATTGGTCCCGCGCACCCGACGACCGGATCGCCATGCTCCTGGGCCGCGAATCCTCCACCCGCGCCCTCGGCGACACGAACCTTGTGGAGCGCCTCCGACAGGAGGAGCAACTCGGCGAGGTCTTCCAGCGCGACGCCGCCATCCGCGAAAAAGCCCAGCGCGCCGAAACCGCCTTCCGCGATCAAATGCAGTCCGCCTGGGCTGACCTCAAAAGCGGCGTCGATCTCGCCTTCACCGCCTCCCTCAATTCCGCCCGCACCCTCGGCGACCTCGACGCCCGCGGGCGCAAACTCCTCCAGGCCCGAGAGAGCCTCCAGCGCGCCCGCCCCATCTTCCTCAATCCCCAGTCCGCCTGGGAGGAGTCCCTCGCCGCCCAGGGCCTCGCCGGCGAATCCCTCGGAGCGCTCTCACGCGCGTTCCCCATCCTCTTCCGCGATGACTCGCCCAAGGCCGCCCTCTTCTTTTCCGCCATCGACGGCCAACTGGAATCCGTCGCCCACTTCTACCGCCTGCTCACCGACCAACTCGGCGCCTCCCAGCTCGCCGGAGACGCCGATCCCAACCTCGCATCCAAGATCGAGCGCGCCCGCCGCCAGGCCGTCGATGACGCCCGCCTCGCCGACCAGGCCCTCAAGGATTGGCAGGATTCGCTCCCGCGTTGACCCGCGATTTTTCCTCTCACCCCGCTCCGTCCTGTGGTAAAAATGTCGCATGAAATGGAACGCCCTCGCCATTCTTCTGGTGGCCTTCGGATTCGCCGCCCACGCCGACGATTGGCCCCAGTTCCGCGGCCCCGACCGCGATGGAACCTCCCGCGAGCGCGGCTTCTCCTCCACCTGGCCCGCCGAAGGCCCCGAGAAACTTTGGCAAGCCACCGTTGGCCACGGTTGGTCCTCCATCTCCGTCTCCGGCGGACGGGCCTACTCCATGGGCAACAAGGACGACACCGATTCCGTGTTCTGCTTCGACGCCAAATCCGGCCAGCTCATCTGGACCCATTCCTACCCCTGCGTCGCCAAGGAGAGCAACCACGGCCCCCGCATGACCCCGACCGTCGACGACAACCGCGTCTACACCGTCAGCCGCGAAGGCCAGCTTTTCTGCCTCAGCTCCCGCGACGGCGAAGTCATCTGGTCCAAGGACTACCGCAAGGACTTCAATGCCACCCAGCCCACCTGGGGCTGGTCCGGCTCCCCTCTTGTCGAGGGCAACCTCCTCATCGCCGAAATCGGCGGCCCCGGCTCCGCCGTCGTCGCCTTCGACAAAAAAACCGGCCAAATCGCCTGGAAATCCGGCGACGCCCTCGCCGGCTACGCCTCCCCCGTCGCTTGTGACCTCCGTGGCGAACGCTGCGTCCTCGTCTTCTCCGGCTCCGGCCTTGACGCCCGCCGCGTCAAGGATGGCCGCGTCGAATGGCGCTTCCCCTGGAAAACCAACTTCGAGGTCAACGCCGCCACCCCCATCGTCGTCGGCGAAAAAGTCTTCCTCACCTCCGCCTACCGTGTCGGCGGCGCCCTCCTCGACCTCAGCGGCCCCAAGCCCGCTGTCCTTTGGAAAACAAAGCAGATGGCAGTCCACATGAGCGGCCCCGTCTACTGGGGTGGCCACCTCTACGGATTCGACGAATCCACCCTTCGCTGCCTCAACTTCCAGAACGGCGACGTCAAATGGAGCCTCGAGGGCAAATACAAGAAAGGCTCCCTCCTCATCGCCGACGGCAAAATGGTCATCTTCGGCGGCGAAGGCCAGCTCGGCCTCGCGGAGGCCAACCCCAAATCCTACCACGAACTCGCCTTCGTCCAGCCCATTGGCGGCAAGGACACCTGGTCCCCCCCCGTCCTCGCCAACGGCCTCCTTTACCTTCGCGGCAACGAATCCATCGTCTGCCTCGACATCCGTGGCGGCGAAACCGCCAAAGCCCAGTGGTCCCCCTTGTTTCCCGACAACGGCGTCCCCAAAGGCTGGAAAGTCCGTGACTGGTCCGACGTCCGCCGCCCCGGCCCCGACGGCGCCCACTGGCAGGTCATCGACGGCGTCCTCCACGGCAGCGAACCCCGTGGCACCTGGCTCGTCAGCGAAAAGGAATACGGCGATTTCGAGCTCGAATTCGAATGGAAGCTCGGCCGGCGCGGCAACAGCGGCTGCGGCCTCCGCTTCCCTGACTATGGCGACCCCGCCTTCGACGGCCTCGAGCTCCAAATGGTCGACCCCCGCTATTACCCTCCCGAAATGACCGTCCCCACCAGCGAACTCACCGGCAGCCTCTACCGCGGCGTCGCCCCCTCCCTCCAGCTCTTCAAGCCCGAAGCCTGGAACAAATACCACATCCGCCTCCTCGGCCCCAACGTCACCGTCAAGCTCAACGGCGAGCGCGTCCTCGACGTCAACCTCTCCGAATTCCCCGCCAAGCTCCAGCGCCACACCGGCGAGGCCGCCGACGCCCTCAAGGACCGCCCCCGCCGTGGCCGCATCGGCTTCCAGGAACTCAGCCGCGAGGGTGGCCACGTCGAAATCCGCAACGCCCGCGTCCGCATCCTCGACTAACCCCCCGTCCCCTCCCAAAACCGCCCCACCGCCGCCCGGATCCCCGCCGCGTCCCCCACCCAGACCGGCCCCTGCCAATGCGCCGGGAACAGCCGCCGGTACCGGCTCTCCGCGTATCTCCGGTCCAATAGCAGCACAAACCCCCGGTCCCTCTCCGTCCGGATCACCCGCCCCGCCGCCTGCAACGCCCGGTTCATCCCCGGGAACCGGTACGCGAAATCATGCCCATCCAGCCCTCGCGCCGCGAACCGGTCCCGGATCAAATCCCGCTCCAGACAAATCTGTGGCAACCCAACCCCAACCACCACCACCCCAATCAGCCGGTCCCCCACCCAATCGGTGCCCGCCCCCAACACCCCCCCCCACACCCCCAACCCCATAGGCGTCTCCGGCGGGGGCGCCGCGAACGACGCCAAAAACCCCTCCCGCTCCCGCTCCGTCATCTGCGGCCCCTGCGCCCGAATCCTCGCCCCCGTCAGCCCCCGCACCCGCTCCATCACATCCTGCAAATATTGGAACGACGAGAAAAACACCAGGTAGTTCCCCGTCCTCCCGCCGCACGCCGCCGCAATCGCCTCCGCCACCTCCCCGGCCGTCTCCGCCCGCCGCTTCAACGTCGTCTCAACCCGCCGATGCGCCGCCACCAACAAATTCTCCGGCGCGAACGGCGACGGCAACTGCGCCGTCCGCGCCCCCTTCTTCCCCCGGAACATCTCGCTGAAATACTCCAGCGGCGACAGCGTCCCTGAAAACATCACCACCGCGTCCGCCCTCCCCAGCGCCTCCCCGATCCGCCCGCTCGGGTCCGCGCAAAACAGCCGCACCGCCACCCCATCCCTCCGCCGATCCACAATCGTCGCGTATCCCGCGTCATACACCTCCGCCGTCCGCAAAAAACGCGTCGCCGCGAAATACCGCTCCAACAGCCGCTCGTGCGCCTCCCCCGGCTCATTCCGCATCAGCGCCCTCTCCGCCGCCGCCACGAACACCTGCGCCGCCTCCGTCACCCCCTTCGGCAACTCCGCCAGCGCCGCCGCCTCCCCCGCCGCCAACCCCTCCATCCGCCCCCGCAAAACCCCCAGCGCCGCCCCCGCCTCCGCGTCCCTCGCCCCGATCACCTCCCCATCCCCCTCCATCCCCTCCGTCCCCAGCTCCGCCGAAAACATCTCCCGCGCCCGGTCCGGCAAATTGTGCGCCTCATCCACCAAAAACACATACCCCCCCGGGTCGTCGTCAAAAAAACGCCGCAAATACGACGACGGATCCAGCGCGTAATTGTAGTCGCAAATGATCAAGTCCGCCCACCGCGCCGCGTCCAGCCCCAGCTCGAACGGGCACACCCCATGCCGCCGCCCCAGCTCCTCGATCCGCTCCCTCCCCAAATCCTCCACCCCCAGCGCCTCCCGCAACGCCGGCTTCCTCCGGTCATAATACGCCGTCGCGTACGGGCACTCCATCGCGTCGCAACGCCCCTCCTTCTCCTTGAAACAAACCTTGTCCCGCGCCGTCAACGTCACACTCCGCAGCGCCAGCCCTTTCCCCCGCAGCGCCACCGCCGTCTCCTGCGCCACCGCCCTCCCCATCGTCCGCGCCGTCAGGTAAAAAATCCGCCGCGCCTTCCCTTCCCCCAGCGCCTTCACCGCCGGGAACAACGCCGAGACTGTCTTCCCAATGCCCGTCGGCGCCTCCGCGATCAACACCGCCCCATCCCGCACCGCCCGGTACGCCGTCACCGCCAGCGCCCGCTGCCCAGGCCGGTACTTCTCGAACGGAAACTCCAGCGCCGCGATCGACTCATTCCGCCTCACCTCCCACTCCGCCTGCGCCTCCGCCCACTCCAGGAACTCCCCCGCCACCCGCCCAAAAAACCCCTCCAACTCCCCCCGCGTCGCCCGCTCCCGATGCTCAAAAATCCGCCCCGACCCCAGCTCCACATACGTCAACTGCAGCGAAAACTCCCCCGGCCCCTCCGGCTCCCGCGCCCCCACCATCGCCCCATACACCTTCACCTGCGCCCAATGCAACGGATCCGCCACCCCATCATGCGCCCGCGCCAGCGTCTTGATCTCCTCCAAATGCCACTCATGCAGCGACCGCACCAGCCCATCAATCCGCCCCGTGATCCGCAGCCGCAAATTCCGCCCCAACACCTCCCGCGTCACATGCGCCTCCGCCTCATACTCCGGCGGACGGCCCTTCTGGATCCGCTGGTGCGCCCGCGCCCCCTCCAGCGCCCGCCTCGGCCCCGCGAACACCGACTCCCGCCCCAGCCCCCCCGTGCGCAGCACAAACTCCACCAACTCCCGCACCGACACGCGGACCATCGGCGGCTCCACCTCCCCCTTCCTCTCGCTCACAACTTCCAACCCCCACATCCTACCCCGCCCCCGCCCACCCCC
>CAZSXX010000235.1:0-7393 GCA_964611245.1 uncultured Verrucomicrobiota bacterium | reverse complement strand
CCTGTGCCGTGAAATGAAACAGTTGAACTCTGCGGCCATTTTCAGTAGTCTCATCCAGCCCGAAAAATCTGTTTTATGAAAACAACCCGACGCGCCGTGCGCTCCTCCGCGTTTACTTTGATTGAACTGCTCGTGGTGATCGCCATCATCGCGATCCTCGCCAGCCTCCTGCTGCCCGCCCTCGCCACCGCGAAGACCAAGGCGCAGGGAATCATGTGCATGAACAACGAGAACCAAATGCTGAAAGCATGGCACATGTACGCGTTGGACCATGAGGACTGGGTGGTCAACAACTACACCATTCCCGGAACGGTGGCTGCGATCAACAATCCAGCAAAGCGCGACAATTGGGCGAACAACGTCATGACGTGGGCCACCTCCGGGACCGAGGCCAACAGCACCACCAACCGGGCCTTGGCCAAGGAAGCCATCCTCGTCCCGTATCTTGCCGGAAATATCGACGTTTATCGCTGCCCGGCGGATAAATTTCTCTCTGGAGATCAAAAGAAAGCGGGCTGGAAATACCGTTTGCGCAGCATTTCGATGAACTCCAATTGGGGCCGGAGCGATCCCAGCGAACCCAAAAAAGGGGTGCCGGATAGCTGGGGTTACGGGTCGCAGTATCGCCAATGGCACAAAACCACCGAAGTTCGCAAGCCCTCGGACATGTATGTTTTTATCGATGAGCATCCCAATACCGTGAATGACGCCTTTTTCGTCTGCGGGTTTGGCGGCAACACATGGGGTGACGTCCCGGCCTTTTACCACAACAAGGCGTGTGGCTTTGGGTTTGCCGATGGCCATTCGGAAATCCGGAAATGGCAGAGCAAGAACATTCCCGTGATCCCCCCGCCGGGCGCGTGGCCCCAGAACACACCAAATCCCCTCCAGGCCGATCCGCGTGACATCAAGTGGTACAACGAGCACGTCCGAGAGCTCAAGTGATCCTGCTCACGGTTGTGCAACGACAGTGTGGATCTGATTGGCCTCCGGATTGATCAACTCCGTCGTCTTGCCACTGGGCCACTCGATATTGATTGAATTGACGGTTTTGTTCTCACCAAGCCCGAAATGAATCACATCGGGATGCTGTGATCGATATGAGTCACCGGTGATTATTTGACGGGAGACCGCCGTATCGGCTGACCGTAGTTCGACGCGAATTCCAACCCTTGGCGTGGTTGGCTTCTCGTCTGGGAAGGCCACCGCGATCCAGTTTCCAGCTTCCTCAATCCGGTTCTCAAACACATGCAATCCATGCGGGGATTCAGGACGCGCGGCGAACGTCATCACGATCAAATCCATCCTGCCATCCCCATTGACGTCGGCGGCGACGAGGTTTCGTCCGTCCAGTTCCATGGCCACTCCCAACAAATGAGCGGCCTCAACAAATTCAACACCCCCTAAATTTAGGAAAAGGCGGTTCTTGTCGAAACCCCCGAACGAATCTCCCGCGCCGCGCGTCCGGTTCCCTTTCGCCACCAAGTATGTTTGGGCGGCGGGATTCGGTGAAGAATTCGCGACGAAGATATCGTGGAGCCAAAACTCCCCTTCATAATCGCGAACTCTCGATTTGCTTTCCATGCCGTTCGCCACGTAAACGTCAGTCCATCCATCATTGTCGAAATCCGCCGCCGCCACGCCCCAAGACCAGCCCGACCGCGCGATGGATTTGCTTAATGCGCCGCCGTCGCGGAAAACAGTGGCTTGAGTGGTCGTGTCGCGGAGATAAAGCCGGTTGCCCCACGCCATCTTCTTCCGCATTTCCGGGATCAGCCCGGCGCTCGGCCGTTGCAATCCGAGGTGTTCCAACCGGTCCACCGTCGCCGAAGTCATCCCCGTCATCAAAAAATCCAGGGCCCCGTCGTTGTTGAAATCCGCAAAAACATGGCCCATGCCGAAGGCCTGCGGATTCTCCAGCCAAACCTCAGTCACATCCACAAACCGCCCGCCGCCCGCGTTTTGATAAACATCGGCGCCCGCAAAGTCACTGCTGGTGGCCAAGTCCAATCGACGGTCGCCATCCAGGTCGACCAACGAGGCGGCGTAAACATGACGGTTCCGTTTCGCGCTCAAGCCCGCCTCCGCCGTCCGATCCGCGAAACGCCCGTTTCCTTCATTGATCAGGAAATAGGATGGATAGGAGTCCCTGGCATCGTAATAGGGGGTTGGCATCGTCCCGTCCACGAATGGCCCTTTGTACTGCCCGATGAATACATCGAGGTCGCCATCGCCATCAACGTCGCCGCAGGTCATCACACGCGCCCCCGGCAACCCCTCCGGCGCCCGCCAAGCCAGCCGGGCCGGATTCTCAAACGAGCCCCCGGAGATTCCTCGAATCAAAAACAGGCCGTCGAAACTGGTGTGGAGAAAATCCGCCACTCCATCACCGTCAAAATCCGCGATCAGGCCCGCCAAGATTGCGTCGGGAGGATGTTTGAAAAACCTCTCCAGCCGGTAAGCGCCATTGGTTGTCCGGCGATAAAGCCGGTTCGCGGCGGGAATGGCGATCTCCGGGTATCCGTCCCCATCCAAATCACGGACGATAAGCGGATCAGCCAGCGAAGCCTTGGGCGGCGTTTCGAAATGGTCTTCGAGCACGGCGGTGAATCCAGCCCCTGAGGATCGTCTCCGAATCTCAAGTTGGCTGGCGTCGATCCACTGAATCGCCCGGTCTGCGGTCCAAGCGACCAAGATTTCTCCCTCAATGATGGTCCGCGATGGCACGGTCGAATTCGTAAGGTGGGCGGAGACATAAAAACGGCTCCGCGCTCCGAATCCATTGGTCGCGGGATCAAACGCATGATGCCGAATCTCCCCCTGCGCCAGCCTCCATCCATCGGAGTTGGAATCGCGAAGCAATTCCTGCCAGTCCTGTTCGGTCAGCATCTTGCCTCCGGCGCCGGGCTTGAGCCGTTCGATTCCCAACGGCAATCGCTCGGCGGCCTCCCATCCGCCCATTTTTAAGGCGCCGATGTGTAGTTCACCCACAACTCCGAGTTTATTCGTGGCGACGCGAATCCGGTCCCAAAATTCCTCCAAAACCCGCCCATGCTCCTGCGCGAGCATCTCCTTCGCCCAGATTGTTTGATCCATCGCCTTCTCGCGCCGCTCAATCGCGGCGGCCTGCGCCGCATGCTGGCGTGGCAAAAGATTCCCAGGAACTCCAGCTTCAACCGCATGCCTTGGGGGCCGGGGCCACATCCAGACTGCGATCCCTCCAAGGGCGGCAAGCGCGCCAAAAATCACCAACCAGGCTTTCACAGGCCCTGCGGCTTTCAATCCTGGAAGCTTACTGGGAACTCGGGATCCTGCCAATCATTGCGCCGCCCGTCGCCGCCTTGCGGTCTCGGATTGGCCCGTGCGCTCGCGACAGTTCCGCGTAACCAGTTTTTATTCCCTCAAGCAACGCCCTCCAGTCCTCCTCAGTCGTGTCCCAGCCGGAGCTGAACCGCAGCATCCGATCTGCCTTTGCGGGATCGCATCCCATGGCCAGGAACACATGCGACGGCTTTTCTTTCCCACTCGCGCAGGCGGACCCTGTGGAAACCGCGAAGCCCAACTTGTCCAGTTGCACCACCCAGCGGCGTCGGCAATCCGGCGTCTCCGGCATGATCGCCGCCACCGTGTTCCAAAGGCGTGGAACTTCGCCGCCGAGGATCTCCACCGTGGGCAGCGCTCGCCGCAGCCCGTCGATGAACGCGTCGCGCCAGGTCAACCGTGCCGCCCCGGCGCCTGCTGAGATCATCTCCTCTCGTTCCGTCCACGCCGCGACCATGCCCAAAGCTCCCGGCAGGTTCTCTGTCCCGGCCCGGCGGCCATCCTCCTGTGGCCCGCCCACCAGCAGCGGCTTGAACGATTTCGGCGCCTTGAGAAATCCCACGCCAAGTGGCCCACCAAACTTGTGGGCGCAACCCGTCACGAAATCGCAATCTCCCAATCCCGCGGACGCCTCCTTCCCGGCCCATTGCGCCGCGTCACAGGCGAAAGGTGCCCCATGTTTTCGGCAAAGGCTTAAGGCCTCCCGCCAAGGCTGGAGAACCCCGGTTTCATTGTTCGCCGCCATCACTGCGACCATGGCCGGGCGGGATCGCTTCAGTTGATCGGAAAGAAAACCAAGGTCCAGAGCCCCGTCCGTCCTCACTTTCAGCAGCCGAACCCTCCGCCCAAACCACCGCTCCGCGGAAGACAGAACCGCGGGGTGCTCCACTGCGGAAATCCACGCCTCGCCATCCGATGCCTGCGAGGCATGAAAGAAGACGGCATTGTTGGCCTCGGTGGCTCCAGACGTCCAAATTACGTCGAATTCTGCGCATCCCAAATGGGCGGCGGCTGACTGCCGGGCGGCGGTGAGGGCCGCCTCCGCGCGGGCGCCGGGCCGATGCGGACTGGATGGATTGGCCGGGAATCTCTCGGCGGCAGAGAGCCAAGCCTGGCGCGCGGACGCCGCCAGTGGCGATGTGGCGTTGTGGTCAAAATAGATCACGCCTTTTCAGCTTAGTCCCTCTCCCGCCGCGAATCAAAAATAACCGGCGCCGCCGTGATTGGCGCTGCCCCTTGCGCGGCCAATCGCAATGTCAACGAACCCGCCCGATGGTCAGAGCTCTGCCTCCATTTCCGGCAACCCCAATCCTGGCGCTCCGCCTTTTCCGCCAACGGAGCAGAAAACCCCCGGGGTCACCATTTTTTGATCCAACTCGGCATTTTATTTTTTTCAAAAATATGTTGCGCGCAGGCAATTTCGACTTTAACTTCCGCCTCGTCACAGGTCTAGCCGTTCGGACTTCGGGGAGTTGGAGCTTTATCCAGGAACTTTTCGGCATCGGCGGCGTTCCCTATTCTAATTTCATTTTAGGCGCTACTGCGTTGTAGCCTTGGGACGGGCCGTTCGGACATCATGAGCAATAGACATCATCAGCATCACGGGGGGCATCGCCAACCGCAGGGAAACCGTCCGCAACAGGGAATGCGCCAACAGGGCGGCGGGGGAGACCGCCATCAAGGCGGAGACCGTTCGCCGGACGGCAATAATCGATACGCGGACGACCGGGACCCGCGCCCAGCCCCAAATGCTCCTCCCATGGAGTCAGGATCAGGTTACTTGGAGATCTCAGAAAAGGGATTCGGCTTCCTGCGGTCCGCCCAGAACCATTTCCAGCCCAAGCCATCCGACATTTTCGTAACGCCGGACACGATCAAGAAGAACTTCCTGCGCGAAGGCTGCTTGGTCACCGGTCCGACCCAACCGCCCCACCGCGGCACCAGCCCCCAACTGCGGGACGTCGAGAAGGTGAATGACCTGCCCTTCATGGACTACACCCGGGCGATGCGGTTTGAGAATCTCACCACCATTGACCCGATCGAAAAATTCAATCTCGAGACCTCTCCGGACCTGATTGAGACGAGAATCATCGACTTGGTCACTCCCATCGGCAAAGGCACACGTGGGTTGATTGTGGCCCCGCCCCGCACTGGCAAGACAACTATCCTGAAGCAAATTGCCAACGCCGTCGTCGAGAACCATCCAGACGTCCACGTGATGGTCCTGCTTATCGACGAGCGCCCGGAGGAAGTCACCGATTTCCAACGCTCCGTCAAAGCCGAGGTCGTGGCCTCGTCCAACGACCAGGATCTGGAGACGCATGTCCGCCTATCCCGTTTCATGATCGAGCGCTGCCGCCGCATGGTTGAGTCCGGCCGCGACGTGTTTGTGCTGCTGGATTCCATCACCCGGGTGGCCCGCGCTTACAACAGCGTGCATGGCGGCTCCGGACGAACAATGACCGGTGGCGTCGATGCCCGAGCCCTGGAAATTCCCCGCAAAATGTTCGCGGCGGCCCGCAAGGTGGAAGAAGGCGGCTCGCTGACCATTCTGGCCACAGCCCTCGTGGACACCGGTTCCAGGATGGACGAGCTGATTTTCCAGGAGTTCAAGGGAACCGGCAACATGGAGCTTATTTTGGACCGCAAGCTTTCCGACCGCCGACTCTATCCAGCGATCGACATCCCGAAGAGCGGCACCCGCAAGGAGGAGAAGCTTTTCGCCGGGAAGAATCTCGAAGCGATCCGCAAGCTCCGCCGCACGATGATCGACTTGAATCCAGTCGAAGCGATGGAGACGTTGATCGGCGCGCTGAAGAAGCACAAGACGAACGACGAACTGCTCGCGAAGTTGGTCTAAAAGCCGCCCGCTTATCGAGGCTCTGCCGGGGCGGCGGACGCGGTAACTTTCTTGCCCCGAGCGGCCGGATTTGGTACCGCTCTCTGCAGTGAGCGGGGACACCCTGACATGCCGCTGCCGGCACTGTGGCAAAACTTTTTCCTATCTGCGCTCCGACGCCGGCGCCCAGATGGATTGCCCCGAATGCGCCCACTCCGTCCTCCTTCCCGGTCGGCTGCGGAGCCTTGCCACAAAACAGAAGCGGCGCGTCACGTCCATCCCCGGCCTGATTCTGGAGATTGGCGGCTTTCTCCTCATGCTCTGGTATCCGTTCGGCACGGTCGCCGGTCCGGTTCTGGTCGCCATTGGCTGGAATGGATCGGTCTCACTGCGCTGCTCCAATTGCGACCAGCCCGCGTCGAGGGAGGCGGCCCAGTGCGCCGGGTGCCGCGCCGCGTTTTCGTCCGATTGACCGCCCAATACGGCCCTCATTTTTACGTGACACTGATGGCGCCCTTCCCCATAACTACGCGCCATGCATGATTTTCGGCACGTGGACGGCGGCTTGTATTGCGAGGGGGTTTCCATCGAATCCCTCGCCAAACGCCATGGCACGCCCCTCTATGTTTACTCGCAGCGAACGTTGACGGAGCATTTCCTGAAGCTCGACCGCGCGCTTTCGGATTTGGACCACCTGGTCTGCTTCGCCATGAAGTCCAATTCCAACCTCGCGGTCCTGCGGGTCATCGCGGACCTCGGCGGCGGATTCGACATCGTCAGCGAAGGCGAATTGCGCCGAGTCATCGCCGCCGGCGGCGACCCGAAAAAATGCGTTTTCGCGGGGGTCGGCAAGACGGAATCCGAAATTGAGTTTGCCCTGCGGAAGAACATTTATGCGTTCAACGTCGAAAGCGAACCGGAATTGATCCGCATCAACAAGGTCGCCGCCCGCCTCAAAAAGGTCGCGCCCGTGGCCGTTCGCATCAACCCCAATATTGACGCCGGCACCCACGCGAAGATCACCACGGGCACCTACGCGAATAAATTCGGAATCGCGTTCGAGGAAGTCGAGGGCGTCTACGCGCGCGCGGCCAAGCTGAGGAATCTGCGCCTGCGGGGGCTGCAAATGCACATCGGATCGCAGCTCACCCAAGTCGAGCCGTTCGAGAAAGCCGTCGCCAAGGTCGTGCCGCTCGTGCAAAAGCTCGCGAAAAAGCACAATTTTGAATTCTT
>CAZSXX010000234.1:0-7404 GCA_964611245.1 uncultured Verrucomicrobiota bacterium | reverse complement strand
CTCCGCCAGCCACGACCCATCCTCCATCCTCCGGAATGTCGCCCCCGCCCGGCTCTCCCGCCGCGTCAATTCAAGGATCGTCCACGCCGCATTTTCCCCGCCCGCGCCGCTCCCCAGCCACTCCCCGAACTTCGGCTCCAGCCCCCGCTCGAACCCCGCCATTTCCCGCTCCAACCCCGCCTTCTCCTCCTCCCACTGCGCCCGCTTCACCGCCGTCTTCTCCGGCTCCACGTCCAGCTCGATCACGCTCCGCGCCGTCGTCGTGAACGTCGCCAGCATCCGGTAATAATCCGCCGCCGGGATCGGGTCGAATTTGTGGTCATGGCACCGCGCACACCCCACCGTCAGCCCCAAGAACGCCAGGCTCGTCGTCGAAAGCATGTCGTCCATCGCGTCATACCGCGTCCGCTCCACCTCGTTCGCCGTGATCTGCGTCGGGAACACCCCCGCCCCCAAAAACCCCGTCGCCGCCAACGCCTGCGCGTTCCCCGGCTCAATCTCGTCCCCCGCCACCTGCCACCGCAAAAACTGGTCGAACGGCAAATCCGCGTTCAGCGCCCGGATCACAAAATCCCGGTACTGGTACGCCCCCTCCCGGTCATAATCATGCTCAAACCCCGAGCTCTCCGCGAACCGCGCCACGTCCAGCCAATGCCTCCCCCACCGCTCCCCATGCCGCGGCGACGCCAGCGTCCGGTCCACCAACCGCTCCCACGCGTCCGGCCTTGCGTCCCCCACAAACGCGTCAATCTCGTCCGGACTCGGCGGCGTCCCCAGCAAGTCCAAAAACAGCCGCCGGATCAACACCCGCCTCTCCGCCGGCGCCGAAATCCCCAATTTCTTCTCCGCCGCCTTCGCCGCGATGAACCGGTCCACCGGGTGCGCAACCCCCTTCGCCTCCGGCGGCCTCACCTTCCCCAGCGGCTGGAACGCCCACCACGCCCGGTCCTCCTCCGTCACCGCCGCCAAATCCCGCGCCGCCCCCTCCCCCGCCAGCACCGGCCCCTCATACGGCGCCCCATTGTCGATCCACTCCGCCAGCTTCCGGATCGCCTCCGCCCCCAGCTTCGGCTTCTTCTCCGGCATGTGCGGCTCCTCCTCGTGCCGCACCAATTTCAGCAGCCGGCTCCCCGCGCTGTTGAACGGGACCACCACCGTCCCCTCCGCCCCGCCCCGCAGCAGCCCCTCCCGCGTCACCAAATTCAATTCCCCCTTCGTCTTCTCCCCGCCATGGCATTGCGCGCAGTTTTCCGCCAGCAACGGCCGGATCTCCCGCTCAAACTGCTCCAGCCCCCTCCCCATCCGCGCCGCGTGGTCCGCCGGCGGCGCCTCCGCCGCGTTCATCCCCCACCCGCATAAACAAAGGATCAAAGCTCTCTTCCACATCGCCATGCTGTTTGCCCGCCACCTTATCAGACGCCCTCCCGGACGCCAGCGCGCAAAAAATCGCATTTTGGTACTAAATATTTAGTTGACACTCCGCCCGCCCCGGCGTAAATCAACACTACTAATTCGTTAATAGTTAAACAGACCCGACCCAATCGCATGGCCCGCAAACAGTCTCCAACCCTCACCGACGGCGAACACCGCATCATGGAAATCCTCTGGCAAAAGGGCTCCGCCACCGTCGCCGAGGTCGCCGATTCCCTCGCCGGCAAGGACGGCGCCGCCTACACCACCATCCTCACCATGCTCCGCATCATGCGCGACAAAGGTTACCTCAGCGCCCGAAAGGAGGGCCGCGCCCATGTTTACATCCCCAAGTTCGGCCGCGACGACGCCGCCCGCTCCGCCGTCCGCCAGGTCCTCGGCAAATTCTTCGCCGGCTCCCCCGGCGAGCTCGTCCTCAGCTTTCTCCGCGATGAAGAAATTAGCCTCAAGGAAATCGACGAACTGAAATCCAAAATCGTTGAACAGGACAAGGATGAACTCTGATATCCAATCTCTCGCCAACGAAGCCCTCGCCGCCCTCCTCCTCGGCGGCGCCCAGGGCCTCCTCATCACCGCCGCCGTCTGGGCCGCCCTCAGGCTTTTTCGCCGCGCCAACGCCGCCACTCGCCACGCCGTCTGGTTTGCCACCCTCCTGATCGTCGCCATCCTCCCCTTCCTCCACTTCGTCGCCCCACGCGCGTCCCACCTCCTCTCCCTCTTCCGCCCCGCCCCGGACGCCCCCGCCACCGAGGACGCCTTTTACCTCAAGCCCACCCCCTTGCAGGCCATCCCGGAGCTTCCTCCCGACTCCGACGACACCAACGAGCCCTCCCACTCCGCCGCCATCAGCTCCGCCGAGCCCCCCTCCGCGTCCTCCTCCATCGGCCCCGTCAGCCTCAACCTCCATGCCCCGGCCTACCTTTCCGCTTGCCTCCTCGCCCTTTGGTTTCCCCTCGCCCTGTTCCGCCTCGCCGGACTCGCCCGCCAGCTCATCGCCCTGCGCAGCCTCAAAAACCGCGCCACCCCGGCCCCGGTCGAGCTCCACGGCGCCTTCGCCGACCTTCGCTTCGCCATGCGCCTCTCCCGCCGCGCCTCCCTCCTCATTTCCTCCCAGGTCCCGGCCCCCATGGTCGTCGGCTACCGTCGCCCCGCCGTCCTCGTTCCATCCTCCCTCTGCGCCGAGGCCACCCCGCCCCAGCTTGCGCACGTCTTCCGCCATGAGCTTGCCCACCTCGCCCGCCGCGACGATTGGGCCAACCTCGCCCAGCAGGTCATTTCCTGCGCCCTTTTCTTCCACCCCGCCGTCCACCTCATCACCCGCCGCCTCACCGTGGAGCGGGAAATTGCCTGCGACGACTTCGCCCTCGCCGGCCGCCGTGGACGCCGCGAATACGCCCTCTTTCTAACTGAATTTGCTGGCCGGATGAAAGGCCGTGGTTTCACGGCCGCCCCGGCGGCATGGAGCAACAAAAGTCAACTCAAGGAAAGGATCAGTATGATACTCGACGGTAACCGCAATGCCTCCCCGCGCGTCTCCCGCGCCGGCGTCGGCCTCCTCACCACCGCAACCCTCTCTCTCGCCGTGCTGGCCTTCGTCGCCGCCCCGCGCCTCGTCCTCGCCGACGAGGACCGCACTGTGACCGTGACGACCACGACCACCACCGAGGACGGCAACGAGCCCAAAACCACCGTCAAAACCATCTCCACCGGCGACGACGTCCTCACCACCTCCTTCGGCCCGCGCAAAATGGAAATCCGCCGCCGCGACCTCGTCATCGCCGTCCCTCCGACCTCCCCGGTCCCCGCCCTCGCTCCCCTCCCGGCCCATGGCCCCAATCCACCACGCCACCCCCAACTCGCCGCGGGCCATCCTGAGCCCAACCCCCACCCTCCCGGCCCCCGCCCCACCACCCGCCCCTTCCCTCCCGGCGAACGCTCCCGCGATGAGGCCCTCGAACGCCGCCTCGAACGCCTCGAGCGCATGATCGAATCCCTCGTTGACCGCGACAAAGGCGGCCGCCCCGAAGGCAATTCCTTCTTTTTCAAGAAAGAATTCCCCGGGCCCGAATTCCACGCCGAAATGGAGGAGTTCCACCGCAACTTCAAGCGCGACCTCGAACGCGACGTCAAACGCAACGTCGAACGCGACATGGACCGCCTCCACCGCGACACCGAGCGCGAAGTCCAAACACGCACCGCTGAGGCCGAGCGCCATGCCGCCGACACCGCCCGCGCACACGCCGAGGCCGGGCGCCGTGGCCCCGACGCCGAACGCCAAAGCATCCAGGCCCGCCGCCGCGGCCTCGAAGCCGCCCGCCAGGCCATCGACAAACAGCTCCGCGAGCTCGACGAGCAACTCGAGCGCGAACGCCGCGAGATCAAGCCCGACCGCGACGAAAAGAAATCCGACAAGGACTCCAAGAAAGAGGAGAAATCCGAAAAATCGGAAAAGAAAGAGCGCGCCGCCGCGGAACAAATCGAAAAAGAGATCGAGAAAATCGAGGTCAAGTAACCTCCTGTTCCCTTCACCTCCCGCCCCGGGCGTCCTATTCGCGCGGGCGCGGCTCCCATCCCCAACCCAAAAACCTCCCTCCCCATCCACGCCATGAATCCGCCCGCCACTCCCGAAAACGGGGCCATGATCACCCCCTCCGTCCACCTCGAGTTCATCCAGAACCAGGCCGGCCTTCCCGAGGACAAGGGCCTGCAGGAAACCGAGGCCTACCACCGCGCCATTTTCCTCCATCACCACGCCGCCGAGCTCGAAACCTGCGCCCAGCAGGCCCGCATCCACGAGGACCGCCTCGTCCACCTCGAATTGCGCCTCAAGGAAATCCACGCCCGCCTCGCCGGCCTCGACAAACTCGTCCCCCTCACCGCCAACGGCCAGCCCGACATCCTCCCCACCGCCCCATGGACCCTCTGGGACCGCTTCATGTTTTTCCTCTCCGCCTGCGCCATCCTCATTCTCCTCGCCTTTGGCGTCCTCAACATCTCCTTCAACCTCCTCGAATCCGGCCTCGTCACCTTCCTCGAGAACCCCGTCCGCTCCTATTTCTGGGCCGCCCTCCTCCCCGTCGGCGCCCTCGGCGTCAAAATCGGCTGGGACTTCATCCAGAACCCCCGCCGCCGCGCCGCCTACCTCTGGCTCTGCCTCACCCTCGGCGTCCTCGGCGTCCTCGTCTGGCTCGCCGCCTACTCCGCCGTCTACCCCACCCTCTCCCAATCCACCGCCGAACACCTCGCCACCCTCAGCGTCCACGACCAATCCACCGCCTCCTCCAGCTTCCTCCGCGGCACGACCTCCGGCGGCGCCAAACTCCTCGACGCCCTCATCGTCGCCGCCCAGGCCGTCGCCGAAATCTTCCTCTCCGCCGCCCTCGGCATCTACATGACCATCCTCTGCGCCCGCCACCGCAAAGTCGTCCTCGCTGGCAACCCCCTCTTCACCCAGCTCGACCAGGAGCGCGCCTCCCTCGAGCAAAACGTCGCCGCCGAACGCCTCGCCATCGCAGGCGCCCGCGGCCGCCAGGCCCGCCTCGAAAACCAGCTCGCCGCCCTCCTCTCCTACGCCCGCTCCCTCTTCCAAAAGGAATCCGCCCTCCGCCAGGACCAATCCCAGCAAAAGCGCATCCTCCTCGACCAAATCTCCGACCAGCTCAGCGCCCAGCTCCGCTCCTTCGAAAACGGCTCCTCCACCACTCGCCACCTCTCCTCCCCCTCCGGAAAATGAAAACACTCGCCCTTCTCCTCACCCTCATCCTCGCCCCCTTCGCCTTCGCGGCTGCGTCTCCCGATCCCAACCCAACCAACGCCCCCGCCGCCCGCTGGGCCATCGGCCTCACCCCATTCCTCGACAAATCCGCCAAGGACGACACCTACCGCCGCGTCGTCGGCCTCATCCTCGAGGGCCTCCCCCTCCAATCGTCCCTCGCTATTTACGACGCCTACCACCTCACCAACATCACCCGCCTCGAAATCCCCGCCCTCCGCGCCTTCGCCAGCGGCAAGACCCGCGCCAACCAATTCCGCTCCCAAATCCAAAGCCTCCGCGAATTCCTCGCCGCCGAACACGCGCGCCCCACCTCCCCTCGCCTCAATTTTGACATGGCCATCCGCCTCCCCCAATTCATGGATTTCCTCGCCGAGAACGCCGGCTCCTCCCAACCCCTCACCGCCCTCCTCATCGGCAGCCCCCTCTACCTCGACGCCAAAGAGCCCGCCTTCTCCATGGCCGACGGCTACTTCCCCTCCGACGGCCACCTCCTGGCCTCCCGCGACCTCTCCCCCTTCGGCCTTCAGGGCCGCGCCTCCAACCTCTCCAATTTCACCGTCCACCTCGGCTACATGGGCGACCCATGGGTCAGCGCCCTGCACCAGGAAAAAATCGCCCGCTTCTGGTCCCTTTACCTCCACCGCCAGGGCGCCCGCCTCGCCACCTTCGTCGGCGACCCCGCCACCCTCTTCGCCGCCGCCCGCTCCAACTCCTCCTCCCGCCCCGTCCCGCCCGGCCTCGACCCCGCCGACACCAAGCTCGAAATGCTCCGCATCACCCGCGACCTCGCCGCCTCCGACTGGATCACCCGCGACCTCCTCTCCCATCCCCACCCCGCTCCACCCTCCAAAACCGTCGGCCCCATGAAAATCGGCGTCCGTTGGAAAGGGGAAATCGACTTGGACCTCTACGCCAGCTCCTCCCCCGACTCACAGGCCCTCTTCTTCGAGCACACCCGCACCCCCGAAGGCTACTACTTCAAGGACCACCGCAACTCCCCAGACCGTGAGTATGAATTTATCGAGTTCGAATCCCCCGTGGACCTCTGGCGCGTCCAGGCCGCCGTCAATTTCTACAAGGGCTCCCACCCCTCCGGCCCCCGCGGTGAAGTCCGCGTCGAATTCGACGGCCGCATCTACTCCGCCGAATTCACCCTCGCCGCCACCCAGGGCAACAAAGGCCGCTCCGGCCCCTCCCAATCCGCCTCCTGGGCCCGCCTCGACCTCCCCGCCATCCTCGGCCTCCGCTCACAAACCGCCCACCGCAACTGATCCATCCCTCACAGCGGCGTCCACGTCTTGTGCCGGTAATTGTTCCACATCCACACAAAATCCACGTTCTTCGTCGTTCCCCCCGCCCAATAAAAACTCGCGATCCCCTTCCCTGAATCCTGCGCCGCCTTGATCACCGCCGCCTCCCGCCACCGGTGCCCCTCCACATGGTTGTCCGCATACGCGAACGTGCTCCAATTCCCATGGAAGATCGCGAACGGATCCACCCACCCCGTCTTGTTCATCACCCACGTCCCCAAGTTCGCCCCGCGCGGATCCGCCTCCTCCACAAACGCCGCCGACTGCGACGGGCTCGGCACATCGCTCAGCCTCTTCCACGGCGTCGTCCCATCCCAGCCGCCCCCGTTCATCCCCTCCACCTTCGAATAGCTCCCAAACGCCCACCCGGCCCCCGGCTTCAGCCGCCGCGTCCGCGTGTCGCTCGGGCACTGGTGCGAATCCAGCGCCTGCACATACTTGAACAGCGGCGAATTGCTCATCGCAATCTTCACCTGCGTCATCGCCGCCGCCACCGTCCCATTCCCCACGTTCGGCTGCGGCCAATACCCCCCCGCCCCCAGCGCGATCGGCGCCTCCGGCGGCGCCGTCCCCAGCATCCGGTCATTGTTCTCCGTCGAATAATTGTAATACCCCAGCATCAACTGCTTCTGGTTGTTCAGGCAGAACACCCCCGTCGCCTTCAGCTTCGACTTCCCCAGCACCGGCAACAACAAGCTCGCCAGGATCGCGATGATCGCGATCACCACCAGCAACTCAATCAACGTGAATGCTCTCCCCCGCAATGCTACGGTTGTGTTCATAAAAAATGCCCGTCTCGTTTGTCTTCCGTCCCATTTACCCCTGATTGGCCGGGGGGGGGGGGGGGGGGGGCGGGGGGGGGGGGGCGGGGGCCGCGGGCCCGGGCGC
>CAZSXX010000233.1:3688-7412 GCA_964611245.1 uncultured Verrucomicrobiota bacterium | reverse complement strand
TGGAAAAGTCGACGCGCACCCGGTACTGGCGGACCTTCTCCGCCCCCGGGTCGTTGGTGATCGACATCCTCGCCCCCGTTCCCGCAACCGTCTCGAGCGGCTGCCACGTCGGCGGAAAGGCCTGCGAATACTCCACGATGTTCGGCAAACCCTCCACGCTCTCCCACGAAATTTCATTCCCTCCCGCCACCCGCGCGATCCCCACCGTCAGCAGCGAAATGTCCACATGCACCCAATGCGCCTTCCCGTTGTCATTGAATATCAACGGGTTCGCTTCCCCGTTGGAATTGGCCCGGAACACGTTCAGCGTGTTCGTCCCACGCAGCGTCCGCCCAAACACCGTGTAACCCCCCGCCTGCGTGTCCAAATTCACGTTGTTGTTCACGTTGAAAAACCAGTCGGTCGTCGCCGAATTCGTGTCCGATCCCACCCGCGCCATCGCAATGGTCCCAAACGCGTTGCTGAACGGCCTTCCCACATCCTTCTCAAACGGGATCGACGGCAGCTTCGGAACCTCGATCCGGTTGTCCACCAACGCGTTGTTCGCGATTGGAATCTCCCCCAGCAGCGACGCCTCATGCGGCCGGTGGTACGCCCCCCCCTGCACGATGAAATTCCCCACCCATCGGTGCAGCAGCGTGTCATTCCAATAGCCGGACCGCACATACGAAATGAAGTTCTGCACCGTCACCGGCTTGTCCTGCTCAAACAGCTCCACATCCACCGTCCCCCCAATCTTCGCGGAAACCTTGAAGCGCGCCAACACGCCCGCCTCCGCCGAAAGGCCCGCCACTATCAGGCCCGCGCACACCAGCGACCAGAACTTCATCCCAAAAGCATGTCCGAAGCCCCGTCATTGGCAAATGGATTTTGCTCCTCCCCGCCCCTCATTTTTCCGTCCACCCGCCTCGAGTGCGCAAGCATCCCCCTTTCCTCCCGGCTCCCCATTTTTTGCTTTTTTCTTTCCAATATTTGCTAAAATTTTCAAAATCGCATATCAACAACGGGCAGTTGCACAGGAGGACGGACATTCAGCGATGAGGGACCACCATGCTATGAAGCAGAACATTGATCCAAAGGCGCGCGGAATCACGCTTCCACCCATGATCGCCGCCCTTCTCTTGGCTTGCTGGACCACGGGTCCCCACGCCTTCGCCCAAGCCACCAACGAGCCGGTCAAATCCATCGCGGCCCTCAAACAGCTTTCCCTCGAGGAGCTCTTCCAAACCGACATCACCACCGTCTCCAAGCAGCCCGAGCGCCTCCGTACCGCCCCCTCCGCCATCCAGCTCATCACCTCCGAGGACATCCGCCGCTCCGGCGCCACCAGCCTCCCCGAGGCCCTCCGCCTCGCCCCCAACCTGCACGTCGCCCAGGTTGACTCCCGCCAATGGGCCATCAGCTCCCGCGGCTTCCGGTCCACCACCTCCGACAAACTCCTCGTCCTCATCGACGGCCGCACCATTTACACCCCCCTCTTCTCCGGGGTGTTCTGGGATGCCCAGCACGTCATGCTCGAGGACATCGACCGCATCGAAGTCATCAGCGGCCCCGGCGCCGCCCTCTGGGGCGCCAACGCCGTCAACGGCGTCATCAATGTCATCAGCAAATCCGCCCGTGAAACCCAGGGCACCCTCCTCAGCGCCGGGGGCGGCTCCCTCCTCCAAGGCTTTGGCAGCCTCCGCCACGGCGACAAAATCGGCCAGGACCTCTATTTCCGACTCTACGGCACGGGTTTCAAGCGCGACACCGCCCTCCTCAACGGCTTGGACGGACGCAACGATTGGTCCCTCGGCCAAGGCGGATTCCGAGCCGATTGGCTCCCCGAACACGGCGAAATCCTCACCCTCCAAGGGGACATTTACAGCGGCTCCATCGCCCAGCGCGCCCCCGGCGAGGTCAAGATCGACGGCCAAAACATCCTCGGCCGCTGGACCCATCCCCTCGCCGACCAATCAGACTTCACCGTCCAAACCTACTGGGACCGCACTTGGCGCCGCATCCCAGGCGTCTTTTCCGAAGAGCTGAACACCTACGACCTCGACACCCAATACCGGGTCCCCCTCGGCGACCGCCACAAATTCCTCGCCGGACTCGGCTACCGCCTCATGGCCGACGAAGTCGGCAACACCCCCGCCATCGCTTTCCTGCCCGCCAACCGCAGCCTCCAACTCTTCAGCGCCTTCCTCCAGGACGAAATCGAAGTCGTCGACGAAAAACTCTTCCTCACCCTGGGTTCCCGCTTCGAGCACAACGATTATTCCGGCTTCGAAATCCAGCCCAGCGCCCGCCTCGCCTACCGTTTCGCCACCAACCAAACCCTCTGGACCGCCATCTCCCGCGCCGTCCGATCCCCCAACCGCATTGACACGGACCTCTACATCCCCGGCGCCCCCCCCTACACCATCGTCGGCGGTGGCCGCCAGTTTGTCTCCGAAACGGTCCTCGCCTACGAACTCGGTTACCACGTCCAGGTCACCCGCCGCCTTGGCGCCTCCATCGCCACCTTCTACAACGAGTACGACGACCTCCGCAGCGTCGAGCCTCGTCCCGGCTCCCCCAACATCATCCTCAACGGCCTCAGCGCCGAAACCTACGGCGTCGAGTTCTCCGCCCTCTGGCAGCCCATCGAATGGTGGCGCTTGCGCGGCGGCTACACTCTTTTCCGCAAGCACATCCACATGGACGCCAGCCGGGACGTCAACGGCGGCCGCTCCCACGGCAACGACCCCCACCACCAATTCTTGGTCCAGTCGATGGTCAATCTCCCAGCCAACTTCGAACTTGATTCGACCCTCCGCTTTGTTGACAACCTCAACCAGCCCGGGCCCCTCGTCCCGGCTTACTTCGAGCTCGACCTCCGCCTCGCTTGGCATCCCTCCCGCCACTGGGAATTCTCCATCGTCGGGCAAAATCTCCTCCACCACCGCCACGCGGAATTCGGCGCCCCGCCCACCCAGCAGCAAATTCCACGCAGCGTCTATGGCAAAGTGACCTGGAGCTACTGATGACTGGCCCGATTTCCATCTCCCGCCCGGCGCGGCCGCCCTTCCGGCGGTGGAAACCCCTTTCCCAACGCCTCCTTCAGGCCCTTCTGGCGGCGGCCTTCCTCCTGCTCTCCGGCCACTTCCCCGCTTGGGCCCAATCCTCCAAGGAATACCAGGTCAAAGCCGTCTTCCTTTTCCGCCTCGCCCAATTTGTCGAATGGCCCACCAACGCCTTCGAAAACGACACCAGCCCGATCATCATCGGCGTGCTCGGGGAGGATCCCTTCGGCGAAGCCCTCGACCTCGCCCTCAAAGGCGAAACCGCCCACAACCGCCCCCTCCTCGCCCGCCGCTTCCGCCGCGTGGAGGAGATTGGGGCCTGCCACATCCTGTTCATCAGCCACTCCGAAATCGGCCGCATCAAGGCCGCCACCACCGCCCTCGCCGGCCGCCCCATCCTCACCGTGAGCGACACCGAGGATTTCGTCCGCACGCAAAATGGCATGATTCGCTTCTACAACGCCCAAAACAAAGTCAACCTCCGCATCGATGCCGGGCGCGCCAAAGCCGAAAACCTCATCCTGAACAGCCGCCTCCTCCGCATGGCCGAACTCGTCAACAACGGTTCCCCCAATGCCCCATAGCCACAATTCCATCACCAACCGCATCCGGGCCGTCATCCTTCTGGCCTGTGTCATTGTGCTCGGCGCCACCGCCGCCGCCTTCGTCCTCTTCGA
>CAZSXX010000233.1:0-3678 GCA_964611245.1 uncultured Verrucomicrobiota bacterium | reverse complement strand
CAGCTTCAAGCGCGAATTGGTCCGCCACCTCTCCACCGTCGGCGCCGTCGTCGCGGACAATGTCCGAACCCCCCTTTCCTTCGACAACCAAGCCGCCGCCATCGACATCCTTTCCGCCCTCGAGGCTGCCGAAGGCATGCAGCGCTGCGCCGTCTATGACACCAACGGCGCCATCTTCGCCACCTACCCCCCCTCCCTCTCCGCCAGCGATTTCCCCTCCAAGCCGGAGTCCGGGAGCAGGATCGACGAAGGCTCCGTCATGCTCTTCCTTCCCATCCTCCAGGAATCCAAGCCCATCGGCACCCTCTACCTTCGCTTCTCCCTGCAAGGACTTTACGACCGCCTCTGGCGCTACGGCGCCATCGTGGCCACTGTCCTCGGCGTCTCGGTCGTCGGCGCCTTTCTCGTCTCCACCCTCTTGCAGAGACGGATCTCCCAGCCCATCCTCGCCCTCTCCAGCGCCGCCGCCACCGTCATGGAGCGCAAGGACTACTCCGTCCGCGCCCCCAAGCTCACCGATGATGAACTCGGCTCCCTCACCGACAACTTCAACCGCATGCTCGCCGAAACCCAGGAGCACCACGCCCGCCTCACCGAACAAGCCCGCCTTCTGGACCTCAGCAACGACGCCATCGTCGTCCGCGACATCGCCGGCCGCATCGTCTATTGGAACACCGGCGCCTCCGAAATCTACGGTTGGACCTCAGGCGAGGCGCTCGGCAAATTCACCGACGAGCTGCTGGCCACCGAATACCCCCTCCCCAAGGCCGACATCCTCAAAACCCTCGAGCGCGAAAACCGCTGGGACGGCGAACTCGTCCAAACCCGCCGCGATGGCCGCCGCATCCACGTCAACACCCGCTGGGCCCTCGACCGCGACGCCCACGGCCGCCCCTCCGGCATCCTCATTTCGGACACCGACATCAGCGAACGCAAAAAAACCGAGGAGGCCCTCCGCGAAAACGAGGCCCGTTTTCGCGCCCTCGGCGACAACATTCCACAGCTCGCGTGGATGACCAATCCCGCCGGCGACATCTTTTGGTACAACCGCCGCTGGTACGACTACACCGGAACCACCTTCGAAGAGATGAAAGGCTGGGGCTGGTCCGCCGTTCACCACCCCGGCTACCTCGCCGGCGTCATCGCCAAATGGAAAGACCACCTCGCCTCCGGCGAAAACTGGGAGGACACCTTCCCCCTCCGCGGCAAGGACGGCAAATACCGCTGGTTTCTCTCCCGCGCCTTCCCGATCCGGGACGCCCAGGGCCAAATCGTCCGCTGGTTCGGCACCAACACCGACATCACCGAGCAAAAGCTCTCCGAGGAGCAGCTCGAACGCCTCGTCCACGAACGCACCGCCAAACTCCAGGACACCATCGGCGAGCTCGAGGCCTTCTCCTACAGCATCTCCCACGACATGCGTTCCCCGCTCCGCGCCATGCAGGGCTACGCCAAGGTCCTCCTCACCGACTACGCCAAATCCCTCGACGCCACCGGCAAACATTACCTCGAACGCATCCAGAAGGGTTCCCAACGCCTAGACCTCCTCATCCAGGACGTCCTCGCCTACAGCAAGGTCGCCAAGGGCGAAATCGAGCTCCGCCCCGTCGATTTCGAAAAGCTCCTCGACGAAATCATTCCCACCCTGCCCGACCTCCATCCCCCGCGCGCCCAACTCGAAATCATCCGGCCCCTTCCCTCCGTCCTCGGCCACGAGGCCTACCTGACCCAATGCATCACCAACCTCCTCGGCAACGCCGCCCGCTTCGCCAAGGACGGCCAAATCCCCCACATCCGCATCCGCGCCGAATCCCTCGGCGACAAAGCCCGCATTTGGTTCGAGGATCAGGGAATCGGCATTGATCCATCCCAATTCGAGCGTATCTTTCAAATCTTTGGCCAAGTGCACGGCGAAAAAAAATATGGCGGCACCGGCATTGGCTTGGCCATAGTCCGCAAGGCCATTCAACGCATGAACGGCGAAGTCGGCGTCGAGTCGCAACTCGGCCAAGGCTCACGTTTCTGGATACTTTTGGAGAAATTATGACGACGCACCGCTCCATCCTGCTGGTCGAGGACAACGAAGACGACGCATTCCTCATGCAGCGCGCCCTCCAGGACGCCGCCATCGTCAATCCTCTCCTCATTGTCCAGGACGGGCAGGAAGCCATCGATTACCTTTCCGGCGCCGGCAAATTCGCCGACCGCGCCCAATTCCCCATTCCTGCCGTCATTTTCCTCGACCTGAAGCTTCCCCTCAAATCCGGCCACGAAGTCCTGGCCTGGATTCGCGGCCGCAAGGAATTCGACATGGTCGTCATCGTCGTCCTCACCTCCTCCTCCGAGCCCAGCGACATCAAAAAATCCTACTCCCTCGGCGCCAACTCCTTCCTCGTCAAGCCGCCCACCCCGGAAAGCCTCGTGGACCTCGCCCGTTCCTTCAAATGGTACTGGCTCGAATTCAACGAGTTCGGCGACCCCAAACGAACCTGAAATCAACGGCGGTCCCGGCGGCTCACCCCCGTCGCAATCTCGTCGACACTCCATTTCTGTCCGCTAAACTCACCTTTTGCAGCATTATGCCCAATTCCAATCGTCTCCTCGGCCTCGCCGCGTTCCTGGCCTCCCTCTCCATCGGCGCGCAAAACATCACCGTGCCAAATTCCTCTTTCGAGCAGGTCATCCCTCCCGAAGCCCCGGCTTGGCCCTTCTTTGAGGAATGGCAGAAATTCCCCAAGCCCGCCGATTGGAACGAAGCGGTTTACGGGCCCTTCGACGACAATTCCACCGGCGTCTTCCCCAACCCGCCCGCCGGGCAATTCGGCCACATCGAAAACCTCGCGGGCAACCAGGCCGCCTACATTTTCAGCGTCGCGGGCTACGGCTTTTTCCAGAAATTGACCGCGTCCTACCAGCCCAATTCGATTTATACCCTCACCGCCGCCCTGGTGGGCAGCGCCTACAGGCCCCTTCCCGCCGAGGGGACTCTCGCCATCTCCCTCTTCTACTCGACACCTGAGGGCGGGAAAGTCGCCATCGCAACCCGGGTCGTCAAGGGCTCCGAACTGGCCAGCGCCACTCACACGACGGACTTCTCCATCGCCTCGCCCACCGTCCCCTCAGGCTCCCCGTGGGTCGGCCAACCCATCGGCGTCAGCTTCATCTCCACAGCCTCTTTGGAGGCCGCCGGCGGCGTTTGGGACATCGAGGACATTCGCATGCGCGCCGACCCCGCCCTCTCCCTCCGCATCGCCCTCGAGGGCCAAAATGTCCGGCTCTCCTGGGACTCCGCCGCGGGCGTTTCTTACTCCGTGCGCCGCACCGAGGATTTCTCCTCCTGGACCTCCCCCACCCCCCTTCCCGGCACCGGCGGCGAACTTTCCATCCTGGTTCCAATCAGCGACCCCAGCCGCTCCTACTTCGTCCTTCAGGCCACGCCAATTCCCTGATCCTGTGCTACGCTGGCGGCGTCATATGACGCCGCCGCGCAACACCCCATGAGCCGTCCCGGGCGAAATCACCCCGCCTTCACGCTGGTGGAGCTCCTCGTCGTCATCGCCATCATCGCGGTCCTCATCGCCCTGCTCCTCCCCGGCCTCGCCTCCGCCCGCCTTTCCGGCGAACGCGCCGCCTGCCTCTCCAACCTCCGCCAGCTCAGCGTCGCCCTCCATGTTTACG
>CAZSXX010000232.1:0-7413 GCA_964611245.1 uncultured Verrucomicrobiota bacterium | reverse complement strand
ATCGCCTTATCTTGGAATTCTGAGCAGGCCCGGCCAGCGTCAACCAGCAGCTTCGCAACCGTGTTCTTGGATGCGCCAGTCAATCGGCAAGTGGCGCGGATGGAATTCCCTTCAACCAAATGGTGAAGGATTGTCGCCCGATCCGCATTGCTCATGCTTGTTCATGTCGCGAGAGTGACGAAAACAAGAAAGCATAGCAAGCATAAAAGGAAAATACTTGCAATGCATGCAAAGGCATGTGAAAGATGTCCGTGTCATGAATGAACTTCCACAAGACGACCGTCAGCAGGGCGGCTCGCAAGATGATTCAATGCAATCAAAAGGCGGAAAGGCCCGTGCTGAAAAACTCTCACCGGACGAACGAAAGGTAATTGCCAAAGCTGCTGCAGATGCCAGATGGAGCCTGCAGCAAGCCACCCACAGCGGCACGCTGCAGATCGGAGATATGAATTTCCCGTGCTCTGTCCTTGCTGATGGAACTCGCATCCTCACGCAAAGCGACTTTATGACCGGAATGGGAATGTATTACAGCGGGTGGGTCGCAAAGAATAAACCAAAAGACCAAGCTGCAGATGTGCCGCATTTTTTGGGATTCAAGACGCTCACGCCCTTTATTGAACGGCACCTGGGCGACCTGCAGTCAATCGTTGTTAAATACAAAACCGAGAAAGGGGCAGTTGCTCATGGAATAAAGGCAGAGATTATTCCTAAAATTTGTGAGATTTGGCTGGACGCCGACAAGGAAACAAAGCTCGGGGACAGGCAAAAGCAAATCGCAAAAAAAGCGGAAATTATGATTCGCGCGCTCGCAAAGGTCGGGATTGTCGCGCTTGTCGATGAAGCAACCGGATACCAAGAGGTTCGCAATAAAGAAGCCCTGCGGGCCTTGCTTGACGCGTTCCTGCAGAAGGAATTTGCGACTTGGGCGAAACGATTCCCGGATGATTTCTACAAGGAAATGTTCCGCCTTCGCGGGCTGCAGTGGAACAAGCTCTCAGTGAAACGACCTCAGTATATCGGACGCCTCACGAACGACGTAGTTTACGAACGATTGGCACCCGGCATTCTGGAAGAATTAAAAACTCGAAACCCGCGAGACGATAAAGGCCGAAGAAAAACAACGCATCATCAATGGCTCACGGAGGACATTGGACATCCTGCGCTTGCTCAACATCTCCACGCTGTTATTGGATTGATGCGAGCCAGTTCAAATTGGGATCAGTTCCATGACTTCCTGGATAAAGCATTCCCCAAAAAAGGGAGCGTTTTTCAAATGGAACTTATTTCCGAATAAGCGGCTTCCCACCGGTCGCCTTCTCGGCGACCGCGAGCGCGATTTGCGAAAAATCGCGCTTTTGTGTTTTTACGCGGCGGGTTTTTGCTGGCTTAACTATTTCTTTTTTAGGCGTGCGGCAACTGTGCCATGATCTCGCCCGAAAAACGATTCAAATTTCAAACTGACCCACTACCTCCTTCCCTTCATTTCCATTCCTCCCCGCCGCCCGGCCCGTGTCCGCCCGGAGCGCCGCCCTCCGCATTCATGGCTTGCCCTCCTCCCTCTCCCCGCCAAAATCGCGCGCGCATGCACCGCCACCGCGCGAACGCCTTCACCCTCGTCGAACTCCTCGCCGTCATCGCCATCATTGCCATCCTTGCCGGCATGCTCCTCCCCGCCCTCGCTCATTCCCGCCACAAAGCCAAAAAAACCTCCTGCCTCTCCAACCTCCGCCAGGTCGCCCTCGGCGCCGCCCTGTACCTCGGCGAAAACAACGACGCCATGCCGTGGATACCCGACCACGCCCTCCAGCTCACACCGCCCGTCAGCGCCTCCGGCAAGCGCTACAACCGCATGGGCTCCTTCCTCCCCCTGCTCGCCCCCACCACCGGCTCCGGCTCCGTTTGGCTGTGCCCCTCCACACCCGTCCAGACCAATACCTGGCGCAAACACTTCCTCGGCCATTGGGCCTCCGAGACCCTCGAAAACCCCGCCCTCGGTTCCACCACCTACATCAGCGACAAACTCGCCGAACTCGATCCCCTCCAGCCCCGCTTCCTCCGCGGCCGAACCCCCGCCGGCGTCGCCCAAAAGCGCGGCCAGAGCGTCTCCGTCGAGGAATGGCTCTTCTGCCCCTTCTTTGAAAAAGGTTGGGGCCCCGGTTTCGGCCATCTCTGGGCCGTCGATGGCAACGCCCCGCCCCCCGGCGGCTGGTCCGGCCACAACGGCGGCCGCAACCAAATCTACCTCGACATGAGCGCCGGCTGGGTCCGCAAGGACATCGACCGCTGACTCCCCCCCCGCCTACCGCGCCGACGCCGTCTTCCGCGTCCCGCTGATGCACCACAAATGCTGGTGCGTCCGGATGAAAATGTCCCCGTCCGAGACCGCCAACGACGCGTTCGTCAGCTCATTCCCAATCGCGTTCATCCCCACCACCTCGAACTTCGGGCTCGCCTTCACCAAAATCGTGTCCCCGCTCTGGTTCAGCGCGTAAATCAAGTCCCCCACCAAAACCATGTTCGACCACGACTCATCCTTCGCCCCCGGCCCATTCAGCCGCTCCTCCCAAACCACCTTCCCCGTCTTCAAATCAAGGCACTCCGCCACCCCCGTCGCGTTCAGCACATACACATGCCCATCCTTGATCACGCCCGACCCAATCCGGTTCTTCGTCCGCACCGCCTGCCACAGCCGGTGCGTCTCCGTCACATCCCCAGTCCCGCCCGGCTTCACCGCGATGCTCGTCCCCTGGAACCCCCCCATCGCCACCACCACTCCCTCCCCATAAATGGGCGACGTGTAAATCAGCGGGTTCAACCCCCCGCACCGCCACAATTCCTTCCCCGTCATCGGGTCATAAGCCCGCACCTCGTCCGGAAAACACATCACCAGCTCATCACGCCCATTCGCGCCCACCACGATCGGCGTGCTGAACGACCCCAGCCGCCCCGTCGCCTCCTGCCCCGCGAACCCATCCGTCCGCTTCGCCGAGCGCACCTCCGGGATGTCCGTCCGCCACACCGTCTCCCCCGTCTTCTTGTTCAGCGCCGTCAAAAACGCCCGCTCCCCCGGCCCAAAATGCAAAATCGCCAAATCCTTGTGCAACACCGGCGACGCCGAATAACCCCACGAATGCTTCTGCTTCCCCAAATCCCGCCTCCACAATTCCTTCCCCTCCACGTCATAACAAAACACCCCCGCCGACCCAAACCACGCCACCACCCGCTCCCCATCCGTCGCCGGCGACGCCGAACACTGCGGGTTCGTCTCATGCGACTCCTCCGGCAAATTGTACGTTGTCCCCGCCCGCCACAGCTCCTTCCCCGAAATCCGGTCCACGCACATCAACAGCCGCTTCCCCTCCTTCTCGATCGGCTGCGTGATGAACACCCGGTTCCCCCACACCACCGGCGTCGAGTTCCCCCGGTCCGGCAACGCCATTTTCCACCGCACATTCTCCTCCGCGCTCCACCGCGTCGGCAGCCCCCTCTCCTCCGCCACCCCGCTCCGCCCCGGCCCCCGCCACTCCGGCCACGACCCCCCCGCCACACTCATCAACGACACACCTGCGGCCAACGCCATCAACTGGGATTTCATGCCCCCGATTCTTCCCCACCGCCCCTCTGAACGCAAGCCCCTCCAACCATCCATCCTGTCGCCGCCGAGTTCGGCGTCGCAACCGGCTTAATGATCATTGACGATCATTCAATCTCCTGATACATAGCTTCAAAATCAAATTCCTAAAATTATGAACAGCGCCTCCTCCGTGTTCGCTCTTTCCTTGGCCGCCGCGTTCGCCTCGACCCTCCACGCGGCCGACGTCAAACTCACCGAAATCTCCACCCTGTTCAATTCCCCCATCGGAATCGACTACCATGAGCCCACCGACTCCGTCATCGTTTCCGTCAATTACCTCACCGGCGGCACGCCCAACAATTTTGAGCGCATCCTCCTGAACGGCTCCCATGTCCCGTTCTCCGTCGCCTCCGGCCTGGCCGACGAAGTCAAAATGGCCACCGCCCGCTCCGGCAATCCCGGCTTCGCCGCCGGCACCCTTTTCACCGGCAACGGCTCCGACGGCGAAATCGCCCGCATCAGCCCCGATGGCCTCACCGTCAACTCCACTTGGGTCAGCCTTCCCGGAGCCGGCAACGGCCTCATGCGTGGCTCGCTTTATGTCGATCGCGGCGGCGCTTGGGGCGGCGACCTCGTCGCCGTCACCACGGGTGGCGAAATCTGGCGCGTCGACAGCTTGGGCAACCCCTCCTTCATCGCCGACGTCGACGCCCACCTCGAAGGCCTCATCACCCTCCCCAACAACGTCGTCAAATACGGCCCGCTCGCCGGCAAAGCCATCGCGGGCGCCGAAGGACTGGGCCTCATGTACGCCTTCGGCACGGATGGCAGCATCGACACCTACTCCTTCGGCATCAACATTGAAGATATCGACATCATCGAAGCCGGCGCCAACTTCTTCGGCGTCAACTTCGGCTCCAGCCGCATCCTCGGCGCGGAAGCCGCCCAATTCACCTCCATGGTCGACGATATCCTCCTCACCCAGGAAATCGGATTCTCCGTCTCCGGCCTCTACCGCCTCTATTGGAATGGCTCCAGCCTGGTCACCGAAGAGCTCGGCCTCACCTTCGACTCCGAAAACCCCGCCCAATGGGAGCACGTCACCTTCGCCCCGGCCGGCATCCTCGAAATCAGCGACCCCGTGCCCGAGCCCGCCACCGTTTGGGGCGCCGCTGGCCTCGCCGCCCTCGCCGCCTGGAAACGCCGCCGATCCCTCCCCGCCTGAACAATCCTCAAGCGTCGCCCCCTCGCGGCCCCCCCCCACCCGCAATCCCGACGGTTCGTCCGGGGCAGGGCAGGGGATCGCGCCCCATTCCCATCCGGCTCCCGCCCTCAACCCTGCCGCGTGATCTTGAACGCCGTCCCAAAGAAAAAACCCACCATCCCGCCCGCCAGCCCCGTCAAAAATATCACCAACGCCTGCGACATTTGCAGCGACCACGCCAAAAACTTCACCTCCACCACCGGCGCATTCTGGAACGCAAAAACCCCGCCCAGCACGAGCAAGACTCCGCCAAGGATCAATTTGATTTTTGTTGTCATCAGCCAGCATCATCAATCAACCCCGCTGCCCTGTCACCGTTAATCCACGCCCCCCAACCACACGCCTCCAGCCCTTTCAGCCCAAGCCTCGGGACTCGGCCGCTCCCCCATCACAATTCTGGAAAGTCTGCCATCGGCCCCCTTTGCGCTTCAGCAATTCTCCTAACCACATATCAGGTTCCCGCCCTTTCTATCTCACTGTAAATTCCCTTTTGGCGGCGCATGCAGCGCCGCTGCATTGCCGAAGGAGACCAATGACCTCACAACTTCCCATCCGCGTCGGCGGGCGCGACCTCGGGCCAGTCCGCCACATCTGCGCCTTTTTCCACTCCAAAGAGGAGGAATACGGCACCCTCCGCGACTTCATCAAAGACGGCCTCGACGCCGGCGAAAAAGGCTTCCACATCCTCGATGACAGCGAGCGCAACCGCCACCGCGCCCGCCTCGCCGCCGACGGCGTTGACGTCAACACCGCCGAGCGAAACGGCCAGCTCAAAATCGCCTCCTGGGAGGACGCCTACCTCAAGGACGGCTACTTCGACCAGGACCGCCAGCTCGCCCTCCTCGAGAACATCCTCAAAGACTCCCGCGCCGAAGGCTATCCACTCACCCGCCTCGTCGCCAACATGGAGTGGGCCCTCGAGGATAAAGCCGGCGTCAACGACATCGTCGAATACGAATGCCGCCTCAACAACTTCCTCCCCAAATACCCCGACCCCGTCATCTGCACCTACGACCTCTCCCGCTTCGGCGCCGGCACCGTCATGGACATCATGCGCACCCACCCCATGATCGTCGTCGGCGGTGTCCTCCAGGAAAACCCACTTTACGTCCCCCCCGACCAATTCCTGGCCGAGTTCCATGCTCGCCCTAAAAACTGAGGCCGGATGGAAGGCATCAAGGAACTCGAAGAGGCGAACCGCTGCATCCGCGAACTCGCCGCCCTTTCCCTCCTGCCCGCCATCTGGAGCGAAGGCCAGCCCGCCCAAATCCGCGAAAGCCTTGCCGACGCCCTCCAAAACTCCCTCCGCGCCGACCTCGTCCTCGTCCAATCCATCGATCCCCCCCCCAACGGCCCCTCCTCCGTCCTCCGCCTCGCCTCCGGTCTTTCCCCCGCCGGCCTCCTGCCCGACCTGACCAAAACCCTCGCCGCCGCCCTCGTCCAAAAAGGCCCGGAACGGATCGATTACCCCCTTGCCGGTTGCCCCATCCACCTCCTTGTCATCCCCCTCGGGCCCAACCGCGATTTCGGCTTCCTCGCCGTCGGCTCCCACCGGCCCGACTTCCCCACCGCCGCCGAGCGCATCCTCCTCAACGTCGCCGTCAACCAGGCCATCATCGCCTTCAAGGCCGCCCGCCGCGTCGAAGCACTCCAACAAAGCGAGGAAAACCTCCGCGACTTCTTCGAAAACGCCACCGTCGGCCTCCACTGGGTCGACCCCTCCGGCTCCATCATCTGGGCCAACCGCACCGAACTCAACCTCCTCGGCTACACCCCGGAAGAATACATCGGCCACCACATCACCGAATTCCACGCGGACGCCCACATCATCGACGACATCCTCACCCGCCTCGCCAAAGGCGAGACCCTCCACGACTACGAAGCCCGCCTCCGCTGCAAAGACGGCTCCACCCGCCTCGTCCTCATCGACTCCAATGTCCTCTTCCGCGACGGCAAATTCGTCCACACCCGCTGCTTCACCCGCGACATCAGCGACCGCCGCCAAGCCGAAAAAGCCCTCCTCGACGCCTCCGAACACCGCCGCCTCGCCCTCGAAGCCGCCGACCTCGGCTCCTGGGACTACCGTTTCGACCTCGGCGCCGTCTTTTGGGATGACCGCTGCCGTGGCCTCTGGGGCCTCTCCCAAGGCTCCAGCCTCGACTTCGATTCCGTCATCCAAAGCCTCCACCCCGACGACCGCGAACGCACCCGCCAGGCCGTCTCCGCCGCCCTCGTCGGCCACGCCAACGGCGCCTACGCCATCGAATTCCGCGTCATCTGGCCCGACGGCTCCCTCCACTGGGTCTCCTCCAAAGGCCAAGTCTACTGGAAACAACTCCCCGGCGGAACCCGCGAACCCATCCGCTTCATCGGCACCGTCCGCGAAATCACCGAAGAAAAACAAGCCCGCGAAACCGTCGAATCCAGCGAGCGCGAACTCCGCGCCCTCGCCGACTCCATCCCCCACCTCGCCTGGATCGCCCACCCCAACGGACACGTCTTCTGGTACAACCAACGCTGGTTCCAATACACCGGGACCACCCTCCCCGAAATGGAGGGCTGGGGCTGGCAATCC
>CAZSXX010000231.1:0-7423 GCA_964611245.1 uncultured Verrucomicrobiota bacterium | reverse complement strand
ACACCCCCGCCGCCATCGAAATCGCCGCCATCGCCGCCGACCATCCCTTCGATCGTTTCCTAACCTACGCCTTCAACCAAACCGTCCATTCCCTGAAACCCCACTGGCTTCCCCGCCTCCAGTCTGGCGGTCTAACTTTTGAAAGCCACCCCAACCGCCTCGCTGCGCTGGTCCGCGCCGACGCCACCCCCGACACCCTCCAGGCCCTGCGCACCTTGCTCAAAAATCCGACGCCGACGCTCCTCCAAATCCTTGCCGAAACCGGCGTTCCCGACGACCTCGCCACTATCCTGAGATTGCCCCCGGTCCAACTTGACGCCAAGACACTGGTTAACCTGGCGGAACGCGCCACCCGCCCCAGCGGCGACCTCGCCGCACTCCTTCAACCGCACCTGGCCTCGCCGCACCGCGCCGAGGCCCTTTTGCTCGCAGGGCATTGGAACGTCGGCCCGCTCTTGCCTGAAGTTCGCGCCGTCGCTGCCGATCCAACCGCCCCCATTCCTCTCCGCCGCGCCGCCATCCTTTCACTCGGCCGCGCGGCGGACGCTCCTTCCCTGCAATCCCTCGCCGCCGATCCCATGCTCCAAATCCGCGCGGCCGCCGTGGCGTCCCTTCAGGCCACGGATCCAAAATCAGCCGCCGGTTTCGCCGCCGAAATCCTCGTTCGCGACGACGCCTCCGCCGAAGCCGCCGAAATCGTCTCGGCCTTTCTCCAGCGTCCAGCCAGCGCCGCCGCGCTCGCCCAGTCGCTCTCCGGAAAATCGATTCCCGCCTCCGTCGCCCTCGCCGCCTCCTCCGCCATGGCCGCGGGCGGACGCCGCCACGAAGGACTCGCCCGCCTGTTTTCCACCCCCTCAAAATCCACCCATCCCTCCGATTGGCCCGCCTTCATCGCCGCGGTCAAGGACAACGGCGACGCGGATCGCGGCTCCAAAATCTACGCGCGACCCGAGCTCGGCTGCGTCGCCTGCCACAAAGTCAACGGCGCCGGCGGCAACATCGGACCCGACCTCAGCGCTCTCGGCGCCGCCCAGCCCATCGACTTCATCGCCCGTGCCATCCTCGATCCACAAAAGGAAATCAAGGAGGGCTTCTCCTCCGTCGCCATCACCACGAAATCCGGGGATGATTTCCAAGGCTATGTCGTCCGCGAATCCCGCGAGGAAATTGTCCTCCGCGACCCCCTCCCCAATCAGGAAATCAAAATCCGCCGCGGCCAAATCGCCGCCCAGCGCGCCAACGGTTCCCTCATGCCCGCCGGCCTCGTCGACGCGCTCTCCCCGGACGACTTCCGCGACCTCGTGAAATTCCTTTCGACACTCGGCCTGCCCTGATGCCACCCATTTACTGGGTGGGTCCCGGCTCCGGTGGAAGCTCCAAAATCCGCCGCCGCGCCGCTTCCTCTTGTTCCGACACCGTCCGGATCGCCGCCGCCCGGTCCGCCGCCGTCAGTGTCCTGTCGGAATTGATCCGTGCCCGTTCCCGCGCCCCCTCCACCTGCACCTGGTACAGCGGCAGCACTTTCTCCGGCATCGCCCCGGTTTGCTGCGCCAGGAACTGCGCCTCCCGGAACAGCGGATCCGCCGTCGCGCGGTACAACCCCGACCGCTCCGGCCCCAACGCCTGCTCCACCGCCGAATCCCTCAACCGTTCCATCTCCTGGCGGGCTCTGGCGGTGGCGGGATCGTTCCCGCTGTAATGCAGCTGGATGTCATTGTCGATCTGGTCGCGGGCCCGGAAGATCGCCCGGAATTCCTCAGGTGTCGCGTTGAATCCACTCAACTGGCGCCGCAGGTTTTCCGCGTTCGCCGAATACCGCAGCAAATACTCCTCCATCTGCTCTGGCGGAAGGACCTTGGACAATTCCGCCCGGTGCTCTTGCCTCAGCTGCGCCATCTGCGCGGGGTCAATGGCCGCCTTCGCCGCCCGCTGCTTCTCGATGTATGCCGCCGCTTTCCGCGCCGCGCCCACCGCCAACTCCTGCACCTTCAGCTTCGTCTCTGGGTCGATCTTCCCCAACACCGGCCCATCCAGCGCCACCGTTCCTCGCTCGGAAACCTGCGTGAAATTCACGTTCCAATTCGGCCCCAGCAAGCGCGCCAACAATTCCTGCCTCTCCCCCTCCAATTGGTTCATCTTCTGCACCGCCGCCTCCGTCGCGTCCAGGTCCGGCTCCGGCTTCCACCATTGCGACTCCGCCGAAATCACCTCTTGCGCCCGCCTCTGGGCGAACATCTGGTTCACGTCCGCCACGATGATGTCCCGCACCGTGATTTCCGGGCAACCAATCCGCCGCAGGTTCGCCACAAACGTCGGATAGTCGCTCGATTCGATTTCGCTCCACTGGAAAAACTGCCTCCGCACCACCACGTTCGTCCGGCCCACCGCCGCCGCCTCCTCCACGGCCGGCGTTTCCTCGGCTGCGGCCACGGGCGGGACTTTCTGGCTCGCGCGCCAAATTCCCCATCCCAGCGCCGCATTCAGCGCCAGCGATAAGGCAAGCCATGGGTGTGGACGCATGGCCATAATCTAATGAGATTGTCCCCCGGGCGCCAACACGAAACACCGCCCCTACGCCGCCGCCTCGGACCCGCCCACCACCTCGAAAACCGGCGCCACCTTCGATTTGTCCGCCACCGCGAACATCAATCCCCGCAGCCTTCGCGGCACCCCTTTCGGACCCAGAAAAACCTTCACCACGTCGTGAAGCCACACAACCCCACCGTTGGCTTTCACCGCCCGGTACACAAAATCATGGTCCCTTCCTTTTCCCGTCGCCAACGCGCAATAGGCGATGGCGTCCCGCCGGTCCTCCGGGTGCACGACGGTCTCTGCCCAAAACGCTGGCTCCTCCAGCCAGGCTCTTGCCGGATAGCCCAGAATTTCCTCCGCGCACGGGCTCACATACAAAAACTGAAACGTGCTCGGATCCCCCTCCCAAACAACGCACACCCCGGAACCAAACGCCTTCTGCGCCCGTCGTTCGACCTCCAGAATTGATTCAGAGCCATCCCCGAAAATGGTCTCAAATGGGCTCCCGCTGATCACCGTGTCATCCTAACAGCCCGCGCATCGAACACAACCTACTCAATCCCTGCAAAGCCCATAAGGCAATCCCCCGCCCTTCTTTAAGGCTCCCCCGCCTTAAACCCCCTTTCCCCGGTGTTTGTCCAGCGCCCGCTCATACACTTTCACGTATTCCGCCGAAGTGTGTTCCCACGAAAAATCCTGCGTCATCCCGTTGACTCGATAATGCTGCAACAGCTCCGGATGCGAAAATAAGACCAGCGCCTTCCGAATCGCCTTCGCCAGTGCCCTTCCCGAGTACTCCTGGAACTTGATGCCATCCGCCAGCTTTTCATCCTCCGTGATGTCCACCACGGAATCATCCAACCCGCCCGTCACCCGCACGATCGGAATCGTCCCGTAATGCAGGCTGTACATTTGGTTCAATCCGCACGGCTCAAACTTCGACGGCATGATGAAAAAATCGATCCCCGCCTCGATCCGGTGCGCCAGAGCGTGGTCGTACCCGATCCGCGCGGCCACCTTTTCCGGGTGTCTCTCCGCCAACTCCCTCACTGCCGCTTCATATTCCGGCTGCCCGCTTCCCAGCAGCACAAACTGCATGTCGCTCGCCAACATCTCCTCCAGCGCCGCCACTTGGATGTCGATCCCCTTCTGCTCCGCCAGCCGTCCCACCGTGCCGAACAAAGGAACATCGTCCCGCGCGGGCAATCCCATCTCCTTCTGCAATGCCGCCTTCAGCGCGCTCTTCCCCGCCAAGTCCTCCACCGAGTAACCCACCGGAAGGAATGGGTTGTTGCGCGTTTTCCACTCGCTGTAATCCACGCCGTTGAGGATCCCCACCAAATCCCCCTCCCTCGCCCGCAGCGCCCCCTCCAGCCCGCACCCATAGGCCTCCGTCGTGATTTCCTTTGCGTAACGCGGGCTCACCGTTGTCAGCATGTCGCTGTAAACAATCGCCGTCTTCAGGGAGTTGTAGCCGGTGTAAAATTCCACCCCCCCGGGGTGGAAATAATGCCACGGCAAATTCAGCAGCCCGAACGCCTCCCGCGCGAATCCTCCCTGGTAGGCCAGGTTGTGGATCGTCAACACCGTCGCCGGCGCCCCGCGCCACAATCCATGCCACGCCTGGTCCCGAATCAGCAGCGGCACCGCCCCCACCTGCCAGTCGTGGATGTGCACCAACTCCGGCTTCCAATAAATGTGCCGCGCGATCTGCACCACGCTCTTCGACAAGTAGGCGAACCTCGCCGCGTTGTCCGGGTAATCCACGCTCCCTTCCCCATACAGCCCCGCCCGGTCGAAAAACTGCGGCTGGTCCACGAAATAAATCGTCAGGTTCGGCGCCATCTCCAACGCCAAAAGCTCCCCCGCCGCCCCCGAATGCCCCAACGGCAAATCCAGCCTGAAATACGCCGGCTTGATGCCCGGGAATTTTTTCCGGATTCCACGGTACATCGGCGTGACGATCCCCACCCGGTGCCCCGCCAACGCCAGGCTCTTCCCCAGCGCGATGACCATGTCCGCCAGCCCACCGGTTTTCGAGAACGGATGCAGCTCGCTGCTGGCCAGAAGTAACCTCATGCCTTCGGGGGGTCAGCCGATTTTATCCGCCTTCAAATACGGCTGCAACGCGGCCGGGATCCGGATCGATCCGTCCGCTTGCTGGTGCGTTTCGATCAGCGCCACAAACAGCCGCGCCAGCGCCGTCCCGCTCCCGTTCAGGATGTGCGGAAACCGGTTCTCGCCCCCCTCCGTTTTGTATTTCAGGTTCATCCGCCGCGCCTGGAAATCTTCGCAGTTCGAACAGCTCGACACCTCCAAAAACTGCTCCTGCCCCGGCGCCCACACCTCGATGTCATAGGTCTTCGCGCTCGCGAATCCCATGTCCCCCGTGCAGAGGTTGATCACCCGGTAATGCAGGCCCAACTGTTGCAGCACGGTCTCCGCGTTGGCCACCATTTTCTCCAATTCCTCGTATCCCGCCTCCGGTTTCACGATCTTGATCAGCTCCACCTTGTCGAACTGGTGCACCCGGATCATCCCCCGCGTCCCGAGCCCCGCCGCCCCCGCCTCAGCCCGGAAGCACGGGCTGTACGCGCAATAAAAAATCGGCAGTTGGCTCTCCTTCAACAGCTCGTCCCGGTGGATGTTCGCCACCGGCGCCTCCGCCGTCGGCAAAAGGTAAAGCTTCCCCAGCGTGGACGCGTCCAACCCCTCCTGCACCGCGTACGCCTGGTCCGCGAATTTCGGGAACTGCCCCACCCCAACCATCGTCTCCCGGTTCACGATGTAGGGCGGCGAGACCTCCGTGTATCCATGCGCCGTCGTGTGCAACTCCAGCAAATACTGGATCAATGCCCGCTCCAGCCGCGCCCCCCAATTCGTGTACAACAGGAACCCGCTCCCCGACAGCTTCGTCCCCCGCGCAAAATCGATCAGCCCAAGCCCCTCGCACAGCTCAATGTGGTTCTTCGCCTTGAACCCATGCGCCGCCTTCTCCCCCCACGTCCGGATCTCCGGATTGTCCGCCGCCGACTTTCCCACCGCGACCGACTCATGCGGCAGGTTCGGAATCCGCAGCAGCACATTCTCCCGCGCCGCCTCCACCTCCGCCACCGCCTTGTCCAACCCCGTGATCCGCTCCCCAATCGTCCGCGTCTCGCCCTTTTTGGCCTCCGCCTCCGCCAGTTTTTTCTGGCCCATCAAAGCCCCGATTTCCTTAGACACCCGGTTCCGCTGCGCCTTCAAGCTCTCCACCTCCACCAACAGCGCCCGCCGCTTCTCATCCAGCGCCAGCGCCTCGTCCACCTTCGCCTCGTCGCCCGCCCCCCGCGTCGCCAGCCGCTCCCGCGCCAGCGCAGCCTGCTCCCGAATCAATTTCACATCCAGCATCGCGCGATTTAAGGACACCACCCGCCCCGCGGCAAGCGGGAACCCCGCCCCGCCCGCACCGCCCGCCCCGCCTCACAATCTCGGCGCCCGCATCAGCCTCACGTCCACCGCCTCCATTCCCGCGTCCCGGATCGCCTGCATCCCCAAGTCCGTGTCCTCATATCCCCGGCAAAACTCCGGCGCCACCCCGATCCGCCGCGCCGCCTCCAGGAATAGGTCCGGCGCCGGCTTCTGCCGCCTCACATCCTCGCTCGTCACCACCGCGTCAAACAGCCCCCGGATTCCCAGGTGCTCCAACACCTGCTCGATGATCGGCTTGACCCCGCCCGACGCCACCGCCATCGGAATCTTCCCGTGGTTCTCCTTCGCCACCGCCACCACCTCATGGATCGGCTGCACCTGCGGCAGCATCGGCAGGTATGCATCCTCCTTCTCCAGCGAAACCGCCAGATAATCCAGCGGAATCCCCTGCTCCTCGCTCAACATCCTCAAGATGTCCCTCGATGGCACCCCCCCCAGCGCATAAAACCGGTCCTCCGGAAAATGCAGCTTGTGCTTCAACGCCACCGAATTCCACGCCACCCAATGCAACGGCATCGTGTCCGCCAGGGTCCCGTCGCAGTCAAAAATTATTCCCTTGATCATCCGCCCCAGTATGGACAACTCCCCCCTCCCCCGCAACATTGCCCCCGCTTCAACTTGCGAGCGGGCACGGTGTTGGACTACGTTGGCGGCGCTAAAAAACAAGCGATCAATGACTATGGACATTTGGCCGAGGGTCGGACTCAACAGGCATGGCGAGCAGTAACTCCAGCGCCTTGATCATCCCTGCGCCGGCGTCTGGGTCAAACACGCTCGCGCAGGCCCGCGACATCCGCGACATCAAAGAGCCTGTCCCCATCGGCGCGGGCCACCTTTGGCTTTGGATTCTCCTCGGCGTCCTCGCCCTCGCCGCGCTCATTTTCTGGCTCAAAAAGCGCAAAAAGAAACCCGCCCTCGACCCGGCCCTCCTCATCCCTCCCCACCGCCGCGCCCGCGAACGCCTCCGCGGCGCCACGGAACTTCTCTCCGACCCCTATCGCTTTTGCTCCCTCGTCTCCGACGTCGCCCGCACCTACCTTGAGGAACGTTTCAACCTCCACGCCCCGGACCGCACCACCGAGGAGTTTCTTGAGGAACAGCGCTCCAACCCGGGCCTCGCCGACGATCACAAGGCCCTCCTCGAGTCGTTCCTGACCCAGTGCGACCTCGTCAAATTCGCCCGGCACGAACCCACCGAACCCGAGCTCCGCGCCCTTCTCGACTCCGCCCTGCGCCTCGTCGATGAAACCCAGGAAATTGCGCCCCCTGCATCCATGGCGGAGGTCCGGCGATGATCTCCTTCGGCCATCCTTGGTTGCTGCTCGCGCTCCTCCTCCTGCCCTTGGCTGCCTGGCTCCGCGGCCGTCAAACCGCACAGCCCGCCTTCCTTTATTCCTCCGTTCAACTCGTCAAAGGCATC
>CAZSXX010000230.1:5938-7426 GCA_964611245.1 uncultured Verrucomicrobiota bacterium | reverse complement strand
CGCCGGCGGGGCCCGCGCGGGGCGCGGGCCAGCCCCCCCCCGCGGGGCGCGAGGGCGCAGGGCGCGATTTCGACGGCGTGGTAGCCGGTTTTGGCGGCGAAGGCGAAGGTGTCGTCGAGGGTCCAGCCTTTGAAGATTTCGTTGCAGATGGCGAAGCGGATCATGGGTGGATGGGGGGGCTGGGTCATGGGTGGGCGCAGGGGGAGGGTTGGACTCGGGCCTGCGGGGTTGGGTGGTTGGGCGAAGGGGCGGTTTTTAGAAGGTGACTTCGCTGAGGTATTTGAGGGAGACGGGGATTTGTTCTTTGACGGTGGGGGATTCGTCCTCGATGAAGTAGTATTTGACGCCGGATTTTTGGGCGGCTTTGAGGATGGCGGGCCAGTCCATGAGGCCGGTGCCGATGGCGACGTCGTTTTTGACGTCTGTGCCGCCGGTGAAGTCGCCGGTTTTGGTGCCTTTGCGCATGTCCTTGACGTGCATGAGCTGCCAGCGGCCGGGGTATTTTTGGAGCCATTTGACGGGGTCATGGCCGGGGTGGACGACCCAGAAGACGTCCATTTCGAAGGCGACGTGTTCGGGGTTGGTCTCCTTGATGAGGATGTCCATGAAGGTTTCGTCGCCGTTGCCGGTGGGGGCGAATTCGAAGCCGTGGCAGTGGTAGAAGAATTGGATGCCGTGTTCCTTGAGTTCGGCGCCGGCGGCGTTGAAAACTTTGACGGCCTCGCGGGCTTCTTCGATGGTGTATTTGCCGCGGGTTTTGTGGTCGGCCCAGGCGCAGCCGGCGAATTTGAGGCCGAGTTCCTCGGCTTCGTGGGCGATTTCGTGGGCGTCGGTTTTGAAGCGGGCGTAGGGGAAGTGTCCGCTGACGGGGTTGAAGCCGTTTTTGGCGAGGAGGGCCTTGAATTTTTCGGGGGGGAGGTTGTAGGTGCCGGCGAGTTCGACGTCTTTGAAGCCGAATTGTTTGGTGATGTCGAGGGCTTGTTCGACATTTTTGGTGAAGTCGGCGCGGAGGCTGTAGAGTTGGAGGCCGAGGGGGCCCTTGAAGCTTTTGCCGACGCCGACGTCGGCGGCGTGGGCGTTGAAGGAGAGGGCCAGGGCGGCGGCGGCGATCCAGCGCAGGAGTGGTTTCATGGGGAGAGTGAACAGGAAATGTGGGAGTTTGGGAAGGGGGAGGTTTTTGGGGTTTTGCGGGGAGCCCAAAGGGTTTGAGAACGGATGGGGTGGGATTAGGTCGATCGGGCGCAGCGGGGGCGGCGGACGGCTATATCGTGGAGACGTGACCTGACGGGGGAATTTTACCAATCTGAAACCCGTTTCTTGACATGGACCCATAGGAAAGTCATAAAAGAGGCGACAATGAGGCAGCCTTATGCGCTGGCGAGAATTGGAAACCCATCGGTGACGGGGTCTCGGGCGCGTATTGGCTTCAGCTTACTGCCGCCGGGAAATCCGCCCTCGTCAGCAAAAAAGTGGTGGCCAATGAATTTA
>CAZSXX010000230.1:0-5928 GCA_964611245.1 uncultured Verrucomicrobiota bacterium | reverse complement strand
GTTATAAGCGCCCGCCTTGGTGATCTCATCGGCCTACCGGTCCCTCCGTTTGGGCTTTTTCAACCGGCTGGAACGATTCCGGAAGTTTGGTTTGGCTCGATGGATTTCCGGCTTTCCAGGGATTCGCTTCCGCCCATTTTCCCAGATGAGTTCGTGGCCAGATTCCCAAAGATTGCGGCGGGCGTTGTCCTTTTCGATGTCTGGATCGCGAACTCGGACAGGCATGAAGGGAATCTCCGAATGGATGTTTCAACAAATCCCCAGCGCGCCGAAGTTTTCGACCACAGCCACGCCCTGCTTGGCAGGGAGGGCATTCCACGGTTAAGCAGGCTTCAGAACGAGTTCGGAATTGACGGCGACGCGAATGGGAGCGGAAATCGGCATTGCCTTCTTGACCACATCCAAGAAGGGGATGATTTTGAGCAGTGGCATGAAAGAATCACCGAGACGCCGGAGTTTTTGATCGAGAACGCCTGTTCGGATATGCGCGAGCTTAACCTGTTAACTTCAAACGAAGCGGCGTCGGTGATTGAGTTTTTGAAGTTTCGCCAACGGAACATTCGGCGCTTGGTCCAATTGAACCACAATCAATTCAAATCAATGCCGGAGCCATCCCTTTGGATGGGGGTGCCCGGTGAAATGGCATGGGACGGCCCACATATTTAATTGCGAAGTACGTTCCTGATCTGTTCCGAAATGAGCCGATTAACGTAGGCGTCATACTTTGGATTGGCGGGAGGGTTGGCGCCCGGTTTCTGTCGGAGCGCAACGGCAAGATTGATCTTCGAGCAGCCCCTTCCCAGATCGTCTCAAAGCCAACCTATAAGCAATGGGTTTCGACTTGGCGAAAGTTGATTGAATCCGATTCCGCCAAGGTCATTGGAACTCCCCAGGTCATTTCCAAGGCCGACCCCGGTTTTTTGGACGCGATCAAAACAACTGGACAGGGAAATTACGTGTTGGAGAAGGGAGGCCAGTTGCTTGAAGACGTGAAAGGATCGGAATTCACGGATGTTCTGGATTATCTTTTTGAACGCCTGATAGAAGACCGGACAGAGGAAATTCAGAATCAGACTGCAAAGGAAATCCGCGACGACGTACTTCGCGAGGGTAAACTCAATGGTGATCCCCGGGTCATTTCGGACAAAATGGTGCCATGCACGATTGGCAACAAAACGGTCCACCACGAGTTTCACATATTTGTTGGGAACGGGATTCCAGCGGCTCTCGGGCAGGTGATTCCGCTCACGGACCGTGCCCGGTCGGTCAAAAAGACAGCCGAATCGTTTGCGTACCGCTTTGAATCAGCGCAAAGAACCTACGAAGACCAGAAGCCTAAATGTTTGGCTTTTGTTTACAATCCCGACCATCGCGACGAGGGATTGGTTTCTGACGCACTTGTTGAACTGGAGCACATAGCCTCCGTGATCGACATCACGAAGGACCGATCCATTGCGGTGAAAGTAATACGGGAACAGGCCGAACGAACGAAACTCGTCCACTCTTAGAGTTTTCGAGTCGGACATCGGTTTCTTGCGCCGCGTCGCCCCCAGCGTATCTCGTCGGTTTTCAACTCAGGCATCGCCATCTCTCGAAGCCGTTCAGTCAAACTGTCGCCGGAGGGGTTCTTGATGGTGCCAGTGGAGATCAGCAGGGAGGAGGCGGCGGCGATTCGGGCGGACCGGGATGCGCGGTGAGGGCTTATTGGGCGGTGTCGGCAGGAGGATCGAGGTGTGGCGGGGGGGAGAAGGGCCAGTCGGTTTGGGCGGCGGGGAGTTCGGGTTGGTTGGAGGGGGTGTAGTGGCCGAGGTTGTCCTGGAGGTCCCAGCCGACGCTGTGGAGGGTGTAGGATTGTTGGTCGGGGGCGGGCCGGGCGGGGGGGGGGGCGCGGGGGCGGCGGTCGGGGGGGCGGGGGTGGTGGTAGGTGGGGTTGAGTTCGGTGAGTTGGGCGGGGAGGTGGCCGCGGTCGAGGCGGAAGCGTTCGAGGGCGCAGGCGATTTGGATTTGGTTGAGGGTGGTTTGGAGGTAGGCGAAGTGGTGGGTGGATTGGGAGAGGGCGGCGGGGAGGTGGTCGAGGCTGAGAAAGCTGGGGGCTGGGATGGGCGGGTCGTTTTTGTGGGGGAAATCGGGGTTCACGCGGCGTTGGCCGGGGAGGAGTATTTTGGGGAGGATTTCGGCGCCGGTGTTGAGGAGGATGGTTTTGTATTCCAAGACGCGGCCGGGAGGGTAGAGGCGTCCGAAGAGGGAGCGGGCGGGGGAGCTGTCGTCGCGGAGGTATTGGAGGTGGTTGTCGAGGGATGTGACGGAGCCGCGGATTTGGGAGCGGAGGCGTTTTTCCTGGAAGGACCAGAGGTCGAGTTCGGCGATGGATTTTTGGAGGGAGGCGAGTTCGGGGGCGGTGAAGCGGTGGAGGGCGAGGCCTTCGAAGATGGGTTGGAAGACGTTGCGCAGGTGGCCGCGGCCGGAGGTGGAGAGGTGATGGACGCCGTGGGCTAGGCGAAGGATGAGGTGGATGTCGGTGGTGGCGGGTTGGCCGAGGCGGAGGCGGGCGACGGAGCGGAGGCGGAGGATTTGGGAGATCTCGGCGAGGGGCTCGGATTCGTCATCAAAACGGGCGAGGGGGCGTTGTTCGGCGGCGAGGCGGAGTTCTTCGAGGAGGGGATCGTATTTGGCGAAGGAGGCGAGGATGGCTTGGGCGGGGGAGAGGGTGGAGTTGGTGATGAGGGCGGTTTTGAGGAGGTAGGTTTTGTAGGGGTCGAGGGGGATGAGTTGGCCGGAGGCCCAGTGGTTTTGGCGGAAGGGGGGAGCTGGGGGCATGGCGGCAAGGCCGGGGATGCGGAAGTTGGGGGCGAAATGGTTTTTGAGGGTGTGGACGGGGAGGCGGCCGGGGTTGAGGGTGGCCGCGGCGCGGCGATCGCCGATGGGGAGGAGGAGGGGGCATTTGGCGAGGTTGAGGTGGTCGGGAATGGGGGGGAGGGCGGGGGTGTCGTCGAGGAGGAGTCCGGCGTGGCGGGCGGAGGCGGTGGCCCAGAGGGCGGCGCCGCGGGCGTTGACGTTTTCGCGCCATTGCCAGGCGAGGGCGAGGATGAGGGCGAGGGGAAGGGCGGCGCCGAAGGTCCCACGGAGGATGGGGCGCCATGGGAGGCGGAAGGGCGGGACGTCAAAGCGGTTGGCGGCGGCGGCGCGGAAATGGGCGGCGAGCTTGCGGCGGGCGAGGAAGATGAGGGCGAGGGCGTAGGCGAGGGCGAAGAGGTCGGAGGAGAGGGAGAGGAGGTTGTCGAAGAGGGTTGTGTCGGAGAAAAGGTCGTTGAGGCCGGAGAGTTCGGCGGCGAGGAGGATGAGGAGGAAGGCGAGCCAGGGGGCGAGGAGGATGGTGGAAAAGGTGAGCCAGACGGCGGTGGCGGAGCTTTGGCAGCGAATGCCGAACCACATGCCAAGCCAGACGGCGGCGGCGGCGTTGGCGGCGAGGATGAGGCCGCCGGTGAGCATGGCGCTGACGGAGAGTTGATCCTCGGTTTGCTGGAGGGTGGCGTAGTGATGGAAAAGGGAGGAGCGTTCGGGGGGATCGAGGTCCCAGGCGAGGTAGGCGGTGAGGACGAGGTGGAGGAAAGCGATGACCAAGGCGGGGCCGAAGAATTGGCGGAGGAGGCCATGCCAGCGGCCGCGGATGATGGCGGGGACGGCGAGTGGGGTGGAGAGGAGGAGTTCGAGGGCGCCGGATTTGCGGTCTTCGGCGAGGGAGTAGGCGGAGGCGACGCAGAGGCGGAAGAACAGGAAGAGGTGGGCGAGGAAGAGGAGGACGAACTGGAGGACAATGAGGAGCTCCACGTATGAGCCGGAGGCGAAGATCCAGCCGAGCAAGAGGGAGGCGACGGAGAGGGAGGAGAAGGCGAGGAGGCCGGGGGAGCTGATTTGCTCGCGGTTGGCGAGCCAGGAGAGGGGGTTGTGGTCGAGGAGTTGGCGGCGGAGGCGCCGGCGGGCGGCGGCGTTTCCGAAGCGGAGAAAGCGGAGGAGGTTGAGGCGTTTTTGCTGGGCGCCGGTGGGCGGGGCGTCGAGCCAGATGTAGACAAGGCGGCGGGAGACGATGGCGAAGTTGGCCACGGCGAGGAGGGAGGTGAAAAGGAGGGATTGCCAGTAGATGGAGGGGTCGGACATGGGGTCCTCGAAGAGGGCAATGATGGCGGCGGAAGAGGAGGCGAACCAGAAGTGTTCGGCGGGGTCGTCGAGCCATGGGAGAAGGCAGGGAAGGCCGATGCCGAGGATTGAAGTGGCGAGCAGGCCGGCGGTGAGGGCGGCCCAGCCCTGGCGGAAAATGGTGGAGACGAGGAAGCCGAGGCTGATGGAGAGGAGGAGGGAGGCGGCGAGGGCGGCGGCGAGGAGGAGGAAGCGGTGGAGGGTGACGCCGCCGAGCAGGAGCGGGAGGGCGAGGAGGGGGATGAAGGCGAGGAGGCCGAAGAAGGCGGCGGTGGAGGAGGAGAGGAGTTTGCCGAGGAGGAGGTGGCGGGGCTTGAGGTCGGTGAGGAAGAGGAGGCCGAGGGTGTTTTCGCGGCGCTCGGAGGAGATGATGTCGGAGGCGACGATGACGCCGGCGAAGATGGAGTAGAGTTGGGCGAGGACGGCGAGGGCGCTGAAAACGATCTCGCCGCCGGGGGAGGATTGGTGGCGGGCGATCCAGAGGGCGAATTGGATGGCGATGAGGCCGAAGACGCCGATGATCCAGCGGGCATGGTAGAGGCGGGCGCGGCGGGAGGCGGCGCGGGCTTCGCGGGCGGCGATGGGGAGGGTGAACATGCTTTATGGTGGTTGGACCATAGGGAATTCCGGGTGTTCAGACAATGGTTGGGAGGCGGGCGGAGGCCGTGGAGGTAATCGAGGTGAACCATTACCCTGGGATTATCGAAGGGCGCCGCGGCGGAGGGTTTCGAGGGAATAAAAGGCGCCGCGCCAGCGGACACCGCCCTGGCGGAGGGTGACGAGGGTGGAATTTAGGACGCTGTAGAAAAGGGCCAAGTAAATGATGGGGGTGAGGAGGGCGGAGCGGAGTGGCCAGCGAAGGCGCCGGGCGCAGACGCCCGCAGGGATCGCGAGGGTGAAGAGGGCCAGGGGCGGCAGGAGGGAAAGCGGATGGAGGGTGAGTGGGCAAAGGAGAGCGGCCAACCAGAAAAGGATTCCACCAACGCCGAGGGAGAGGGCGACTGGGGTTCTGTATTCCAGGGCCGCGAAGTAGTTTTTTTCCATGACGCTGACCATGTGGGGGATGGTGGCCCCCCAATGGCATTCGACATCGTCGCCGCCGATGAAGGCGCGGGTGTGTCCGCCAGCGCGGCGAATCAGTTGCCCAAGTTTCACGTCGTCGAGGACGGTGAGGCGGAGTTTTTCGTAGCCGCCGGAGGCGCGATAGACGTCGGCCCGGACGAGGTTGAAGGCGCCCATGCCCAAGTAGCGGTTGGGGCGGCCGCGATTGACGCCGGAAATCCAGTCGGCGAGGGAAAGGAGGAAGGCGAGGTGCCAGGCCATGGCAGGGAGGGTTTGTGGCGCGACGCCGGGGGTGAGAGTGATGTGGGCGGCATTGGCGCGGGAGGCAACGCCGAGGGCGCGCTGGAGGACGTCGGGCTTGAGCCAGCAATCGGCGTCGGTGAACAGGATCCAGTCGCCGGTGGCGGCGGCGGCGCCGAGGAAGCAGGCATGGCATTTGCCGAGCCAATCGGGAGGAAGGACCGCTACGGTTTGGACGCGGAGACGGGGCTCGCGGGCGGCGAATGCGCGAAGGATTTCAGCGGTGCGATCGGTGGAGCGGTCGTTGACGACGATGATTTCGAGGTCCACGGATTTTTGGAGGAGGAGGCGTTCGACCGTGGTCTGGATTCTGTCCCCCTCGTCGCGGGCGGCGATGACGACGGAGATTCGGGGGTGGGGCCCCGGGGGAGG
>CAZSXX010000229.1:0-7429 GCA_964611245.1 uncultured Verrucomicrobiota bacterium | reverse complement strand
TGCTCGACGCCCAAAAAACCGAGGAGAAAGCCCTCATTTACCGCCAGGCCATCGACCCAAAAAAAGGCCGCAACCGCGTCGTCAAGGATTGGTGACATGACTCGTTTCCTCTCAGCCTTCGCGGCCCTGTGCATCCTGTTCTCCGTCGCTCCCTGCGCCGCCGCCACCATCACTGCCTCCCTCGACCGCGACTCCATCACGGTCGGCGATTCCGTCAACCTGCAGCTTCGCTTCGAAAACGGAAATCCCCAATCCCAGCCCGTCTTCCCCTCACAGCCCAACCTCACCATCCAGCTCATCAGCCAGGGCACCCAGCGTTCCGTCATCAACGGCCGCATTTCCTCCGCCCTCATCCTCACTTATTCCATCTCCGCCACCCAACCCGGCGTCTACACCATCCCCGGCGTCTCCATGCCCATCGACGGCGTCATCACCTCCAGCCAACCCCTCCGCCTCACCGTCACCCGCGAGGACCCCAATTCCGGGACTTCCCCCGCCTTCATCCGCCTCCAAGTCGCCAAAACCAACATCTACGTCGGCGAGCTCGTCCCCATCGAAATCAAAGTCTACGGCCTCATCATCGACGAACTGCAGCACCCGACCCTGAAAAGTGATGGGTACACCATCGGCTCCCGCGCACCCGCCGTGCGCGGCCGCGAACAAATCGGCAATTCCATCTACAATGTCTATTCCTTCCAAATGACCATTGCCCCGGCCAAGGCGGGCTCCCTCATTCTCGGCCCCGCCCAGGTCGACATGCTCATCCGCGTTCCCACGCAGGGGCGTCGCCGCACGATCGACCTCTTCGAGGAAATGCTCGGCGCCTTCCAGCGCAAACAAGTCTCCCTCTCCAGCGAACCCATCGCCATTCGCGCCATGCCTCTCCCCTCCGAAAACGTCCCGCCCGGATTCAACGGCGCCATCGGCGATTTCCAGATTGCCTCCACCGCCTCGCCCACCACCATCTCCGTCGGCGATCCCATCTCCCTCCAGGTTCAAGTCACAGGCCGCGGCTCCTTCGACACGGTCAAGCTTCCCGAATTCGGCTGGAAGGATTTCACTTTCTACCCCCCCAACACCACGGTGACCAACACCGACTCCCTCGGATTGGCCGGCACAAAACACTTCGACGCCGTCGTCATCCCCCAGCGTGCCGGCATCACGGAGCTCCCCTCTTTCTCCTTCAGCTTTTTCGACCCCGAAAAGCGCGCCTACAAAACTCTCCGCCGCCCCGCCATTTCCATCGCCGTCAAGGCCACCGGCCATGGCCAGGCCCAGCCCACCGTCGTCGCCGATCAGGGCGCCCCGGAGCGGAGCCAGCCCTCCGCGACCGACATCGTCCACATCAAGCCCTCCCTCGGCGCCATCCTGCCCCTCGGACCACCCACCGCCGCCCGCCCATGGTTTTTTGTCCTTCAGCTTCTTCCCATTGGCGTCTGGGGCCTGGCGCTTCTTTGGCGGCGGCGCGAAGACCGCCTCGCCAACGACCCCCGCCTTCGCCGCCGACGCGAGGTCGCCCGCCATATTTCCGACACGCTCCCCCAGCTCCGCGCCTATGCCGCCGCCAAACAGCACGACTCGTTCTTCGCCACCGCCTTCCGCCTGTTGCAGGAGCAAATCGGCGAGCGCCTCGACCTCCCCGCCGCCGCCATCACCGAAGCCGTCGTCGATGAAAAGCTCCCCACGCTCGGCGCCAAACCCGAGTTGCTCTCCTCCCTGCGCGACCTCTTTCAGCAATGCAACCAGGCCCGCTACGCCGGCAGCGGCGCCGCCGGCATGGAGGCGCTCATCCCCAAATTCGAGTCCGCCCTCCATGAAATCCGCGGCCTGACCCCCGCCAAAGGAGGCTCCCGATGATCCGCCTCGCCCTACTCCTCTCGCTCTTCGGCATGACACTTTTCGCCGCCGACCTTCCCTCCGAATTCGACGCCGCCAATCGCCTTTATGAAAAGGGCGACTACACGGGCGCCGCTGCCGCCTATCAAAAGCTGGCCCAAGGCCCGGGCGCCTCCTCCGCCCTCCTTTTCAACCTCGGCAACGCGTGGTTCAAGAGCGGCCAGGTCGGCCGCGCCATCGTCGCCTACCGCTCCGCCGCGCGGCTCGCCCCCCGCGACCCGGATGTCCTCGCCAACCTCCGTTTCGCCATGGGCAGCGTTCCCGGCAACACCATTCGCCTCAAACCCGTCGAGCGCGCCCTCCGCCTGCTCACCCTCAATGAACTCGGCGCCCTCAGCGCCCTCTCCCTTTGGCTCTTCTTCGGATCCCTCGCCGCCGCCCAGCTCCGACCCGCCTGGAAAGGCAGCCTGCGCACCTTCACCATCACCTCCGGCGTCCTTGCCTTTGGCTTCACCGCTTGGTTTGGCGAATCATTGTGGAGCCAAAAAAACGACCGCCGCGCCGTCGTCATCCAATCCGCCGCCCGCGCCCATTTCGGACCCTTCTCCGAATCGCAGGTCTCCTTCAACGTCCGCGACGGCAATGTCCTCAAGGTCATCGGCGAAAAGGGCCCATGGCTCCAGGTCGCTGATCCCACCGGCCGCACCGGCTGGATGCCATCGGCGGATGTCCTTCCCTCACCCTAAATTCGACAAATCTCCCCATCGCGCCGATGTTGGGCCACGCACTCAATGAATCACATCCGTCCAATCGGGCGCTTCCCCACTCCCAGGCGAATCAAAAAATGACATTCCCGAACATCCCTCTCGCCCGCCGGGTCCGGAATCTCTCTTGCGTCCTCGCCTTCGCCTTGGCGGCCAACCTCGCCGCGGCCCTCCAGAAACCGCAAACATATTGGAGGATGTGCGACGCCTCCGCCGCCGTCGCACTCGACAATGAGCATTTCGCGGTCGCCGACGACGAAGGCGCCGCCCTTCGCGTCTACAAAATCGGCGAGCCGGACCCCATCCACGAGTTCGAGCTCGGCAAATTCCTTCACGGCAACAAAAAAGGCGAATCTGACGTCGAAGGCGCCGCCCGCGTTGGCGACCGAATTTATTGGATCAGTTCCCACGCCCGCGGCCGCGATGGCGACGAGCAGCCGGACCGGCAACGATTCTTCGCCACCTCCATCGTCGGTAAGAAAGGCCTCAAGCTCGAGCCCGTCGGAAAGCCCTGCGCCACATTCCTGAAGGACCTCCTCGCGGAACCTCGCTTCCAGCGGTTCGGCTTCGCCGCCTCCTCCGCGTTGTCGCCCAAAAACGGCGGCGGCCTCAACATCGAGGGCATGTGCGCCCGCGCCGACGGTTCCCTCCTCATCGGTTTCCGCAATCCGGTCCCCGCGGGAAAAGCGCTCCTTGTTCCCCTGCTCAACCCCGCCGGCCTTATCGAAGGCTCCCGCGCCCAGTTTGGGGATGCGATCGAGCTCGATCTCCGCGGCTTCGGGGTGCGCGACGTCTCCCCCAATGGAGACCGCTTTCTTGTCCTTGCCGGCTCCCGCGACGGGTCCAAAATCTTCCAACTTTTCTCCTGGACCCCAAACTCAGCCCCGGCGCCGATCCCCGGGAATTTCTTCAAAGGCTTGAACCCCGAAGCCGCCTTTCGCTTCCCGAACGACCCCCCTGGCGTTTTCCAGATCCTCAGCGACGACGGCGGCCGCAAGCAAGCGGGCAAGGAGTGCAAGGACCTGCCCAAAACCGAGCGCCACTTCCGCGCGGGCGAAATCCACCTCACCCTCCCCCCGTGACCGCCGCCGCCAGCGCGTCCAACTGCGCCCGTGTGTGTTCGCTGGATATCGCAAACCGGAAGTATCCCTCGGGCGGCCCGTTCTGATAACGGATATCCGGCGGAAAAATCCCATGCGCCAGCAGGCTCCGGGTCAACGCCTCCCGCTCGCCCGCGCTTTTGGGGACCACCGGGATGATCGGCCCGGGCCGCGCCTCACGCCCAATCTGCGAAGCCACCCGCCGCACATTCTCCCGCAACTCCTCCCGCAGCCGCCCGTCCTTCAACCGCTCCGTCGCCACCAGCGCCGCTGCGGCATGGGGCAGTGGAAACGGCGTGGATCCGCTGACCACTCCGCTCTCCGTCTCGATCCTCCCGCAAATCTCCTTCGACGCCAAAATCGCCCCCCCGAAACAGCCAAATGCCTTGCTCAAAGTCGTCGTCTGAATGACCCGCTCCCTTGGCCAATCCAAATGCTCAGGCGTCCCGCGCCCGTTCGCCCCGATCACTCCGGCCCCGTGTGAATCGTCAACCAGGACCAGCGCGCCAGACCCCGCCCACTGGCTCCCCTTCATCGCGACCGTCCCATCCATCGACGAAACGCCGTCCACCATCACCAACGCGGTTTCGTTCAATCCCTCGATCCTGCCTCCGCCTTCTCCCGCTTTGAAAACCTGAAGCGGAATCTGCGAAGCCAACGCCGCGTCCCACAGGCTGCTGTGCGCCCGCTCTTCAATGAAAATCCGCTTCACACTCGGTTTGATTCCCTGCAAGACCGCCAGGTTCGTCAGGTACCCATTCGACACCAGCAGCGCCGCTTCGCTCCCGAAAAATCCCGCCAGCCCCTCTTCAAGCCGCTCGTACAGCGCATGGTTCCCCGTCGTCCTCCGCGAAGCCGCGACATTCAGCCCAAATTCCCGGATCGCGGATTCAGCCGCCGCCAACACCTCGGGGTCCGACGCCATCCGGAAATAATCGCACCCCGCGAAATACGCCAGCTTCCGCCCCCGCCACACCGCCCAGGTCCGGTCAAACTGCTGGAGCGGCTCCATGCACGATTTCCCCCGCGATCACCACCAGTTGCAGGTTGAATTGGTCATCCACCAGGATCAGGTCCGCCTCATGCCCAACCCGGAGCAATCCCCGCTTCTGCTCGCAAATGATCCGCGCCGGCACCAGCGTCGCCATCCGCAGCGGCGTCAAAAACCCAAAACCCCACTTCAGATAATTCTTCAGCATCTCGATCAACGGCGTCCCGCTCCCCGCCATCACCGACACCCCGTCGTCATTCTTGTCCGCCGAAATGACCAGCCGCTTGTCGTCCAAAATGATCTTCAGCCCCCCAAGGCTGTACTCCCCCGGCGCGCACCCCACCGCGCTGCTCGAATCGCTCACGATCGCCACCGAATCCGGCCCCTTCGCCGCCAGGATGATTTTGATCATCTCCACGGGCACATGATACCCGTCCGAAATGATCTCCCCCGTGAACGCGCTGTGCGCCAGCAGCGATCCCATCCCCATCAACTCCGTCCCCAGCCACCCTTCCCGCCGAGGCGTCCGCGACGGCCAGTCAATCGCGTTGTTCGCGTGGACAAAATGCCGCGCCCCATGCGCCGCCGCCGCCCGGATTTGCTCCATCGTCGCCCGCGTGTGGCCAATCGTCGGCACGCAACCCCGCTCGCTGAAAAAGCTGCAAAACTCCAGCGACCCCTTCCGCTCCGGCGCGTGCGTGAAAATACGGATTGACCCCCCCGACAGCTCCCAAAACTTGTCGTACTCCCTCCGGTCCGGGTCGCGCAGGCACTCAATCTTGTGCGCCCCCCTCTTCGCCGCGTTGAAATACGGCCCCTCCACATGGATCCCCAAAAAATTCGGGAAGATCGTCCGCTCCCGCCGCTGCTGCCCCAGCGTCCGCAATGACGCGCACATCTGCTCGTGCGTCTCCGTCATGATCGTCGCCAGCATCGACGTCACCCCGTGCTCCGCGTGGAACTTCAGCGCCGCGTTGTTCCCCTCCGGATCGCCCGTCACGAAATCATGCGTCATCCCCCCATGGTTGTGGATGTCGATCAACCCCGGCGCCAGGACCAGCCCCTGCGCGTCAATCCGCCGCGCCTCCGCCGGTATGCTGCCGGGCTCCTCGTGCATCCAGATTCCCCGGATCAACCCACGCTCCACCAGCAGCGCGCCCTCACAGAGAAAATCTGGGAACGCGAGCCGGCAATTCTCGAATAAGATCGGCGCTGGAACACTCATGATTTTGTCGCTGTGACCACCCCTCGGTCCGCGGCGGTTGGCTGATAGTGGAAATCACCAAATCCCGCTTCGTCAAGGAATCCCTTCATCTCCCCGGTCGAATAGCACTTTCCCTCCGTCGAATGCATCAGCAGCGCCGAATACGCCGCCACCGGCAAAGGCCCCGTCTTCTCCTCGTTGATGTATGCGTCGTGCACTATCAGGAGCCCCCCCTTCTCCGTCGCCTCCGCGGAGGCCTTCAATATTTTCAGCGCCTCCGGGACATCCCAATCATGCAGCACATTCGAGATCAAATGCGCGTCAAATCCCCCCGGCAACGCCCCCGCGAACACATCCCCGGCGATCACCTCCACCCGGTCTCCAAAACCCCGCTGTGCGATCGACCGCCGCGCCACCCCATCCACTGGTGGCTTCTCGAACACCGCAGGCCGTAAGTCCGGAAAATGCGCCGCCATCGAGCACGAATAAATCCCCGACCCTCCCCCTATGTCCAGCAGCCGCTTCCGTTGGCCCAAATCAACCGCCTTCGCCAGCGCCTGCCCCAAATAGACCCCCCGGCAATCCATCGCCGCCGTGAAATGCGCCGCGAACCGCTCGTCCTCCATCGCCGTCGCCCACGCCTTCTCGTCCTTGAAGCTCCCCCAGTTCGCCACCCGGTTCGTCTTCAGCGCCGACAGCATGTCCCGGCACACCGGCCGGTCCCGCAACGACGCGTAATACGGCGCGATGTGCCACGGCGACCTCGCCACCAAGTGCTCCCGCCCCATCAGCGTCACTTGGAATACCCCTTCCCGCCTCTCCACCAGCCCCATCGCGCTGAACAGCGTCAACATCACATCCGCCGGACGTGCCGCCAGCCCCAGCCTCTCGCAAATCTCCTCGAACCGCGACGGATTCGCCTCCAGCCACGTGAAAAAATCCAGGTGGACGATCGCCGCCGTCAGCAGGTCCGCCGCATAAAGCCCATCCCGGTGCCGATAGATCGATGTCGGGTCTGTTGCTGGCGCCGCCAACAGGTCATGCATCCCCGGATTCTTCAGCCCCGCCCGCGAATTGCCAGTGTGAAAATTGCCCGCCTTGATTTTGGCTAGACCCCCTCGGAATCGCCGCATTACCCTTCCCCTCATGGCTATTTCCTCAACCGTCCCAGCCGGGTTGGACCCGGCGTTGGCCACCGCGTCCGTTTCTTGCCCCAAATGCGGCGCCTCCATCCCCATCACCGAGGCCCTCTCCCACCAGGCTCGCGAATCCGCCAGCCGCGAATTGGCCCTCGCCCGCCAGCGTCAGGAAGCCGCCTTCGCCGAGCGTGAGCGCAAAATCGCCTCCACCCTCCAGGACCTCGAATCGCAAAAGGCGAAATTCAACGAGGAGCTGGCCAGCCGCCTCCAAGCCGAAAAAACACAGATGCAGGCCGCGCTCCGCAAGGAGATCGAAGCCCAAAAAGGCCACGAGTTCACCGCCCTCCAGGAACTGCTCGCCCGCAGAAACCACCAGATCGAGGAAGCCGCCGAAA
>CAZSXX010000228.1:0-7444 GCA_964611245.1 uncultured Verrucomicrobiota bacterium | reverse complement strand
ACATGGGCGCAAAAATGGTGTCCCCCATCCCTGCCTGCATCTTCCACATCAAGGCCCCTTTGTACGTGAAAACAAACCGAAGGTAGGCATGGAGGAACGATCCGGCGGCGAAGTTGCGTTTGGCCGGGTCGCCCCCGTCGAAGCCAAAGGCGAAATCGTAAAACGCAATGACCGGGGCCGAGTCGATGGACATTTGGTGGGCGCCATGCGCGCGGAGCCACCCGCTGAACTCGTATTGGTCGAGGAAGTCGTACGGGTTTTTCCGGAGCAGGACGCCTTCGGCCAGGACGCCGCGGATGATGGCGCCGCCCAAGTCGAGCACGATGAAGGCGCGGCGAACGGAGTCGTCCGCCGCAAGCAGGTCCTCCGCAGCCCCGTGCATGGCCTCTTTGAAGTTGAACAGGAGCTGATGGAGGCAATCGTGGGCCGCCCCCCCATGCGAGTGGGGATCCTCCGGAAGCCTCCGCGCCAATTCCAGCGCTTGATGCAGGCCGGTGGGCTTGGAGAAGATGTGGTGGAGATCCCCGGCGATTTTCCCGCCGAAGGCGGCGACGCGGGCGACGAGGCTTTGCGGGGCCGCCCCTTGCCGGAGCGCGACGCGCCCGTGAAGGATGGGCGCGCCGCCGAGGGTCCGCTCCAGCAGTTCCAGGGCCATCTTCATGTAAGCCCACGGGCTGGGGAGTTCGCCGCCGTCCCCCGGGGCCTCCCCATTTTCCGGGTAGTCAAAGCTCCACTGTTTCCATGCGCCGCCGACCTTCTCGCACGCGGTGACGAACGAGTGCCTTTTGAAGGCGTCCCGCCAAGTGGCCAACGGCGAGCCGGGCGGGCGGTTCAATTGGTCGTAGCAAAGCCGGATTGACCGGAACGCGTTTTGGTAAAAGCCGCACCAAATATGGAGCCCGTGCTCCTCGATGCGCTGGCCCTGGCCGGCGTTGCGGCCGCTGGCCCCCTTGCCGCCCAGGCGCCAACCCATCTGGTAAACCGTCAATTCATATTGCGGATTCTCACTCAACCACAACGCTGCGGTCATCGCCCCCACGCCCCCTCCCAATACCGCGACCTTTGTTTTCTTCATAGAATTGCCGGTCCGCCCCCCGCGCCAGCGCGAGTTCATGGGCCGCGCCGCACCGGGCGAAAATCCCCGCGGCGGCGCCCGCGTGCCCGGCCCCGGCGCCACTGCGCGCGAGGTGAAGATGGGCGAGCCCCTCCTCAAAAAGCATGCGGCGCGAGCGCGCCTCGTCCAGCGCCGCCTTGAACAGCCTGGCCGCATGGCGCGGGCGGCCCTCGCGCAGGGCCACACCTCCCCTGACCAAGGCGAGCCGGGGCCGGGCCACCGGGAAAACGCGCGCGTAGGCCCGCAGGCTTCGCACCACCCTCTTCAGCGCCGCGCGGCCGTCCAACTCCGGCCGCAGGAAAACCTCGGCCACAAAACCCGCGGCCGGCAAGGTCGTGGGGGTGGCGGGCGGCCCGGCGCCGATCAATTTCAGCGCCTCCGCCGCGAGTTCCGCCCCTTTTGGCAAATCGCCCGAGCGCGTGTGCGCCAAGGCCGCGATGCCGAGGAATTCGGCCCGAGAAAGCTTGTCCCGCTCGAACGAGTCCGCCGCCGCCAGGATTTGAAGGGCGGTTTCGTGCTCCCCCAACGCCAAGCTGTTGCGCGCCAAGCCAAGGTTGGCCCACCCCTCCGACTGGCGGTCGCCGCGCCGCTGGGCCGAGGCGCGCATTTCGTCGAACAAGGACCGGGAGGCGTTGAAATCGCCGGTGAAAAACTTCATGTAAGCGTGGGTCAGGAGGCACTCCTCGACCAGGCGCCGGTGGCCGAAGCGTTCCTGCACCTGTCGCGCGGGGGCGACCAACCGCTCCAATTGGTCCCAGTTGCCCCAACCCATGTGGCAGACGCCGACAATCTCCTCGACCCAAGCGCGGGAGGAGGGGTCCGAGTCCTGCGAGGCGGCCGCGAGGGCCCGCCCGCAATAACGCTCCGCGACGCGGCCAAGGCCCGGGATGGCCGCGGCCACACACCCGACGGCGACATAGAGCTCCGCCAGGGAGCTGGAGTGGCCGGCCCTTTCGGCGGTGTTCAAGCCAAACAGGCTTCCATAAACCATCAACGGCACGTTGTCCTGGTGGTAGGCCATGCGGGAAAGCTCCTTGCCCAAGAGCGTCAGCTCAACCAGGTCCGCCTGGTTCGCCGGACTGGCGGCGGCGGGCTCCTGCCCCCGGCAGCGCCTCCAGCATTGCCGCAACGCCTCGCGCAACAACAGGAGCCCGACCGCCCGGCGCCCCGGCACCGGCTTGCCCATCAGGCGAAAAGCCTCCGCGTTGTTGGCCGAGCACTCCTCGGTCAAACCAAGGTGAAGCTGCGCCTCGGCCAGGCGCCGGTGCCAGCGGGCCCGGCGCAGCGCCTCCACCTTGGCGTCCGCGGCGCGGTCCAAGGCGATGGCGCTTTCAAAAAAATGGATGGCTTCCCGGTTGGCGAACCGGCCGCTGGCCAGCACGCCCGCCCGCTCGAAATAGTGGATGGCCTTGTCGGCGGAGCCCGCCTCCCTCCAATGATGCGCCAGGAGCGGGCAAAGCGCGGGCAGGTCCGCCCCGGCCCGCGCCTCAAGGGCCTCCGCGTATTTGCGGTGCAGCGTCCTCCGTTGCGAGAACACCATCAGGCCGTAGGCCACCTCCTGCGTGATGATGTGCTTGAACATGTAGGAGAGGTCCCGCTCCTGCGCGTGCGGGGGGGTCAAATCCAGCCGCGCCAGCTTCCTGACGCACGCCGGCACGATGGGGCGATCCTGGTCGACCGGGTAGATCTCCAGCACGTGGGGCACGAGAAAGATCCTTCCAACGACGCTGGCCACCTTGATGGCCAACTGTTCGGGCGGGGCGAGGTTGTCGATCCGGGCGGTGATGACGCCCTGCAGGGTCTCGGGGAACTTCAGCTCCTTGAGATTCCCCGCGTTGGGGGCCACCCGGCACTTGCGCCCCTCCACCACGATCAACCCCGCGTCGCGAAGCGCATACGCGAGCTCCTCCGAGAAAAACGGGTGGCCCTCGGCCCGTTCCGTCAGGAACTCGATGATCGGCTGGGCCAGTTGAGCCACGCCCAGTTGCTGGCAAACCAACTCGACGGCCGCGCCCTGTGGCAATGGCTTCAACCGCAGGAGAAACCGCCCCGCGGCGGCCACCAGAGCCTCCCACTCCTCGCTGGGATGGTCTTGCGGGCGGGCCGCGATGACCAGCAACAGAGGCTGGACCCGCTGGCGCAAATGCACCAGCAGCTTGCGCGAGCTGGAATCCAGCCACTGTGCATCCTCGATCAGGACCACGATCGGGCCGCGGCTGGCCGCGCGTTCGAAAAGGTGGATCAACAGCTCGCGGGTCGCGTCGGCGCGCCCCTCGGCCGGCATCCGGGAGGTCAATTCATTCTCCGGAAACTCCAGGCCCAGCACGTCGTTCAGGAGGGGCGCCAGCTCCAGGAACCGCGCGTTGCCCGAGAGCGCCTCATGGACGAGCTGTCGCTGCGTTTCCCGGTCCGAGCCCGGCGGCAAATCCAGGGCGGCGCCGATGACCGCCTTGAAGGCGTGGTAGCTGGTGGCGATCTCGACCGCGTCGGCGGCGCCCGCGAAAACCGGCAAGCCATGCGAGGACGCCTGCAGGACCGCGTTGGCCACCAGCACGGATTTGCCGATGCCCGCCTCGCCTTCAAAAATCAGGACGCCGCCGCCCCCGCCGGCGCGCAACCCCTCCAACTGCCCGGCGATCATTTTGCGCTCCTCGATGCGCCCGACCAGCGTGCCCGCCTTGCGCGAACTGCGCTTTTCCCCGCGCGGCGAGTAGACCGCGATTGGATCCGCTTTGCCCTTGACCCGAATCCGCTCCAGCGGGGCGAATTCGATCCGGGCCTGGCAGGATTGGTAGGTCTCCCCGTCGCACAGAATCAGGCCGTCGGACGCCTGCATCAGGCGGGCGGCGAGGTTCACGGTGTCGCCAATCATCGTGTATTCCCGCCGCGCGGCGCTGCCGACGGCGCCGCAGAACGCGCGCCCGGTGGTGATGCCGATGTTCGACCCCAACCCGAGCTCCTTCAGCTTCGCGCGCATCTCCACCGCCGCGAGCACGGCGCGCACCGCGTCGTCCTCGTGGGAGAGCGGCGGCAGCCCGAGGGCCGCGATCATGGTCAGCCCGGCAAAATCCATGCTCAATTTGTCCACGCTCCCCTCGTAGCGGTAGAGGGCGTTCTGGAGGGGAACCATGACGGTTTGGGCCTGGGCCAAGGCCGCCGGGCTGCCCTCGTCCAACTCCGGCACGTTGACGAACATCACGGTGACGCGCCGCAGTTCGGCAAGCCATTCCGTTTGGCCCGCCGCGATGCGGTGCCGGATGGCGCCGGGCAAGTACGCCCACAGGGCCATGGCGGCCTCCGCTTTCAGCTCCGGCGCGCGCCAGGGCCGCGGGCTCACGCCGTTTTTGATCCCCACAATGGACAGGCAATCCTCCCCGGCCGGGCCGGCCACGCACGACTCCTGGATCATCCCCCAGGCGTGCCGGGAAATGACGGCATGGCCGGGCGAGGAGAAGTCAATGTCCTTGCGTGTCTCGATGACCGGCTTGCCCGCCACCAGGAATTCCCAGCGGTCGAGGACCCCGCCAACGGTCATCGCCGCGACGGGCCCCGCCGAGACGCTCACGCAAAGGGAGAGGGTGGTGTCCGGCGCGGCGGCGAAGGCGTTCAGGCGCTGCTGGATCAGGAGCGCGCACTGGGCGGCCCGGAGCGTGGCCTGGGCCAGGCCCTCCCCGCGCGCCGGCCAGAGCGCCGTCAGCGCGTCGCCCGCGAATTTGACGACCGAGCCGCCATGTTCCGTGATCAACCCGACCAACTGGGTGAAATACGCGTTCAAGACCGAACTGAGCTCCTCCGCGCCGATGGCGCCTTTGCGGGCGAGTTTTTCCGCCAGGGGAGTGAAGCCGGTGATGTCCGCCAGCATGACCGCGGCGTGGAACCGGTCCGAGCGGGCATTGGCCACAGGGGTGGGGTCCGCCGCCACCTGCTCGACCACCAATGGTGGAATGTAGCAGGAAACGAGATCGATGTTCGGATCCTGGGCCATTCCGAAATCAAGAGGACGCTTCGGACCCACACGGCGGCCAAATCCGCCGGCCACATCCCAACGTGAAATCAAGATCGGCCCAATAGGCGATCAACGCGTTGGAGGCGACCCGGTTCTCCCGGCGCTCGCCCCCGACCCCAAACTGCGCCGCGACCGGCAGGCTCGGGGAATCGGGCACCTCGACTTCATAAGGGGCGTTGATCACCCCGCCGCCCCGGAAGCAATCAAGGGCCACATCCGCCTCCAAAATCTCTTGGTGGCAGGCCAGGCGCGGGTCCGCCGCGTCGCGGAATTGTTTGAGGAAGACAAGTGTTTGCTGGTGGAGGATGAGGGACTTGAGGGCCGACCTGAGTTCCCCCAAGCCTGGGAGGATCAATCCGCCGTGCAGGTCCTTGAATGTTCCCAGCCATAGCCCGAGCGCCCCCGCCCAATGGCTGGCCGCTCCGAGCCCCGCCTTGAACGGACCGGTGCGCCGGGCGGCGAGGATCAGCCGCTCGGCGAACTGCGTTCCGGGCGCGAACGGGTCGTAAACGCCGGCGAACGCCTGGAGCAAGTCCGGCTCCCGCCAATTCTCCGCCATGACAAAGCGCCCCAAATGCTTCGGGAAGCCGAACACTTCACGGCCCGCCAGGAGGGCCTGGGGCGAATCCACCCACAGGTAAGGCACATGCCAGACGCAGCGATCGGCGACGAACGCCCCGCTGGCGGTGCGATGGCCCGCCGCGAGCAGGACCCAAAAATCAGCCTCCTTCTCGCTCAAGAACCCTTTCCCGGAATCGGGCGGGTTGACTGACTGCATGTGCCCCAAGGAGATGAACGTGACGAAGACAACCGGCAGCAACGCCTGGTATTCGACCGGGCTGCCGGGCAGATTCAGGCGCTGGGCGCAATACGCGTCGATCTTCGACCGGTCCCCCATCACGACGAACCCGGTCACGGTCACATCGTCAATATTGAAAGGCGGCTGGAAAACCAGGTCCGCCGCCGATTCCACGTAAGGTTGCGCCGCCATGTCAGTTGGGGAAATCTGCTTCGCCGTAAATGCCGAGGCCCTCGCCGAGGATTGATTCCGCCGCTTGCAGGCCGCCCATGACGGCGCCCTCCACGCAGCCGTAGTTGAGCCCGGTGCGGAGCCAATCCCCCGCGAGGATCAAATTGGACAGGCCAGATTCCCCCGCGCGGAGGCGGAAGCCCGTGGAGCCTGGGAGCGAGATGACATAGCGGTCGCTCGGGTTCACGTTGGCCCGCCAATACTGGGCGCGCAGGCGCCCCTCGCCCTCCCCATCCTGTGGATCCGCCAGCAGCGCCCAATTGAAGGCGGCCCCGCCCGGTGGAACGGCCGCCGGAAACAACATCCGTCCATGCGCCTCGAGCCAATCCTTGGCCATGGCATAAACCGCGCCGCTTTCCCGCTCCGGGAAGCCCGAATCCTGGAAAGGGGGCGCGGGCCCGTCCTTCAGCGGCCCGCAAAAATACGAGAGGTTGCCGCACGATCCTTCGGGCCACTGTTCGCGCGGGGCCAGGTGGGTCATGTCGGCCCAAGTGTCAAACGGCTCCGCGTGCGCGGTCAGAATGGTGGAGCCACCCGTCCATCCCAACTCCTCCAAGGTGGGCCGAAGCCACAATTGCAGGGCCAAGGTCTGGACCGTCGCCACCCGCTCAAATGTTTCCCTCAGCTTCGCGCCCGCGGGTGAGCGCAGCAGGCTGGGGGCGACCTGCGCCAGGGCGCCCAAGGAGATCCCGCACAGGACCAAATCAAAATCGCGCCCCTTGCGCAGGGTGAATTCTTCGGCGTCCGGCCAGGGCGTCCATGCCGACTCCAGATTGATGCCCTTCCGCCGCAGTTCATCGCCCTCGGCGATTTGCGCGTGGAGCGGTTCGCTCGGCCAGCATTCCAGGCCGTTCACCACCACCAGCGGATCGTATGGGCCGTCCTTCAAGGTCGCCTGCCGGCCGATGACCAATTCCTCGATTTCGTCCGTTGCCCCGGGACGGATGTCCTTGATCTTGTGGAAAAACTCGAATTTCACCCCGCGGCGCAGCAGCGCTTGGTAAAGCGGCGCGAAAATCGTGTCGCCCATTCCGGCCTGCATCCGCCAAAAAATCGCCCCTTGGCAGTCCAACAACAACCGGAAGGTCATCCGCAGGGCCACCCCGGCGGCGAGCCGGGGGCGCGCGGTGTCGCCGCCCTCGAAGGCAAAAATATAGTCGTAGGTCCCCCGCACCAAACCGCAGTCCAAGGTGAGCTCCGGCGACGCGCCGTGTTTCCCCAGCCACTCCCGGAAATCCATCCCGTCAATGACATCGAAGCCTCCATCGCCTGGTATCGCGCCGCTCTCGCCTTC
>CAZSXX010000227.1:0-7500 GCA_964611245.1 uncultured Verrucomicrobiota bacterium | reverse complement strand
CTGCTGGTCGGGATGGCGATGACGGGGGGGCTCCGGTCGTTCATGGTCTGGCTGCAGTCGAAATATTTTTTTCGGCTGGAGATGAAGCTGGCGGTGTCGAGCTCGAGCAAGTTTTTCTGGCATATCCTCCATTTGCCGGTGGAGTTTTTCACGCAGCGGTACGGGGGGGAAATCGGGTCGCGGCTGGGGATCAACGACTGGGTGGCGGGGCTTTTGTCGGGGCAGATCGCGACGACGTTCATCAACCTGATCGTGGTGATTTTCTACGCGTTGTTGATGTTCCAGTATGACGTGTCGCTGACGCTGGTGGGGATATCGATCGCGGTGCTCAACATCATCGCGCTGCGGTATGTGTCGCGGCGGCGGGTGGACGGGAACCGGCGCCTGCAGCAGGACGAAGGGAAGCTGCTGGGGACGGCGATGGGGGGCCTGCAGATGATCGAGACGTTGAAGGCGACGGGGACCGAGAATGATTTTTTTGTGCGCTGGTCCGGATACCAAAGCAAGGTGGTGAACACCCAGCAGCGGCTCAGCGTGCTGAACGAATATTTGGGGGCGGTGCCGGCGATCCTCGGGGCGTTCAATGGGGCGGTGATCCTGGGCCTGGGGGGACTGAAGATCATGGATGGGCAGATGACGATTGGCATGCTGGTGGCGTTCCAGTTTTTGATGTCGAGCTTCACGGGCCCGTTCAACCACATCGTGAACCTGGGGGCGGCGCTGCAGGACGCGGAGGGGTCGATGAACCGGCTGGATGACGTGCTGCGCCACAAGCGGGATCCGCAGATCGCGCCGGACGAAACGGCCGAGGCCGAGGGCGGGAAGCTGACGGGGGCGGTCGAGCTGAAGGACATTTCGTTTGGGTACAGCCGTTTGGACGCGCCGTTGATCGAGGGGTTCAGCCTGTCGCTGAAGCCGGGCCAACGGGTGGCGCTGGTGGGAGGGTCTGGCAGCGGGAAATCGACGGTGTCGAAATTGGTGACGGGGCTGTACCGGCCGTGGTCCGGGGAGATCCTTTTTGACGGCAAACCCCGGCATTGCCACCCGCGGGCGACCATCACGAATTCCCTTGGGCTGGTGGACCAGGACATTTTCCTGTTCGAGGGGACGATCTGGGAGAATTTGACGCTGTGGGACGAGACGATCGGAGACCAGCGGGTGGTGGAGGCGGCGAAGGACGCGAGCATCCACGACGACATCGCGGCGCGGGTGGGTGGATATGAAAGCACGGTGTCGGAAGGGGGCGGGAACTTCAGCGGCGGGCAGCGGCAGCGGCTGGCGATCGCGCGGGCGCTGGTTGGGAACCCGACGTTGCTGGTGCTTGACGAAGCGACGAGCGCGCTGGACCCGATCACGGAGAAGAACATTGACGAGAACCTGCGGCGGAGAGGATGCGCCTGCCTGATTGTGGCGCATCGGTTGAGCACGATCCGGGATTGCGACGAGATCATTGTGATGGAGCGGGGGAAAATCGTGCAGCGCGGCACGCACGAAGAAATGAAAGGGGTGGACGGCCCCTACTCGCGCCTGATCCACGCCGAATGAAAGCGACGCCGCCAGAATTGCCCGTGTTGGAGACGCGCGAGATGGAGCGGACCGCGCCGCTGCGGCTGCATGATCCGGACGCGGTGTGGCAGATCGAGAAGGGAGCGATCGACATCTTCATGGCGTTCGCGCTGCCGAACGGAGCGGAGGGGAGCCGGACGCATTTTGTCCGGCTTGAGGCGGGCCAGATGATGGGGCCGTTCCCGGGGCGGGGGCAGCCGGGGGACGTGATTTTTGTGGCGGTGGGGGCGACGGGGACGACGTTGAAGCGGATCTCATTGCAAGCGTTGCGGGAGCATTCGAAGAGCGGCGGCGGGGCCTCTTTGGCGGCGGAGCAGGCTGAGTCTTGGACTAGGATTGCGGCGATGCGGATCAAGGGCGGGAATTTCCCCGTCCAAATCGAGGATCTGGAGCCGAACGCGACGTCCCTGGTGTCGAACAACGTTGGGCTCAGGTCGGAGAAGCAGTTCCTTTGGGTGCGGCACCAGTCCGGAAAATCGCTTTTTGAAAGCCTGCCGGCGCTGGAGATCCACCCGGGGCGCTTCCTGCCGGTGCCGCCATGCAGTTGGATCGAACCGATTGAACAAAGCGAGATCACGACGCAGTCGACCGGGGCGATCCTGGCGGGAGGCGGTTTTTGGGAGGCGATGGAGGCGTTCCAGGAGTTGACCGACACGTGGGCGCGGACGGCGTTGGCGCAGTCCGCCGAAACGGAGCGGGGCCGGATGCAGGCGAAAGCGGCGGCGGAGCGGGGGGCGATCGCGGGCGCGGTGGCGAACCTTTCGTCGCTTCTGGACACGGAGCCCAGGCCGGCGGCGGCGCAAAGCCTGCAGAATGACCCGCTGGTGGCGGCGTTCACGCTGATTGGCGAAATCCTCCACCTGCCGATCAAAGTGCCCGCGGGATTCACGCAGCCGAAGCGTTTCCGGGACCCGCTGGCGGCGATCGCGAAGGCGTCGCGGGTGCGGCTGCGGAGGGTGGTGCTGAATGGGGAGTGGTGGAAACAGGACAGCGGACCAATTTTGGCGCACCGAGTGGAGGGCGGGAAAGCGGTGGCGCTGCTCCCGACCTCGCCGACTAGTTATGTTTTGGTTGATCCGGTCGAGCGGACGCGGACGGAGGTCAACGCCGACACGGCGCAGGAGATCCAGCCGGTGGCATACACCTTTTCGCGGCCGTTCCCCGAGGCGGCGATCAGCGTTGGGCGGCTGCTCAAGTTTGGGTTCCACAACACGCAGAAGGACGTGGCGATGATGCTGGTCCTTGGGTTCGCGGGAGGGGCGTTGGGGATGCTCTATCCGTTGATGACCGGGATCGTGTTTGACTCGATCATCCCAAGCGCGGCGCGGAAGGAGCTTTTTTACGTCGCCGGGGCGCTGCTGGTGGGAGGGCTGGCCGGGGTGGTGTTCGACGTGATCCGGGGTTTGGCGATCCTCCGCTTTGAAGCGAAGAGCGACGCGGTGGTGCAGGGGGCGGTGTGGGACCGGCTGTTGAGCCTGCCGTTGCCGTTTTTCCGGAACTACACCGCGGGGGACCTTGCGGACCGGGCCAATGGGATCAACGCCCTGCGGGCGATCGCGTCCGGGGCGGTGTTGAATTCGGTGCTGAGCAGCCTTTTCTCCCTCTTCAGTTTTGGCCTGCTGTTTTATTACAGCGTGCCGCTGGCGTTGATCGCCACGGCGTTGGTGGCCATTTATGTGGCGATTTCCGTGAGCGTGAGCCTGTATGGATTGAAGTATCAAAGGCCGATTTACGATTTGCAGGGGAAGATTTCCGGGCAGGTGCTGCAGTTCATCACCGGGATCACGAAATTGAGGGTGGCGGGGGCGGAGGTGCACGCGTATGCGGTGTGGGCGCGCGGGTTTTCGCAGCAGAAGAAGCTCGACATCTCGACGGCGGCGATCTTCCGGCACTTTGGCGCGTTCGGGGAGTTCTACCCGACCATCACGATGATCTGCCTTTTCCTGGGGATTGTGGCGCTTTCGGGCGAGAACGTCTCGACGGGGCGCTTTCTTGCGTTCAGCGCGGCGTTCTCGACGTTCCTGTCGGCGATGCTGGACCTGAGCCACGGGTTGATTTCATTGCTGCATGCGGTGCCGATTTATGAGCGGGCGAAACCGATATTGGTGGCGCTGCCGGAGGTGAGCGAGGCCAAGGCGGACCCGGGGGACTTGCGGGGGCGGATCGAGCTGAGCCGCGTTTCGTTCCGGTACAAGGCGGATGGGCCCTGGATATTGCGGGACATCAATCTGCAGATCAATCCCGGGCAGTTTGTGGCGATCGTGGGGCCGTCGGGATCCGGGAAGTCAACGTTGATCCGGCTGCTGCTGGGGTTCGACCGGCCGGAGGCGGGGACGATTTCGTATGACGGGATGGAGCTGTCGGGGCTGGACATCCAGAGCCTGAGGAAGCAACTGGGGGTGGTGTTGCAAAATGGCAAGCTGATGCCCGGCGACATTTACCAGAACATTGTCGGGTCGAGCCAATTGCCGCTGGAGGCGGCGTGGGAGGCGGCGCAGAACGCGGGGCTGGACGAGGACATCCACCAGATGCCGATGGGGATGCACACGGTGCTGAGCGAGGGGGCGGGGACGTTTTCGGGCGGGCAGCGGCAGCGGCTGATGATCGCGCGCGCCATCGTGGCGAAGCCGCGGATTCTCATTTTTGACGAGGCAACGAGCGCCCTGGACAACCGGACGCAGGGAATAGTCAGCCGCAGTTTGGAGAAACTCCAAGCGACGCGAATCGTGATCGCGCACCGGTTGAGCACGATCATCAACGCGGACAAGATCATTGTGGTGAAAGCTGGAAATATCGTTCAATCAGGGACTTACGCGGAATTGATTGAACAGGAGGGGCCGTTTGCAGAATTGGCGAAGAGGCAGCTTGCGTAGGGGGAGGGGATTTTCAAAGATGCGAAATGACGGCACTTACGAGGTTGGCATTACCTTTGCTAAACGTATTCCATGTTGACACGGGAAATTGAAGTGAAGAAATTGAACGGGTCACCAAATCGCAACTAACCATTAATCACACACCCTATGAGCGACAAGAAAGACAAAGACCTGACACCTGAACAGTTGGAAAAAATCGCCGGTGGCGGTTCCAGCAGCAGCAGCCGGAGCACCTCGGTGTCCAGCCGCCCGTCCACCACGGGTGGCGGATACAGCGGAGGCTCGAGCTCCTCGCGCTCGTCCAACTCCAGCCGCCGTTAAGTCCGTCTCAGGTCCTGCGCCTGGGCGCCGGAACCTCAGAGCGTGCGCCGAGCGCACGCTTTTTTTTTGGACATTGATCGGGAAACTTTGCCACTCTAATCGCCATCACCGATGCCAAAACGTAGAAAGCCCCTCTATATCTTTGGGTGGCCCTCTTTTGTGGGAGGCGCCGACACGAAGCTGGTCCACCTGCTGCCGCTGTTGCGGGACAAGTTCGAGATCACCCTGATCCCCAACCATGCGGAACTGTTCCGGGAGACGGTGTGGATCCGCTACCTGAAGGGTTTGAAGATCAAATATTGTTTGTTTGAGGACCTGCCGGCGAAGCTGTCGGGAATTGGGTTCGCCCTGTGCAATGGGGCCTTTTTTCCGGACCGCATCGCGCATCGGGCGCGGGAGAAGGGGCTGAAGATCATTTGGTCGAGCGAGATGATGTGGCACCATGACGGGGAATTGGAGGCGGTGAAGGAGGGGGTGATCGACAAGGTCCTCTACGTCTCGGATTTGCAGAAGAAATACCTGGAGAAGGGGTATGGGACGATCCCGAGCGTGATGACGGGGAATTACGTCAACCCGAGGTCGTTTCCGTTTGTGGAGCGGAAGCACGAGACGTTCGCGGTGGGGCGGCTGTCGCGGCCGGATCCGGCGAAGTTCACGGAGGATTTTCCGGTGTTTTACGAGAGGCTGGAGATACCGGACGTGCGGTTCCGGGTCATGGCGTGGAGCGAGGAGATGGCGAACAAGTACCGGTGGCACCAGTTCGGCAAGCAGTGGGAGTTGCTGCGGGAGGCGCAGGAGACGCAGGTGGATTTCCTGCACAGCCTTGATTTGTTCATCTACCCGCTGGGGCACCAGTTCCGGGAGTCGTGGGGCCGATCGACGGTGGAGGCGATGCTGACCGGGTGCATCCCGCTGATCCCGCCGGGGCACCACCTGGACCATTTGGTGAAGGACGGGGTGAACGGATTCATTTGCCATGATTTCAAGGATTACCAAAAACGGGCGCACGAACTTTACCATGACTACGACATGCGGAGGGAGATGTCCCGCCGGGCGCGGGCTTACACGGCCAAGACGGTTTGCGACCGGGCGGAGCACGAGCGGATGTGGGAGGAGGCGCTGACATGAACGCCCGATATTGCTACTGGTCGGTGGTGGATGGGACCTACGCGACGATGATGGAGAGCGTGATCGCGTCGGCGCGGATGGTGGGGGTGTTCAAGGATTTCCACATTTGGTCGGACCGGGAGGTGAAGGGGGCGATCACGCACCGGGTGCATGGGTTCGACAAGGACAATTACCTGTTCAAGCTGAACTTCCTGCGGGACCGGGTGCGGAAGCTGAACTACGATTACTTTGTGTGGATCGACGCGGATTCGTGGTTTGTGCGGAATCCAGGTGACCCGCTGCGGGTGCTGCAAGGGTCGCCGGTGCACGCCAGCCTGGAGAGCGACGCGACGAACCCGGACAACAAGCGGGATGAATGGTGGGATTGCTCGCTGAAGAACTACATCACGCTGATGCGCTTCAAGGGGGTGAGGAGCCATTCCGTTTTCAATGTGAACGCGGGGTTCTGGATTGTGCACACGGACGTGATCGACACGTTTTGCCGGTTGGCGTTCGAGTTTTGGGAATTCGCGAAGCAGGCGGGTTATATTTTCACGGAGGAGGCGCCGCTGGCCTACGCGACGCACATGCTGTGCGGGAATCCATACATCCACACGCTGCGGGCGACGTCGGATTTGTGGGCGTCGGACTGGGCGGGGCATTTCAACAACCGGTTTCCGGATGGGAAGCCGTGGGATTTCATCGATTACTTCGCGCTGAAGGCGTTTGAGGTGAACCCCGCGATTGTGCATGCGATGCGGTGCAAAGGAGCGTTGGTGGCCCGGGCACTGGGGAAACCGTTGCCGCCGCCGGGGCCAAACACGGTTTAGGGCGCAGGGCAAGGTTGGCGGGGGCCCCGGTGGGGGTCGGCACGGCGGCAAAAGTGGCCCGGATCGGGCAGGGTGTCCACATTTCCGCACAGCCTGAAGGCAAAAATCAGGTGGCAAAAATTGAACGACTGTGTTAAAGATATGGTCAAACACCCGATAAACACAGGGAAATGACTGCAAAGCATGTCAATCACTGCCCGGGAACTGGGTCTTCCAAACCGTTGGCGCTCTTCTCGCTTTATCACTTTACAGAAAGGAAAAGAAACTATGGCGAAATCGTTAGATTCCATGTTCGACATGATTCGCAACAACAAACATCCATTCCGGCAAACGGCGGACCGGCCGGACAAGCCGCAGAAAAACCGGTATGAGCGCCGCAAGGTGAAGCACCTGCTTCATTTGGGCGACTGGGGCGACGCCGCCCAGCAGGCTTAAAAACAACCAACACACATAGAAACCAAGTTTGGGCCACTCCCGCCCGGGAGTGGCTTTCTCTTTTTTTTGGGGGGCCGAAGATCCGGGGCGGTTTGAAGGCGAGGTTTTCTACGGAGAAGCGCTGACGCACCGGAAGCCAAGGTGCGGTTGGCCGACACTCGGGGAGGATTTCATGCGGGCGGCGGGCCTGTATCCCGCGCCATTCTCACCGGAGCAACGGTAGGAGCCGCCGCGGATGACTTTTTTGGGGGAATTGGGTTCGGCTGGGTCGAGGCTGTCGGCTGGACCCGGGGGATTGTAGGCGGAGCTGGAGGCGTAATAATCGGGGCGGTACCAGTCCGAACACCACTGCCAGACATTGCCTCCCA
>CAZSXX010000226.1:0-7516 GCA_964611245.1 uncultured Verrucomicrobiota bacterium | reverse complement strand
TGTACCGGCGGGGGCTTTACACGTATTGGAAGCGGTCGCTGCATTATCCGAGCTTCGCGACGTTCGACGCGCCGAACCGGGAGGTATGCACGAGCCAGCGGGCGCGGACGACGACGCCGCTGCAGTCGCTGGTGCTGATGAACGACCCGGTGTAGGTGGAGGCGGCCCGGGCGCTGGGGCAGCGGGTGCTGAGGAATTGCAAGGACCGTCCGCTGGCGGAGCAGTTGACCTACGCGTTCCGGCTGGCGCTTTCGCGGAAGCCGAGCGGGGATGAGCTGGCCATCCTGGAGCGGGTGTTCAAGGACCAGCTTGAGAATTACAAAACGAAGCCGGACGCGGCGGCGATGCTGCTGAAGGTGGGCGAGAGTCCCCTGCCCTCCGACCTTGACCAGGCGGCGCTGGCGGCGTGGACGGCTTTGGGGAATGTGCTGCTGAACCTGGACGAAACGATCACGAAAGGGTGAGATGAAAAACTTTCCGAAATATTGGATGGAGCTGCCGCCGCTGGTTCGGTTTCAGCTCCATTGCTTTGTGATCTTTATGGTCGGATATTTGATTTCCAAGCTCCCATGATTTTCCAAACTGAGATTGAAAAGACGGTGACGCGCCGGACTTTTTTGAAACGTTCCTCGACGGGGCTGGGGGCGCTGGCGCTGGGCTCGCTGCTCAATGAGGGTGCGTTCGCGGCCGGGAACGACGACGCGCTGGCGACATTCGGCGCGTTGAAGAAGCTGCATCATGCGCCGAAGGCCAAGCGGGTCATTTACCTTTTCCAGTCGGGGGCGCCGTCGCACATCGACCTGTTTGACCCGAAGCCGAAGCTGAAGGATTTGACGGGCACGGAGCTGCCGAAGACGATCCGGGGCGAGCAGCGGATCACGGGGATGACGTCGGGGCAGAAGCAGTTGTTGGTGGTGGGGAGCCCGTTTGAATTCAAGGCGCATGGGAAATGCGGGACGGAGCTTTCGGAAATCCTTCCGCACACGGCGAAGATCGTGGACGACATTTGCCTGATCCGGACGATGGTGACGGACCCGATCAACCATGACCCGGCGGTGACGTTTTTCGCGACGGGGCATCAGCAGCCAGGGCGGCCGACGATGGGGGCGTGGCTGTCGTATGGGTTGGGGAGCCCGAACCAGAATTTGCCGGCGTATGTGGTGCTGGTGTCCGGCGGCGGGGGGCAGCCGTTGCAGGCGCGTTATTGGGGGAATGGCTTTTTGCCGGGGAACCACCAGGGGGTGCAATTCCGCGGACAGGGCGATCCGGTGCTTTACGTGACGAACCCGCCGGGGATCGACCATTCGCAACGGCGACGGCTGCTGGACTCGATGCAGGAGCTGAACCGCATCCAGCTTGGGACGCTGGGCGACCCGGAAATTGCGACGCGGATCGAGGCGTACGAGATGGCTTACCGGATGCAGACGAGCGTGCCGGATCTGATGGACATCGGCAAGGAGCCGAAGGAAATCCTGGAGATGTACGGTGCGGAGCCGGGGAAGGCGTCGTTCGCGAACAATTGCCTGTTGGCGCGGCGGCTGGCGGAGCGGGATGTGCGGTTCATCCAGTTGGTGCACCGGGATTGGGACCACCACGGGAACTTGCCGGCGGAGATCAAGAGGCAGGCGGGGCTGACGGACAAACCGAGCGCGGCGCTGATCCAGGACTTGAAGCAGCGCGGGCTGCTGGATGAGACGCTGGTGATTTGGGGCGGGGAATTTGGGCGGACGACCTACAGCCAGGGGGAGATCACGAAGACGAGCTTCGGGCGGGACCATCATCCGCGATGCTACAGCCTGTGGGCGGCGGGCGGGGGGATCAAACCGGGGCAGACGATTGGGCAGACGGATGACTTCGCCTACAATGTGCTGAGCGACCCGGTGCATGTGCACGATTTCCACGCGACGATGCTGCATTGCCTGGGGATCGACCACACGAAGATGACGCACCGGTTTGAAGGGCGGGATTACCGGCTGACGGATGTGTCGGGCACGGTGTTGAAGCAGTTGCTGGCGTAGAGTGGCTCAATTTCGAGATTCCGGAATTCCCGATCCATCTGAAGCGCATGCCGCCGCAGCGCCGCCGGGATCATTCCGCCAGCGCGCGCTCCGACCGCAAACGGAGCAACGAGAGCAGTTCCGCCATGTTCACCAAGCCTTCCGCCCCGGCGCGCTCATCGGTGGTGAGGCCGTGTCCTTCGTCCTGCAAATCCAGCAGATGCTGCAACCGCCGCTGGACCGCGTCAGGCAGGCGGAAGGCGGCCAGATCATCGGGCATTTCCACGTTGATTTGAACAGGTCTTCCCATATCAGACTTGGGCGTTGGCGATTTTAGCGGCGGGCTCCGCAAGAGGAAAGCACGGGATCGAGGAGTCGTTGATCGAAGCCAGCAAAATATTGGCGGGCCATTCAATAGGCAGCCATAGAACCGACCGCAATGTGGTTTCCGCCGGCATTCGTTGAAGGTTATGGTCGCAGAAACGCGCCATTTTGCGAGCCCATAATTAATTGGCGATGGGGGACCGAACGAGTTATGCCACTGGAGTCCTTCCTTGCGCGGAGCCATGATGTCGGACATATTGCCGGACATGAAGACGGTCGCCGTGCGTGAAATATCCAAGGATTGGAGCGGGGTCCTGCGGCGGCATGCCGGGGCCGAGGTGGCCGTCACCAAGCGGGGCGAAATCGTGGCGTACCTCCGGGTGCTGCCGCGGAAGAAAGGCCAGAAGGTTGCGATGCCCGACTTCCGTCGCCGGATTGAGGCGCGGTTTGGGAAGCGGACGCTGTCCGAGGCGGATGTGCAATGGCTGGATGAGGCGATGAAAAGCCCGGTGTGATGGATGAGAGCCTACGCGGATTCCAGTTTCATTGTCGCCCTGTACGTGCCTGAACCGCACCGGACCGAGCGGGCGATTGAATACATGGAACGGCACCGAGAAGCGCTTCCTTTCACGCCGCTGCACCGACTGGAGGTCCGCAATGCAATCCGGCTGTTGGTGTGGTCAAAACGGATTTCCGCAACTGACCGGACCCGCGCATTCCGCGAGATTGAAAGCGATTTGGACGCGGAGACTTTCCTGATCCACACGACGGTTGATTACATCGAGACTTTTCGGACGGCGGAGAAAATTGGCGCGGCGCACAATGAAGGGGTTGGAAGCCGAGCCTCGGATTTGTTCCACGTGGCCGCCGCTGTCCAGCTTGGCTTCAAACAGTTCGCGACGTTCGACCACAAGCAGCGGGAGATCGCGCAAGCAGCCGGCTTCAATGCAGATTTTTAGGAAGCGCTGGTGAACTGCGGGAATGACGGCGGTGGAGGCAGCCGAGGGCGGTAAGGAGGATGGCGGCGGCCCAGGTGGCGGGTTCGGGGACTTCGGATTGGGTGAATTGGGAGGTGTCAACGGCGAGGCCGGTGACGTCGCGGTGCGGCCCAAGGCTCATCAGGGTGGTGGAGGCGTCGCTGGGATTGACGAGGTAAAAGTCGCGGTGGTACCAGGTCATGGCGAGGAGGGCGCCGGTGGCGTCGAACTCGATGTCGCTGATGTAGCTGAAGGCGTCGCCGTGGGACATGCCGCCGACGAGGAGGGCGGAGGAGGTGTTCAAGTCCAGGACGAAGAGGGAGTCTTGGTTGAGGCCGGTGTTGCCGCTGAGGTAAATGTCGCCGGTGGAGGGGCGGCGGGTGACGCCGGTGACGTCGTAGCCGAGGAGGCCTGAGGTGATGGGGAGGGAATAGGTGACGGAGGTGGTCCCCAGGTCGAAGAAAAACAGGGTGTCGGAGGCGTTGCTGAAGCCCCAAAGGCCGCCGGAGGAGTAGGAGAGGTCCGCGACTTGGCCCAAACCGGCGCTGCCAATCGGAAAAGAGCCCTGCACGGTGTAGATGGTTCCATTCGGGTCCGCGACGTAGAGGATGCCGGCGGGGTCGGCGGCGAGGCTGTCGGAGACGATGGGAGAGGGGATGAAGGGGGACTCGACGTTGCTGGTGGGGTCGACGAGGTTGATGGCCTGGTTGTAGTTGAGGGCCCAGACCGGGGAGGCCGCCCGGGCCACTCCGGAAGCGAAAAGGCAGCCCGCCGCCATGAGGAGAATGTTCGCGCGCACGGCCGGGAAATAACAAAAAATAATGATTTTTTTCAAGTTCATTGCGGCCGCCAACGGGCGGGGCGGAAGTTCACCGCCGACGGTTGTTGAGGAAGTGGAAGAGGGCGAGCTCGAGGGGCTGGTCGGTGCGGAGGATTTGGTGGGTGATGCCCTGGGCGTTGCAATGTTGCTGGATGCGGGCTTGGTGGGCGGAGAGGCCGGCGAGGTAATCGGCGCGGATTTTGTCGGGATCGACGTAGAGCATGACGCCGGTTTCGAGGTCCTCAAACTGGGAGCTGGCGGAGAATTTGAAGTCGATTTCGGCGGGGTCGAGGATTTGGAAGACGACGACTTCGTGGCCGAGGGCGCGGAGTTGGGTGAGGGATTCGGCGAAGGAGTCGAAGGGGGAGAGGAGGTCGGAGATGAGGACGATCATGCCGCGCTTGCGGACGAGCTCGGCGATGCGGCGGATGGGGGCGCCGAGGTTGGTCTCGCGGCCGGAGGGGGGCTTGTCCAGCGTGAGCATCATTTGGTGGAGGTGGCCCGGGCGGTTGCGGGCGGGCATGTAGTCGCGGATGGCGGCGTCGAAGGAGAGGAGGCCGGTGGCGTCGCCCTGTTTGGAGAGGAAATAGGCGAGGCTGGCGGCGACGGTGATGGCGTAGTCGGCCTTGGTTTTGCCGCCGGGCTCCCTGGAGCCGAAGCTCATGGAGCGGCTGAGGTCGACGAGGAAATAGCAGCGGAGGTTGGTCTCGTCCTCGAATTTTTTGAGGTAATAGCGGTCGGAGCGGCCGTAGAGTTTCCAGTCGAGGTAGCGGAGGTCGTCGCCCGGGGAGTATTGGCGGTATTCGCTGAACTCGACGGAGAAGCCGTGGTAGGGGCTGCGGTGGAGGCCGAGGACGAAGCCTTCGACGACGACGCGGGCGCGGAGCTCGAGGTTGCGGATGGCGAGGATCGTTTTGGGATCGAGGAAGCGGGTGGCCTGGATGGGGGTGGCGTCCACTAAAAATCGATGGAAAAGAGTTTGACCGGGCGGGCGGCCTCGGTGCGGGTGTCGAGGATGAGGGTGGCGGCGTCCTCTTTGGGGTTGAGGGGGCGGCGGAGGCTGAACATGCGCCAGCGGTTGGTGGACTTGGCGATTTCGGGGCCGAGGCCGCTGAGGGTCAAGAGGGGTTTGGCGGGCTCCTGCGCGGGCTTGGGATCGGAAAGGAGATTGGTCTTGAGGGTGGAAGGTTTGGCGGCGGCTTCGAGGTCGAGGGCCGGACGGGCGGATTGGTCCTGCGCGCAAAGGGGCGCGGCGAACGCGAGGGCAACGATGGGAATCCAGACCTTCATGGCGTCCCAGAAACTATTCCTGATTTGAACCCGGTGTCAAATTTCGCGCGCGGGGAAAAAAGGGGCGCGCGGAGGGCGGCTGGATTTTCGAGGGCGGGAGACGCTTGCAATCTGGAATTGATCGGCGCATGCTCTTTCCCCCCATTTGAAATTGGGACAAGCGGGATGTATTCCCGCCCTTTACGACAAACTGAATGAGCACTGAAGCTGACTCCAAGTCGCCGCTGGCGGAACTGGATCTGGATTTGCATTTTTTGCCCGCTTGGGCCCAAAAGGCGCCGGACGCAAATCGATACGCAAAATACACTGGCGCTGAGGAATCTGGCGGCGGAGACCGGCGCCGGGGAGGCGGCGGTTTTGGCAACCGGGACCGCGGACCGCGTCGCGACGGGCCCGGTGGCCCACGACCGGGCGGCCCGCCCCGCGGCCCCGGCGGGCCTGGCGGCGGCCCACGCAGTGACTTCCGCGGGCCACGCCCCGGCGGCGACCGGCGCGGCGGACCGGGCGGACCCGGCGGAAGGCCGCAGGGCCGTGACGACCGGCGCGGTGGCGGAGGGGGTTTCCGGCGGGACGAAGAGCGGCGCGAGATGCCGCCCTTGCCGCCGATCGAGGTGAATTTCATCCCCGAGGAAAAGGGCGTGGAGTCGCTGGCGCGGCAGATCAAGCTGACGGGCCGGGCGTATCCGCTGTTTGAGATCGCGATGTTGGTCCTGAAGAAGGCGGAGCGTTACCACGTGCAGTTGGTCTCGCAGAAGAAGGATGGAAAGGCGTTGGCGCCGATTTACCTTTGCCAACTGGACGAGACGATGTGGCTGTCGGAGGACGACGCGATGCGGCACATTCTGGACAAGCATTTTGGGACGTTCTATTCGTCGGAGAAGATTCCGACGGATCCGCCGAAGGGGACTTACACGTTTGTGGCGCAGTGCGGGATCAGCGGGACGATCCTCGGGCCGCCGAATTACCATGATTACCAGAACAAGCTGAGGAAGCTGCACCAGGACCGGTTTTCGCGGATGCCGTTCGACGCGTTCAAGGCGCGGATCAAGATTGTGCGGGACGAGCCGGTGGTGAAGAAGTGGCTGGAGGAGCAGAGCTTCAAGACGGAATACACGGCGTTGAACGTGCCGGAGACGATCAAGTTTGGGTCGCGCGAAGAGGTGGAGGCGCATTTCAAGGCGAACTTCCTGCCGAACATCATCAAGGTCGAGGACTCGGTGACGATCGAGGGGGTGGAGGCGCAGGCGCTGCAAAACCGTCCGTTCCCGGCGCTGATCCGGCGGGCGTGGGATGACCAGAGCCGGTTCCCGATCAAGGTGGTGAACATGCTGAGCCAGCAGTTCGCGCGGCATGGGCTGCAGTTCTTCAAGGTGAACAAGAGCGTGACGCATGTGGCGGTGGCGCGGCCGAGGTATTTGGACATGGAGGAGACGCCGCCGTCGGAAGGGGTGCGGAAGATCGTCCAGTTCATCGAGTCGAACCCGAAGGCGACGCGGCGGAAATTGATCCAGGAATTCGCGCCGAACGCGCCGGTGACGACGGCGAGCCCGGCTCCCGCCGCGGCGGCGGCTCCGGCCCCGGAGGGGGAAGCGGCAGCGCCGGTGGAAGGGGCGGGAACGGCTCCGGAAGGAGCGGCCGCGGCGGCTGTGCCGCCCTCGGCGCAGACAGTGGCGCCGTCGCCGGAGTTGGAGGCGCTGATCCGCGACCTGCATTGGCTGGTGCACCAGGGGCATGTGATCGAGTTCGCGAATGGGCAGTTGGAGACGGCGAAGAAGCCGGCGCCGAAGCCGGTGCGCGAGCCGAAGAAGAAACAGGAGCCAGCGGCCGCCGCCGAATCGACGGAGGCGGCGCCGATGGAATCGACAGCCAGCGCGTCTTCGGAGACGCCGGGGGAATCACCCGCGGAGCCGCCACCGGAGACTTCCGCGGCGGAGACCGCGACGCATCCGGCCGGGGCTGAAACGGACACGACGGTGGCGGAGGCGCCGGGAAGCCCGGAGGCGCCGGTGGCCGAGGAATCCAAGCCAGCCGAGCCGCCGGTGGCCTAGGGCTTTTTCGAAAGAGGAGCCATGGCAAATTCCGTGATGGACTTGACGCAACGGCCGCCG
>CAZSXX010000225.1:0-7541 GCA_964611245.1 uncultured Verrucomicrobiota bacterium | reverse complement strand
AACGCTGGATCTGATCGTTCATCTTGTCGGGCTGGGCCGCCATGCTGTCCGCCATCTTGACCGCCAGTTCGGGCTTGCGCTTGATGATCTCAACCGCCGCCATCAGCAACGCCAAATTGTTGTTCACGTTGTGGCGCATGTCAGCAAGCTTTTGGTTTAGGTCTCCAATTTCCTGCACGCTGAATGTGACCGGCTCGGTGGGCAAACCCATTCCTCATCCTTGGGTCGGAACACTTCCAAAAGCAAGTTGAAGTTCCCATGGCGTGGCCTCCGCCCACCTAATAAAAGACCGGGATTCACCCTAAAACGAACTTCAGGGGCCGCTCATGTGGCGGCCCTTTGGGAATGCGGCCATGTTGGTTTGTGAAAGGAAAAGGGATTATGAAGGAATGGAATGAAACTGACTGGTTCAACCGCTGGCTGGAGCTCGCCCGGGGCAATTCAAACTAAAACGAGGGCGTAAAATGAAAGACCTGCCGATCGCGGATAAATTTCAGATTGAGGCTGCGGAAGGGTGGCTGATGCTGGGCAACCCGGCCGAGGCGAACGAGGAACTCGACAAGCTTTCCCCGGAAAACCGCCGGCATCCAGCCGCCCTTTCCATCCGCTGGCAAGTCTACGCCGCCGCCGAATGGTGGGAAGCCGCTTGGATCATTTCGCGGGTTCTCTGCGACGCCCTGCCCGGATCGCCAGAGGTTTGGATTTGCCAGGCCAATTCGTTGCGGAACTACAAAGGGGTGATCGAAGCCCTCGAACTCCTGCGCCGGGTTGAGCCGAATTTCAAAGGCCACCCGGTCATCCTTTACAATTTGGCCTGCTATGCCGCCCAAGTCGCCATGTTTGAGGACGCCAGCCGCTGGCTGGCTGCGGCCTTTGAGGCGGAGGACGGCATTGCGCTCAAAGTGGCGGCGGTGTGCGACCCCGACCTCCTCCCCCTCTGGGAACGGGTGGGTGACGTCAAGTTGCTGGAGCTTCACGCCGAGCTGAAGTAACGCTCGCTCAGGCGTGTCGAACGGCGGGGGCCTTCGCGAATGAGGGCTCCCGCAAATAAATCGGTTCCCAAACCTCGGGTGGGCCAAAGGTCAACCCGGCAGCCAATTTTCCAATCGCAAACGCGGAAGGATGCACAATCACGCCGTTTGGATTCCACCGCGTGGCGTCGGGACCGACCACCCGCCCCGTTTCCGGCTGCCCTCGAATCTCCAACCTGCGCGCCAATCGAATGCCTCCCCCATTCAGTTCATATCGAGCCGAATAAATCTCATTTCGCTGGGCGTCGATCACAACTTCCAATTCCCCTTTGATCCCTAGGTGGCCTGCCGCAAGGGCGATGGCGTCGCACGAACTGACTCCAACCGCCAGGGTCCCCCGCGCCAGGTTGAATCCTTGGGCGACGGACAGCGCCGAACGAATGCCCGTGTAGGATCCGGGCCCGAGCCCAACCGCGATCCCCTCCACCCCCGCGGGATCAAAGCCTTCGAGCCGCCGCAAAAGCGCGAGGGGAGCAATCGAATTTCCATCGAACGTGTAGGTCTGGAGAACTTCCGCCGCTCCGTCCCGCAGCTCGCAAAGCGCAACGCTGCGGCGTGAGGTCGAAAAATCCATTGCCAAGATTCTCATCGGGGCTTCCCACATCCGGCTGTTAACTCGGCGTCCCGGCGGCATTGCTCACTCATTTCTTTCCTCCACAATCCTCCGCTCCTCATCCCCTGCCACCTCGAAATTTAGGACGCAATTCGCGGTGTTCCCCATCCCCACGGCCTCCAATCTCTCGAACCACTCGACAAGGGTCACCCCATCTCGCTGGTTAAAATACTCATCCAATCCCGCGCCATGCACGGCGCCCCCGGATTCAAGGCGATACAAATCGATGTGAAACAGCGGCAATCGCCCTCCCCGCAGCTCATTGACCAAGGCGAACGTTGGCGAATGGACGCGACCGGGCGATCCCAAGCCGGCCGCGAAGCCACGCGCAAACTGGGTTTTGCCCGCCCCAAGATCCCCTTTCAGGCCGATGATCCAGCCCGCGCGGGCTTGTGACGCATACGCCCGCCCGAGCGCGGCTGTCTCCTCAGGACTGCGCGAAATGTGTGTAACCTTGCGCATTCAAATCCCGGACTCCGTCCGCTGTTCGCAGCCGCAAGCCCGGCTCCGCGACGATTCTTCCGATGCAGGACAATTTCACCTTCGGGAATTCCGCTCGCCAGCCGTCCGAAAGCCGCACGGCGTCCTTTCCCGCCACGGTGAACAACAGCTCAAAGTCCTCGCCGTCGGTCAGGGCGGCGAGCAATGGAGGCTTGGCGGAGGACTCTTCCTGCGCCTGCCTTCGCGCCGCCCGACTGATCGGAATCGCGCTCGAGAGCAGCTCCGCCCCCACCCCGCCTGCCTGAAGCAGGTGGCGCAAATCCCCCGCCAGGCCGTCGCTGATATCCATCATGGCGTGCACGTCAAAATTTGAGGCGAGCCAGCGTCCCTCCGCCAGTCGCGGTTCAAAATCCAGGTGCCGACCCTGCCTCGATCCGCCCAGTTCCCCTGTCACAAAGAGCGCATCCTTCGCCCGCGCGCCGGCGCGCGAAATGAGATTGGCCGGAGCCAGTCCGACCATCGAGACGGAGATGAATATCCCCCCCGGGTTTTTGGTGGTTTCGCCGCCCGCAATGGCCACTCCGTGCTCCCGCGCCACCGCCGCCAACCCGTCGTAGATGCGCAGCGCGCGCTCTGGATCAAAGTCCGGAGGCAGGCCCAAGGTCACCAACGCCACCGTGGGTGTCCCCGCCATGGCCGCGATGTCCGACAGTGTTCGGGCCATCGCTTTTCGCCCTATTTTCTCCGGAGCCGTTTCGATGGTGAAATGCACGCCCTCGACCACCGCGTCTGTTTTGAAAAGCAGCCGCCCTGTTTCCGCCTCCAACACGGCGCAGTCGCTTCCGGCGCCCAGCGCCACGTGTCGGTTGGTGGGCAACTTGGGCAGAATCTTCGCCAGCAATTCGAACTCAGTCATCGTTCATCCTCCGCTTCCCGGCGGTGCCTGCTGCAGAAGCCAGGCAAAATTCGTCGCGTTGAACAATGCGTGCGCCACGATCGGAGCCAGCAAGTTGTCGGTCGTTTCGTATAAAAAGGTCAAAATCACCGCCAGCACCGTCAAGGGCACAAATGTCATCAAGTTCGCATGGGTGAAGGCGAACAACAGGGAGGTGGCCCAGAGCGCCGCGGTCGGATATCCCATCTGCTTGATGCTGGGGTAAATGATCCCTCGGAAGACAATTTCTTCGACAAAGGGAGCCAGGAACACCGCCACCAAGCCGAAATAAATCTGCTGGTAAGTCGAGGCGGCCGTTTGCAGCGCCTGCACGGACTGCTGCGCGACGGGATTTCTCCCAAGCCTCAACAGCACCAACTGCGACAATTCACCCAGCGACCAGGCGATTGGAAGGACGATGATGCAGGTGAAGACAGCCAGCAGAATGGCCCGTCCCCGGCGCGGCGCATTGAATCCAAACGCTCCCCGCCAGGTGATTTGATGTTCACGCAGGAACACCCCGACCAAAACCAGCGCCACCCCGTGGAACGTCAACGTCCCCACCAACATGATGAGGAGGCTGGGCTGACCCTTCAGGTCGTCCTTCGAGAGCGCCCATTGGTATCCCTGCACGACCAGCGTTCCCAGCGACACGCTTGCCAGCAGGGCCGCCATCAACCAGACGACCCGCTCCATTTTCCATGGCTTTGGCGACAGCATTGCGCGCTCCTCTACCGGGAATCCGAGGCTCTTGGCGCTCCTATTGTTTCCGGAAAAATGTCTCGGCGAGGGAGCCGCGCTCCGTCCGGACGACCGCCCCCGGCCCTATTTTGTGGCGCGTGAACCATCCCTCCTTCGCCTCGAGCACATATTGCACCCGGTTGCTCGCCGCCTTGACGGGCTTCAGGTCCCCGGGAAACATCTCGTGCGTCTCAAGAATCACCCCATCCGGGTCAATGTACGCGCAGGAAAGTGGGATCAGCGTGTTCTTCATCCAAAATGCCGCTTGGTGCGGGTATGGAAAAACAAAGAGCATCCCTTCATTCTCACCGATTGAAACCCGGTGCATCATCCCTGCCGTGATCTCCTTCTGGGATGCGGCGACCTCGACAATCAGTTCCTCGGCGCCCAGCCACAGCTTGATCGAGCGCAGTTTAGGCTGCGCCACTGTCGGGTATTCCACCTCGGCGGCCGCCGTGGCCGCGGGGGCGTTCGAGGCAGCCACTGTCGCCGGTTTGGCGCTCGGTTGGTCCGAACTGCCGCAGCCGACGCCCAAAAAACAAAGCAGCGTGATTGACCTCCCCACTTTCCAAAATCTCATCCGCTTACCTTGCCGCCCCCCTTTCTAACTTTCAATGCAAACCCTCCGCCGACTTATCCCAATGGATCCGAGCCCTGTTTTCGCCTGTCAAAATACCGCTGGTCCCTGTACAAATCGGGGATGCGCTCCACCCTCCTTTGCCTTGCTTTTGCAGTCACCCTCTCCACACCCGTCCGCGCCGCGGCGTTCGAGGCCAATTACGATGAGGCCAAGATCGGTCCGTTGAATCTTCCAGACCCGCTGGTCATGGGAGACGGAACCAAAGTTCGCACCTCACAGGATTGGAAATCCAAACGCCGCCCGGAAATCCTCCGCCTCTTCGAAAAGGAAATGTTTGGCCGCAGCCCGGGGCGTCCCGAGGACCTGGTGTTCGAGGTGAAGTCCACCCGCACCAATGCCTTGGATGGCCTTGCCACCCGGCGGGAGATCCTCGTCCGGGCTTCCTCCCATCCGGAATGGCCGGGGATGATGGTTCTCCTCTACATTCCAAACAAGGCGCCCAAGCCAGTCCCAGCCTTTATTGGGCTAAGCTTTGGCGGCAATCACGCCGTCACGGCGGAACCCGATGTCCAACTCTCGTCGCGCTGGGTGCCCAACACAAAGGGGGTCGTCGAGAACAACCGGGCCACCGAGGCTGCCCGGGGCAAGGAGGCCAGTCGCTGGGCCATCAAAATGGTCCTCGAGCGCGGTTATGCCTTGGCCACCGCGTATTACGGCGATTTGGAACCCGACCACAAGGAAGGCCACAAGGAAAGTGTTCGGGCGATTTTTGGCGAGTTCGCCAAGAAACCCGACCAAGCTCCCGAGGGCTGGGGGGCGATTGCCGCCTGGGCCTGGGGGTTAAGCCGGATGGCCGATTTGCTCGAGACGCTTCCGGAGGTTGACGCCCGCAGGATCGCCGTCATGGGCCATTCCCGCCTTGGAAAAACCTCGCTCTGGGCGGGAGCGCGGGACCCGCGATTTGCCATCGTGATCTCCAACAACTCCGGCGAGGGTGGCGCGGCCCTGGCCCGCCGCAATTTCGGGGAGACGGTGGAGCGAATCAACACGTCGTTCCCGCATTGGTTCAACGGGAATTACAAGAAATACAACAAGGACGTCAACGCCCTCCCCATCGACGCCCATCTCCTCGTCGCGCTGGCGGCGCCGCGTCCGATTTACATTGCGAGCGCCGTCGAGGACACTTGGGCGGATCCAAAAGGAGAATTCCTGTCCGGCGTGTATGCCGACCCCGTCTATAAATTATTCAATGTTGCCGGACTTGGAACGGCGAACCAGCCCCTGCTCAACCAACCAGTGGGGGATTTCATCGGCTACCATATCCGCAGCGGCAAGCATGATGTCACCGACTACGACTGGCAACGTTACCTTGACTTTGCGGATCGGCATTTCCGGTCCGCCGGGAAAAACTGACTGGTTTTTAAAGCACGGTCCCGTCGAGTGGCGCCCGGCCGCCGGCGAACCGCGCCAGATTCTCGGCCGTCACACGGGCAATCTCTGAAAGAGCCTCCCGCGTCAGGAAGGCTTGGTGCGACGTGATCAGCACGTTGGGGAACGTCAGCAACCGCGACAGGATGTCGTCCTGCAAAAGGTGCTCTGAATGGTCCTCGAAAAAAATCCCCTCCTCCTCCTCGTAGACATCCAGGGCCACCCCGCCAAGATGGCCCCGCAGCAACGCCTCCATCAAAGCGGGCGTGTCGATCAATTTGCCCCGGCTCGTGTTGATCAACATCGCTCCGGCTTTCATGCCCGCGATCCGGGCCGCGTTCAGCATGTGGTGCGTTTGCGGGGTGAGCGGAAGGTGGAGGGTCACCACATCTGACTCGCTTAGCAATTGCCCGAGAGACACGTATTCGACGCCTTTCTCCCGCGCCCATTCCGGCGATGGATATGGATCAAATGCCAGGGCGCGCATGTCGAACCCGCGGAAAATTTGCGCGGCAATCTTGCCGATCTTCCCCGTCCCGATCACGCCCACAGTTTTTCCGGCCAGGTCAAATCCAACCAGTCCGTGGAGGGAGAAATTATGTTCGCGCACCCGGTTGTAGGCGCGGTGGATCTTTCGGTTGAGTGTCAGACACAGCGCCACTGCGTGTTCCGCGACCGCGTGGGGCGAATACGCGGGCACCCGTGTCACGGCGATCCCAAATTCGGCCGCCGCCGCCAGGTCCACATTGTTGAACCCCGCGCACCGCAGGGCGATCATCCGGACCCCCGCCGCGTGCAGTTGGGCCAACACCTCCCGGTTTGCGCAGTCGTTCACGAACAGGCAGACCGCCTGCGCCCCCGCCGCGGCGGCGACTGTCCCCTCCGAGAGGCGGAACTCGTGGAATCGCCACCGCACCTCGCGGGCCTCCGGCGCCTTCGCAAGGTATTCCCGGTCGTAAGCTTTGGTGTCGTAAACGGCAGTTTCCAGAAAAACCTCCTAACGGTTGCCTAAATCAATTTCTCCGGGTTCAGGCCCCGAAGGTCCTTCGGCACAAATCGCCCGTCCCGGCGGATCAACTCCCCGTCGAAATACACTTCGCCGCCGCCCCATTCCGGCCGTTGGATCAGCACCATGTCCCAGTGCACCGCCGACCGATTCCCGTTGTCGGCCACCTCGTAAGCCTGGCCCGGGGTGAAATGCAGGGAGCCCGCGATTTTTTCATCGAACAAAATATCGCACATCGGGTTCTTGATGTGGGGATTGAACCCCAGCGCAAATTCGCCCACAAAACGCGAGCCTGCGTCCGTATCCAGAATTTCGTTGAGCCGCTTCGTGTTCGTGCTGCTGGCCTCCACCACTTTCCCGTCCCGAAAGACAAGCCGCACATTCTCAAATTTCGTGCCGGAGTAGAGGGTCGGGGTGTTGAAGGAAATGACGCCGTTCACCGAATCCTTGACCGGGCAGGAAAACACTTCGCCATCCGGAATGTTGCGGAGCCCGTTGCACGGCCTTGCCCCGATTCCCTTGATGCTGAAATTGAGGTCGGTCCCCGGGGCTTTGATGTGCACATGGTCCGCGCGGTTCATCCGTTCCTCCAGCGGAGCCATGGCGCGGGCCATCCGCGCATAGTCCATCGTGCAGACGTTGAAGTAGAAATCCTCGAACGCTTCCGTGCTCATGTTCGCCGCCTGCGCCATGCTCGGCGTGGGCCAGCGCAGGACCACCCACCTGGTTTTGTTGACCCGGTAATTGAGGACCGGCCGAAGGGTCTT
>CAZSXX010000224.1:0-7567 GCA_964611245.1 uncultured Verrucomicrobiota bacterium | reverse complement strand
TGGACCGGCTGAACCAGAACGGGAAGACGATCGTCCTGGTGACGCATGACACGAACACCGCGACGCGGGCGCGGCGGGTGGTCCACATGAAGGACGGGGTGATTGACCGGATTGTGGTCAACGAGCGGAGGGACCTGCCGGCGTCCACGAGCACGCCGACGGCGCTGGAGGATGAGGCGGGCCAGGGGCAGAGCGCGCTGCGGCGGGCGTTGAGGCCGTTGCGGACGATGCAGATCGGGGTGAAGAGCCTGCTGCTTCACAAGCTCCGGTCGGTGTTGACGATGCTGGGGATCATTTTTGGGGTGTGCTCGGTGATCGCGATGCTGGCGATTGGCGAGGGCGCGTCGTATGAGGCGCAGGAGAAGATCAAGAAGATGGGGAGCGCGAACATCATCATCCGCGCGGTGAAGCCGCCGGAGGACGCGCAGGCGGGAGGGTCGTCGTCGGGGCGGGGCTCGGTGATCGAGTACGGGCTGACCTACAAGGACGCGAGCCGAATCCAGGCGACCATCCCCGGGATCGCCCATGTGCTGCCGATGCGGTTCATCCGGGAGAATGTGCGGTTTTTTCGGAGCGAAGTGTCGGGACAGGTGATTGGGACCCATCCGGTTTACCGGGAGATTTCCGGGCTGGACAATGTGCGGGGGCGGTTCATCACGGAGACGGACGACCTGCACCAGAACAACATTTGCGCGATCTCGACGGGGTTGGCCAACCGGCTGTTCCCGTACCAGGACCCGCTGGACCAGGAGGTGAAGATTGGGGCGCATTATTACCAGGTGGTGGGGCTGGTGCGGGAGACGAGCACGCAGGAGAAACGGCCGCAGTCGGGCGACGTGACGGGCCAGCCGCTGGACAACAATGTGTACATTCCGCTGTCGGCGGCGCGGAGCCGATTTGGGGAAACGTTGATCCGGCGCTCGGCCGGGAGCCAGGAGGCGGAGCGGGTGCAATTGCACCAGATCACGGTTCAGTTCAAGGAGATGGCGTCGGTGGAAACGGCGGCGCCGCAGATTGAGGCGCTGCTGAAGCGGTTCCACGCGAAGCGCGATTTTGAATTGATCGTGCCGCTGCAACTGCTGCGGCAAGCGGAGGAGACCAAGCGGATTTTCAACATTGTGCTGGGGTCGATCGCGGCGATTTCGCTGCTGGTGGGGGGGATCGGCATCATGAACATCATGCTGGCGACGGTGACGGAGCGGACGCGGGAGATTGGGGTGAGGCGGGCGTTGGGCGCCAAACAGCAGGACATCACGTCGCAGTTTTTGGTCGAGGCGATGGCGCTGGCGATCGGGGGCGGGCTGATCGGGGTGGCGATGGGGGTGCTGACGCCGTTCATTGTGTCGCAGTTGACGGAGATGCGGACGATTGTGACGCCGCTGTCGGTGATGGTGGCGTTCAGCACGTCGGGGGCGGTGGGGATCATCTTCGGCTGGTACCCGGCGTCGCGGGCGGCGAAGCTGGACCCAATCGAGGCGCTCCGGCACGAGTAAGGCCGGGCGGGTGAGCGGGGGAGCGCGTCAGCGGCCGCGCAGGGTGGCCTCGATTTTCAGCCGCAGCTCGGCGTTGATCCGGTCCGCGCTGCGGTTGGCGTCCACGATGGTGAAGCCGTAGGTGGATTGGATGCGCTTGAACTGGTCGATGACGCGGCCCTGGTACTTGAGGAAGCTGTCGAACATGTCGCGGGAGAGGCCGAGGTCCATGCCGCTTTCCCAATAATCGAGGGCCTTGCTTTTTTCGAAATTGCGGAGGACGAGCTCCTCCGGGGAGACGTTGAGGTAAAAAACGATGTCGGGGACGAGCGCGATGCCGTAGAGGTTTTTGAGCCAGGATTCGTCCATGCCGCGCACCATGTCGCGGATCATCAAGGTGTAAATGTAGCGGTCGGCCAGGACGATGAAGCCGGCCTTGAGGGCGGGGAGGATGATGTTCTCGAGCTGGTCGGCGAAATCGGTGGCGTAGAAGAGGCTGAGGGTGAGGCGGCTGAGAATGTTGCCCTGCTGGGCTTTTTCCAGCTCCTCGCTGACGAGGGTGGAGCGCTTGAGGCCGACCTGGACGGTGGCATGGCCTTCGCGCTCGAGCCATTCGACCAAGCGGGCAATCTGGGTGGAGCGGCCGGAGCCATCCGCGCCTTCGACGACGACGAGCTTGCCGGTCAGGTTCTCGAGCTCGACCCCGGCGATGCCGTGGCCGTAGAAACGCTTGGGCTTGGGGACGGGAACGACGATCCCCCGCGCGGATTTGGGTTTGGATTTGGCGGCGCGCTTCATCGTTGGGTCATGTAGTCCTTGAGATTGATCCGGGAGCGGACCAACTGGCGGACGATGGATTGCTGCGTTTCGACCCGTTCATTGGCGTCGACGATGACGAAGTCGAACTCGGTGCTCATGGCGAGGTATTGCTCCAGGAGGCGGCCCTGGAATATGCGGAAGCTCTCGTAGGGATCCGTGGAGAGGTGCATGTCCATGCCGGCCTCGAAATACTTGAGCTGGGGGCGGCCATCGAGGATGCGCTGGAGGGACACTTCGAGGTTGGCGCGGAAGAAGAAGGTCATGTCCGGCATGGCCGCGAAATTGTAGAGGCCGCGCACCCAAGTCGGAGGGCAGCCGCGGACGGTGTCGCGGGCGAAGGCGGTGAAGATATAGCGGTCGCACAGGACGATGTAGCCGGCGCGGAGGAGGGGGACGAGCTGGCGTTCGTAGCGGTCGCCGAAATCGGTGGCGTGGATGAGGCTGAAGGTGGTGGGGGTGAGCAGCTCGCGCTTTTTGCCTTTGCTGGTGGCGCTTTTGACGAGCTCGCTGGAGTTCCATTCGCTGAAAAAGACGCGGGCGCCCTCGAGCTGAAGCCAGCGCTTGAGGAGGTAAATCTGCGTGGATTTCCCGGAGCCATCGAGGCCCTCCACCGCGATGAGGCGGCCGGGAAACCCAAGCTCGGCGAATGTTTTTGTTTGCATCGGCATCATGCGACCCGGGGCAAGTCTGCCTGCCCGGAGGGGCCTTGTCCAATCTCTCAGAGGCCGACGAGTTTCGCCATGAAGTGGAAGGTGACGCCGACGGTGGTGGAGAGGAAGACGCGCACGGGCTGAAGCTGGATGAGGATGATGATGAGGATGAAGCCGGCCTGGGCGAGGCGGTAGTAGGTTTCATAGCTCATGCGGGTGAGGTTGAGGAGGAGGTGGGAGCCATCGAGGGGCGGGATGGGGAGGAGGTTGAAAAAGCAGAGGAAAAGGCTGATCTGGGCCATGCGGGCGCTGATTTCGAGGAGCCAGAATTGCTTGCTGACCAGGCCGACTTTGGCGAGGCCAAGGAGGACGAGGGCGAGGAGGACGTTCATGGCCGGGCCGGCCATGGCGATGAGCGTGTCCTGGAGGCGGGGGTGTTTCAGGTTGGCTGGGTTGACGGGGACGGGCTTGCCCCAGCCGATGATGGCGATGCCGGCGCCCATGGCGCCCGAGATCAAGCCGACGAGCGGCAGGACGACCGTGCCGATGAGCTCCATGTGGACGATGGGATTGAGGGAGACGCGCCCGCGCTGGTACGCAGTGTCGTCGCCGCATTTCCAGGCGACCCAGGCATGGGCCCATTCGTGGAACGTGAGCAATGGGATGAAGAAAACATAGGTCAGCAATGCCTCCTTGATCGCGGTCAAATAATCCATCGGCGGCACCGTAGCATGGCGCTCGCTTGGAAGGCAAAGCGGGACATGGGCCGGATTTTGCGGGGGGCGTCAGTTGGCCTCGGCGGCGATGCGGCGGTAGGTTTCGCGGGCGGAATCAAAGGCCTGGCGGGCCCCGTCGCGCTCCGGGGCGGAGATGCTGCGTTCGCGGGAGCGCCAGAGCTGGTCGATGACTTCGAGGCACCATTGGGCGCTGGAGCGGGAGGCGCGGATGGGTTTTGCGGCCACGCGGACGTTGACGGGATTGGTGTGGAGCTGGGGGAATTGCCGGAGCGCGACCCAGGAGCTTTCGGTGATTTCGATCTCGAACTCGACCGGGTGGAGTTTTCCATCGGCGGGGATTTTTTGGGAGGCGACGGGCTTGCCGTTGACGATGATCTCCACCAGCCGGTCGCCACCGAGCGCTGTTTCCTCGGTGCGGGGGCCATGGAGGGTGACGGTGTCGCCAATGAACTTGCGGCCGCCGATGGGCTCGATGAGGCCCTGCGCCACGGTGCGGGGCATTTCCGGGGCGAAGGCGACGCGGGTGCGGACGTGGACGCGGCCCGGGGCGGCCATTTTGACCTCGCCGAACCCGGGGGCCACCTTGTCGACCGTGAACTCGAGGGCGTGGGCGAAGCCGTCGGAAACATAGGAGCGGCCCTGCGCGAGGCCCTGGCACCATGCGGTGAAATCGATTTTTTCGACGGGACCGAGCTGGACATAAACCCGGCCCTGGCCGACGCGGTCGCCGCTCATGCAGGGGAAATCGGTTTCGCCGCTGACCTTGAGGGGGAAGCCGCAGTTGAGGAGGTGATACCACATGTTCCATTCGGCGACGCGAGGGGTGTCCATGGCGCTGATGAAATCGCAGACGCCGGCCGCGACGCTGACGGGGATCTCCATGGCGCCGACGCCATTCATTTCGGGAATGGCCAAGTTGGGGAGCTGCCCGGCGGACTTGTCATGGGCGGCGGCCAGCTCTGATTCGGTCAGCGCCGCGTCATGGTCGGAATCGATTTCGGCGAACGGGAACGGGAGCAGGGCACCGAGGGATTCCAATGGGGACAGCACGCGGTCGGAGTTGGCGTCGAAGCGGGCGAAGAGGCGGCGGGTGGCGGCGGCGGAGTTGATCTCCAGGCCGCTGCCGGAATGGGCGTAGCCGGTGACGCCGCCTTGGGCCTTGGCCCAGCGCATCACCGGGGTGGTCCAGGTTGGCCACCCTTTGGATTTTGTCCCCTCGGAGCCGGGGTAAGTTTGGTCTTTCAGGTTGAGGAGGCAGACGTGGCCGAGGGCTTGGGAGCCGAAGCCGCTGATCTCCAGATCGTACTTCATCACCGTCATGGGGTTGCTCAATTGGTGGATGGTGGGGGTGAAGAATTGGCGCTGGTAATCGTAGCAGGGGCCCCAAGTGAGGACGCAGCCGACGTTGAGGCCTTCGCCTTCGACCTGGAGGAACAGGTGCTCGGGCTGCACGCCTTCCGTCGGGCTGGTGTAATGCGCGCAGCCGGCGCCGTGGATGTGGTGGTCGCCGCTGTAAAAGCCGAAGGCCATGGGATCGATCCACCGGGCCAACTTGATGGCGACTTTGGCGGCTGGCGCGGGCGGAATTGTCAGTTCCCGCCGGAGCACGAGGTATTCCGGGCCGCGGCTGGACTCCATCGTCAGCGGCCCCGGCGGGAGCAGGACTGAGTCGCCGTGGCGGCGGTAGATTTGCGGCTGGAAATAGAAGTCGGGGGCGAGGCGCTTGGCCTGGGGCGGATGGACATGGCCGGCGCGGTCGCGGAAGAGGAGGCGGGCGGCGGCGGGCTCGCCATCGTGGTCCCGAATGTCGAGCGAAACGGCGACGGCGGGGCGGATGTCGAACAACATGGCAACCTCGCCGCGGAAGCCGATATCCTGGCGGCCGGCGCCGATCTCGAAGCCGATGGTGGCTTCTTTCGAGCCAGCCTGGCTGCTGTGAATGAGGCCGATGGCATACTCGACGGGAAGGCCGCTGAGCTGGGAAGCCATGGGCGGGCGGGAATGCATTTCAACTTCCAGGAAGCGGCCGGAGGGGGCCTCGCGGAGGGTGGTCTCCTTGAGCGGTTGGCGCTGGAGGCGCTGGGCGCTCAGCTCGGTCATGCCCGCAAAGACCTGGCCGGACTGGGGGCTGGCCATGCGGAGCTCGGACGTGACCGTGCTTTGGTTGACCACCTTGACGAGAATCGGGGTGTAGCCGGCCTGCTGCAGGATGGCTCGGGCCTGCCCGCGTTCCGTTTTGACGCGGGCTTCGGGATTGATGGTGACGACAAAAAGAACCGAGGGGTCGAGGATCGGACAGCGGAACGATGGGCGTTTCCGCGGCAGCCGGGCGGAGAAGAAAGAGCGCCCAGAATGACAGCAATGCCCGGATCGCCAAGGGAGATTTCACGGAGGGAAGTTATCAGGGGCGAAGGGTGGAGTCACCTGGATCGTGGACCCGGTTTGGGACTGAATTTCTGGGATGGTCAGGAGACTGGCAGGAGGCTGGCGGCGACGTCGGTGCGGTAGGCCTTGATGGCGGGGGCCACGCCGGCGAGGGCGCCGAGGGCGACCATGACGGCGGGAGCCCAGAGGAGGACGGGGTGGAAGGTCCAGAGATCGATGACGACGCCGACCTGGGAGCGGAGGATGGCGGCGCTGGAGGCCATGATGGCGGCGTGGACCACGAAAGCGAAGAGCATGCCGGCGGCGGCGATGGCGGCGGCTTCACCGATAATCGCGGCGAAAATGACACTGCGATGGGCGCCGAGGGCGCGGAGGATGGCGATTTCGCGGCGGCGCTCGTTCATGGAGTTGTAAATGCTGGCCATGATGGAGGCGCAGGCGACGACGGCGACCAGGGCGGCGACGAGGGCGAGGATGCGATCGAACCAGCTGACCTTCTCGAAGAGCTGCGCCATGACGCGGCCGATGGGCCAGGCGAGGGTCTGGCGGGTCCCGTTTTTGTTGATTTCCTGGTCGAGGAGAAAGCCAGTGGCGGCGCTGCCACCCTTGAATTTGATCAGGATGGCGCTGATCTCGGAGGCGGCTTTGGGGTCGTGCCCGCCCATGCGCTGGAGGCCTTCGAGGGGAATCCAGAGGACACGGTCGGCGGGGGTGTTCGAGGGCTCAAGAATGCCGACGACGACGTAGTCCTCATGGTGCTCCTCGGCGTGGTCGGAGAAATTCAAGCCGTGGTAGGGATGGAACGTGTCGCCCGGGCGCAGGCCGAGTTTGCGGGCGGCAAAACTGCCGACGACGGCCTCCTGGGCGGTGGGATCGTACATGCGGCCGCCCGCGCGGACGGAGAAACGGTTGGTGAACATCTCGGGGACGGAGCCCACGACGCGCCATCCCTTATAGTTGTCGCCGACGGCGATGGGGACGGCCAGTTCGACGTCGGGCCGCTTTTGGATTTCGCGCCAATCGGAGAGGGGGAGATTGCCGGGGGATTCCTCGAGGTGGAACAGGGCGTTGAGGGCGAGCTGCAGCTTCGAGCCCCGGGCGCCGAGGACGGCGTCGAAGCCGGCGTTGACGCTGGTGAAGGTTCTTTGCGCCTCCGCGCGGAGCGACCAGACGGACATGAGAAGGCCGCCAGCCAGGGCGATGGAGAACGCGGTGACGAGGGTGGAGAAAAGATGCTGGCGGAGGCTCTTGAGGATGATGCGGAAGAGGCTCATGCGGGCTGGAGGGCGCGGTTGAGGGCGTGAAAATCGAGGGTGGACTCGAAGGAGCCCAGGATCTCGCGGTCATGGCTGACGAGCAGCAGGGCGGCGGAGTTTTCGCGGCAGGCGTCGCGGATCAACTGGAGCGCGGCGTGGGCGTTGCGGGAGTCGAGGTTGCCGGTGGGCTCATCCGCGAGGACGAGCCTGGGGCGGTTGGCGAGGGCGCGGGCGACGGCGACGCGCTG
>CAZSXX010000223.1:0-7609 GCA_964611245.1 uncultured Verrucomicrobiota bacterium | reverse complement strand
GTTCACGCGGGTTTCGCCGGCGTTGTAGGCGGCCAGCGCCAGCGGCCAATCCCCAAACCGCTGGTGCATGCGGCGCAGGTGCCGCGCGGCCGCCCGCCCGTTCTTCTCCGGGTCCACCCGCTCATCCGGAAGGAACGTCGAGAGCCCATAGGACTGGGCGGTCGGCTTCATCAATTGGAACAAGCCCGTCGCGCCCACGGGGCTTCGCGCGTTGGGGTTGAACGAGGATTCAACCTCCGCGATCCACACAAGCTCCGGCGGAGTTCTCTCGGCCGCAAAAATCTGCTTGAGCCTCGGGACCAAAGCCCTGGCTTTCGCCGGAACGGGCCGCCGCTCGAATTGCCGCGTCCACGCCGCGCGCTGGGTCGCCGGCGGAGGCGCGTTCGGCGCGGCCTTCGGCGGGCTTCCGGGCGTCGCCCCTCCGCCCCCGAGCTCCTTGGAGACTTCGAGATAATCGAGCCGGGCCTTCAGCCAATCCCCGAGCGGCGCGGTTTCCTCCCATTGCTCCAGGAACGGGACCAGCTCGCCGGCCGTCGGCCTCAGCTCCGCAAGGCCGTAAATCGAATTGCCCTGCAGGCTCTTTTCCAAATCGACGAAAAATGCGCGCACCCGGTCGCGGTCCACCTCCGCCAACACCTCCAGGACCCCATCATCCAAGTTCTCCTGGGCCCAATCCTCCGCCGCGGCCAGCAAGTCATCCACCGCCAACTCCGGCTCCTGCTGTCCCCGTGGTTCCGCTCCAGCCAGGAGGACAAGGGACACAACCAAAACTCGGCTCTTCATCAATCTCGTTTACCCCTCCAACTTAGTCGCCGTCCGCCACCGCGGCAACTTTCCGCCGCGCCACTCCAATCCGTCGCCACGGCGCGGGAAAAAATCGCTGATCGTGATCTGTTAATTCTTCAATGAATATCCATGCCTGCGTGACTTCCAGCACGGCCCACGTTGGCTGCGGCGGCGAACGGCGCCGCCTCGATCATCCAGCCTCCGATTAATAAATTCTCAATCGCCCCCGGACGCTCTACTCTTCCCCGGATGGCTAACCCCGCCAAGCTCCTGGCCGAACTCATCGCGCTCCCCAGCGTCAACAACGCCTTCGTCCCCCCCGGCGCCCCGGAGGCCGGCGAGCAACGCGTCGCCGATTTCCTCGCCGCCACCGCCGCCCAGGCCGGCCTCGCCGTCGAATTCCAGCCCGTCTTTCCCGGCCGCTCCAACCTCCTCGCCCGCCTCCTGCCGCGCGGCAAAACCAGGCGCCGCATCCTCCTCGCGCCCCACATGGACACCGTCCCCGCCACTCCCGGCCAGTTCATCCCCGTCCAAAAAAAAGGCCGCCTCTATGGCCGTGGCGCCTGCGACACCAAGGGCAGCGTCGCCGCCATGCTCACCGCCCTCCTCCGTGTCGCCGCCTCCCATGGCCCCCGCGCCGAAACCGAGATCATTTTCTGCGGCTTGGTCGACGAGGAGGATGGCCAATCCGGCTCCCGCGCCCTTGCCAAAACCGGCCTCCGCGCCGCTCTCGCCATCGTCGGCGAGCCCACCCTCCTCCAGGCCGTCACCGCCCACAAAGGCAACCTCTGGCTCAAAATCCAGACCCGTGGCAAAGCCGCCCACGGCTCCAAGCCGCATCTCGGCAAAAACGCCGTCCACGCCATGGGCCCCATCGTCGATTGGCTCGAGACCGAGTACGCCGAAAACCTCCGCCAACGTTCCCATCCCATTCTCGGCCATCCCACCGTCAACGTCGGCGCCATCCGCGGCGGCTCCCAGCCCAACATCGTCCCCGACGCCTGCGAAATCCTCGTCGACCGCCGCACCATCCCCGGCGAAACCGAGGCCACCATCCGCAAGGAGCTCCAGGCCATCCTCAAGACCGTCCCCGGCGCCCGCCTCGTCAATTACAAGGCCAACGATTGCCTTCCCATGGAGACGGACATCCGCCTCCCGCCCGTCGCCGAATTCCTCGCCAGCGTCGGCGCCCGCGCGCCCCTCGGCGTCGATTATTTCTGCGACGCCGCCATCCTCAGCGCCGCCGGCATCCCCAGCGTCGTTTTCGGCCCTGGCGACATCGCCCAGGCCCACACCGCCGACGAATGGATTTCCCTCCGCTCCCTCGACCAGGCAACCGCGCTCCTCGAACGCTTCCTCCTGTCCCAGCCGTGAAGCGCATCGCTTTCCTCACGCACGAACCGTTCTTCCCTCCCAGCGGCGGCGGCTCCGCCGAAGCCCTCTATCTCGTTGAGGAAATGGTCGCGCGCGGCCATGAGGTCCACCTTTTCTGCCCCCGCCTCGACCATCCCGATTCCGTCCGCCAACGCTTCAAAGTCCACCTCCACGAATTCACCCTCTGGAAAATGGGCCGCTACGCCTCCCTCCGGAACTTCAAGTACCTCGCCTATCCCTTCTTCCTCCAAAAGCTCGTCGCGCAGGCCGCCCGCGCCACCCCCTTCGACCTCCTCTTCTCCCAGCACGCCATCGCCGCCGTCGCCGCCGGACGCCTCAAAAAATCCCTCGGCGTCCCGGTCGTCATGAACTTCCTCGATTACCTCACCGCCTTCATGGAGACCTGGCCCGCCTTCATCGCGCCCCCTCCCGCCGTCAACGCCCTCAAGCGTTTCGAGGTCAATCTCCCCCGCAAATACCACGCCGACGCCGTCCTCACCGTCTCCGACACGCTCGCCGATTATTTCCGCGCCACCGGCTTTCCCCCCGCGCGCATCTGCCCGATCTATTTTGGATTCGACGCGCAGCTTTTCCCATTCCGCGAAACTCTTCCGCCCGCCCATCCCGTCGTCGTGATGCACGGCTCCCTCGACCAGCACCACCTCCAGGACATCGCCCTCCAAGCCCTCGCCGCCGTCGCCCGCGCATTGCCGGAGACGACCTTCCGCTTCGTCGGCCACCGCACTGGCACCCTCCAGAAATTCCTGGCCCGCGCCGCCTCCCTCTCGCCCTCGCCCAAAATCGAAACCACCGGCTTCACCCCCTACACCGAAGTCGCAAAACACCTCGCCTCCGCCACGGTTGGCATGGTCCCCTACGAAGAGTCCACCGGCACCCACTGCGCCTTCGTCGCCAAGATCGTCGAGTATCTCGCCGTCGGCCTCCCCGTCGTCAGCACCCCGCTCCGCAGCGCCGTCCGCTATTTCCAGGACGAGCCCACCGTCCACTTCGCCGAATTCAACGGCCCGGCCTTTGGCGCCCGCCTGCTCGAGGCCCTCCGGGCCCCCTACAATCTCGAAGCGGCCCGCGCCGCCGGCGGCCGCGTCCGCCGTGACCTCGATTGGCGCGCCATCAGCCGCCGCGCCGTCGACTTCGCCGAAAAAGCCCTCCCATGATCCTTCCCGACACCAAACTCAATTTCTTCCGCCAAAGCGGCTGGATGATGGTCGCCAACATCGGTTGCGGCGTCCTCATGATGCTCGTTTACCAGTTCGCCTCCCGCCTCACCCCCGTCTCCGACCTCGCCGTTTTCCAGACGATGCTCCGCATCTTCGTCCTCGTCACCATCCCCGCCTCCGCCCTCCAGACCATCCTGGCCCAGCAAAGCGCCGCAGCCATTTCCCCCGCCGCCCAACGCCAACTCTCCGGCGACGCCCGCGGCCTGCTCAAGTCCACGTTCGCCTTCTGGATCCTCCTCTTTGTCCTCGCCATCATCTTCCGCCGTCAATTCGCCTCCGTGTTCCAGACCGGCGACTCCAACGTCATCTGGGCCACCATGTTCCTCATCCTCGCCGCCCTCTGGATGCCCGTCTTCCAGGGTCTCCTCCAAGGCATGCAGAAATTTTTCCCCCTCGGCTGCTCCATGATCCTCAACGGGGCGGGGCGCCTCACCGCGGTCGCCGTGGGCGTCCTCCTCTTTCAGGTCGGCGCCACGGGCGCCATCGTCGGCGCCTGCATCGGTGTCTTCCTTGCCGCCGCCCTCGCCGCCTGGCCCGCCCGCGAAGCCTTCCGCCCCGAACCAGCCCCCTTTGCCTGGAGATCCTTCCTCAAGAAAATCGGCCCCCTCACCGCCGCCGCCGGGTCCACCCTATTCATCATCAACGTCGACATGCCCCTCGTGCAGGCCTTCTTCGACAAGGACCAAACCCAATACTACGGCGCCGCCGAGGCCATCGGCATCTCCGTCGTCACGCTCTGCACCCCGCTCGCCGCTGTCATGTTCCCCAAAATCGTCCGCAGCCGCGCCACCGCCACCGCCTCCAACGCCCTTTACCTCGCCATCGGCGCCACCATCGCCCTTGGCGGCGCCGGCGCCCTCTTCTGCACCCTCTTCCCGGAGCTCCCCCTGCGCATCATGTTCTTCCGCAACCCCGACATGGTCAAAGCCTCCGTCCTTATCCCATGGTTCATGTGGGCCATGGTTCCCATCACCCTCTACAACGTCCTCGTCAACAACCTCATCGCCCGCGAGCGCTACGCCATCATCCCCTGGACCGCCATCATCCCCCTCGCCTACGCCCTCACCGTTTACCTTTTCCTCCGCCAAACCACCCTCCCGCCCTTCGACGCCTTCCAGCGCGTCATCCAGATCCTCCTCGGCTTCAGCTCCCTTTTGTGCGCGGTGGCGGTGTGGTGCACGGCCCGCGCGGACTCCTCCTCAACCCATTCCCCATCCACAGCCGCCACACCATCGTCAGCGCCTCCACCACAATCTTCCCCGACATCTTCGACCGCCCCTGGAACCGGTCCGTGAACACAATCGGCACCTCCGCCACCTTCATCCCCTGCCGCCAAATCTTGTGCGTCATCTCGATCTGGAAGCTGTATCCGTTCGACCGCACCTCGTCCAAATTGATCGATTGCAGCGCCGCCCGCCGGAAGCATTTGTATCCCCCCGTCGGGTCGCTGACCTTCATCCCCGTGATCACCCGCACATACTTCGCCGCCATCAAGCTCAGCATCAGCCGGTTCAACGGCCAATTGATCACCCGGATCCCGTTCGAATACCGCGACCCCACCACCAGGTAAGCCCCCTCCGCCGCCGCCAAAAACGCCGGAATGTCCGCCGGGTTGTGCGACAGATCCCCATCCATCTCGAAAACAAACTCATACCCCCGCTCCAGCGCCCACTTGAACCCCGCGCAATACGCCCGCCCCAGCCCATCCTTCTCCTCCCGGTGCAGCACATGCACCGCCCCATTCTTCGCCGCGATCTCATCCGCCAGCTTCCCCGTCCCATCCGGCGAATTGTCGTCCACCACCAGCACATGCAGCGGCACCCCCGTCCCCATGACGCGCTCCACCACGTTCGGGAGGTTCTCCCGCTCGTTGTACGTCGGCACAATGACAATGGTCTCCGTTTTCAATTTGATTGCCCGCGCAGACAAATAAGCCCCGCCTCACCCCTTTACAAGCCGCCTTTTGGGCGCCCGGAGCGTCTTTCCGCACGGCTCTCCATTTCTCCAAAGCTCAAACCGCGCCAAAATTTGCCCAAAATACTCCTTGCATCGAACACCGATCTTGTTACGTTCACCAGTCCTTTTTGGGACAAAAGAATTTATGGCACGTATTTGTGAACTAACCGGCACCGGCCCGATCAAGGGGTCGCATATCTGGCGCAGTGGTAAAGCCAAGAAAAAAGGCGGCATCGGCACCCATGTCACCGCCATTACCAAGCGGCGCTTCCTCCCCAACCTCCAGCGCGTCAAAGCCGTCATCAACGGCGAGGTCCGCTACGTCCGCATCACCGCCAGCGCCATCAAAAAGGGCCTCGTCACCAAGGCCCCCAAGCGCACCTGGAAAAAGGACGCCCCCAAAGCCAAGGCCAAGGCCTAATCTCCCTCCGCCCATTTCCAAAAAAGAGGATGGTCTCCCATCCTCTTTTTTGTTGCGCCCATCCCCCGCGCCCTCCCTCCGTTAATCCTTTTCTCCACGCCCCTCCTTCCCCATCATTCCCGTGATGCACGAGACCCTGCTCAACATCGATCTCCCCGGCTTTTCCCGCCTCAAAAGCGGCAAAGTCCGCGAAATCTTCGACCTCGGCGACGCCTTCCTGATGGTCGCCTCCGACCGCATCTCCGCCTTCGACTGCGTCATGCCCAACGGCATCCCCCGCAAGGGCGAAGTCCTCACCCAGATCTCCCACTTCTGGTTCGACATGATGGAGCCCATCATCCCAGACCACCGCCTCGCCGGCCCCGACGATCCCCTCCCCGCAGCCCTCCAAAAATTCGCCCCCCAGATCGCCCGCCGAAGCATGGTCGTCCGCAAGGCCGAACCCCTCCCCATCGAATGCGTCGTGCGCGGATACCTCGCCGGCTCCGGTTGGAAGGAATACCGCGCCTCCCAAACCGTCTGCGGCATCAAGCTCCCCCCGGGCCTCCTCGAATCCAGCGAACTCCCCGAGCCCATCTTCACCCCCGCCACCAAGGCCGAAAGCGGCCATGACGAAAACATCGATTTCGCCGCCGCCTCCCGCCTCGCCGGCGCCGACATCGCCGAGCAAGCCCGCGCCACCAGCCTCGCCATCTACCAAAAAGCGCGCGAATACGCCCGCGAACGCGGCCTCATCATCGCCGACACCAAATTCGAATTCGGCCTCCACGAAGGCCAACTCATCCTCATCGACGAAGTCCTCACCCCCGACTCCAGCCGCTTCTGGCCCGCCGACCAGTACCAACCCGGCCGCGGCCAGCCCAGCTTCGACAAACAATTCGTCCGCGATTACCTCGAGACCCTCGACTGGGACAAAACCCCGCCCGCCCCCGCCCTCCCCGCCGACGTCGTCGCCCGCACCAAGGCCAAATACCTCGAAGCCTACCAGCGCCTCACCGGCCGCCCGCTCGGCTGAGGGCCTCCTCCATGGAATCGCTCGTCGAAGATTTCCTCCAAAGCCTCCGCCTGGAGCGCGGCCGCGCCGAACAAACCCAAAAAACCTACGCCGCCGCCCTCAACCGCTTCGTTGCCTGGGCCCAGTCCGAAAAAATAGCCCGCTGGTCCGACGTCCAGCTCCCCCACCTCACACGCTACCTCCTCCACGAACAACAGCGCCCCCTCCAGGGCCAGGCCGCCAAATCAAAAGCCAAGCTCAGCACGAGCAGCCTCTACCTCCAAATCGCCGCCCTCCGCGCCTTCTTCAAATACTGCGAGGCCGAGCGCCACCTCCCCGCCAACATCGCCGAAAACCTCTCCCTCCCCAAGCGCTGGAAACGCCTCCCCAAATCCCTCTCCTCCGCCGAAATCACCCGCCTCCTCGCCCCCCTCCAGCCCGAGACCCCGGACTCCCTCTGCGACCAGGCCATCCTCGAAGTCGCCTACGCCTCCGGCCTCCGCCTCGCCGAACTCCGCACCCTCCGCCTCGAATCCCTCCACCTCGACGCCGGCTTCCTCACCGTCATCGGCAAGGGCAACAAAGAGCGCGTCGTCCCCGTCGGCTCCCACGCCATCGCCGCCATCCAGCGCTTCCTCGCCGCGGGCCGCCCCAAGCTCGTCCGCCCCGCCTCCCCAGGCGTCCTTTTCCTCACCAGCCGCGGCTCCGCCTGCTCCGCCCCCACCATCTGGCGCCGCATCAAGGCCCGCGTCCGCCAAGCCGGCATCCCCCGCAACATCACCCCCCACATGCTCCGCCACTCCTTCGCCACCCCCTTCCTCGAGCACGGAGCCGACCTCC
>CAZSXX010000222.1:0-7627 GCA_964611245.1 uncultured Verrucomicrobiota bacterium | reverse complement strand
GAAGACATTTTCATTTCGACGTCCACCGCACTGGCGGAACTGGCGCTTTCGGGATGCACCACCGCCTCAGACCACCTCTACCTCTTTCCGAACGGCTCCAGACTGGACGATGAAATTGCCGCCGCGAAAGAGATCGGACTCCGCATCCATGCCTCGCGCGGTTCGATGAGCCTCGGCGAATCAAAAGGCGGGCTTCCTCCCGATAGCGTGGTGGATAGCGAAGAGAATATCCTTAAAGACTCACAGCGTCTCATCGAAAAATTTCCCAAAGAACCGGCTCCCCTCTTCCTCCTGGCTAAAATCCACGTCGCCCAAAACAAGAGCAAGGAGGCCGAACCGATTCTCGAAAAAATCATCGAGATGAATCCGGACGCCGTCGGCGCCTACCTCTTGCTCGCCCAGCTCTATGTCGTCGAAAAGAAAATCGATCCGGCCCTCGAAAAACTGAAGGCCGCCCTCGCCAAAAACCCCAAGGACAACGGCTCCCTGTTGCTGGCGGCCATGGTTTACCAGCAAAAACTCGACCACGAGAAAGCGCGGGAAACCTACGAGCAACTCCTCGCCATCAACCCCAACTCCATCGTCTCGTTGAACAACCTCTCCATCATCTATTCGGAGAAGCTTCAACAGTTGGACAAGGCCTACACCTTGGCCAGGCGCGCTTATGATCTCCGTCCCAACGACCCAACCATCCTCGACACCTTCGGCTGGATCCTCGCCCAGCGTGGCGATTACCTCTCCGCCCTCAGCCTTCTGCGCGACGCCTCACAGAAAGCTCCGGCGGAGGCGGAAATCCTTTCCCATGTCGGCCTTACCCATTATTTCTTGGGCCAGGAAGACCTCGCTCGCACCGCCCTCGCCCAGTCCCTCACCCTCAGCGCCACCTTCAACGGCCGTCCCGAAGCGGAGAAATGCCTGTCCATCCTCTCGGTCGATCCGGCGGCGGTGGATGCCAAAGCGATGTCCCTCCTGGAGGATCGGGTGAAGGAGAAACCCTCCGATCCTATTGCCGTCTCACGTCTCGCCGCCGCCTTCCGTCAAAAAGGCCAACCCGACCGCGCCATCGCGATTTACGAACGCGGGCTGGCCGCGGATCCGAAATCCGCCATATTCATGGCCCGCCTCGCCGAGGTCCTCGCCGCACAGAAGCGCGACCCCGCCAAAGTCTTGGAGTTGGCCAAGAACGCGCGCAGGCAGACGCCGGAGGATTCCTCAGTCGCCCGCATCGCCGGCCGCCTTGCACTGGAATCCCCGGACCTCAGGGATCAGCAATGGGCTTTGGGCTTGCTCCAGGAGAGCGCCCGCAAACCGGCCCCCGATCCCGAGTCCCTCTACTCCCTCGCCCTCGCCAATTTCACCCAAGGTCGCCTCCCGGAAGCCGAGCAAACCGCGAAAGAGGCGCTCGCCGCCGGAACTTTTCCCGGCGCCCCGGCGGCCCAAAAATTCTTGGACATGGCCGCCCTCGCCGGCAACCCACCCCTCGCCCTCCAATCCGTGGCCCGCATTGATGCCGCCCTGAAAGTTGACCCTTCGGACACCCCCGCCCTTGCCGCGCGCGCCGCCGCCCGCGACCAGGCGGGCGATTCCGCCGCCGCCATTTTGGCCTACGAGGGAGTCCTCGCGCGTTATCCCGGCTACTCTCCCGCCATCCGGCGCCTCGCCGTTCTCATGGCCAGCCGCCCCGGCGCCGGCCAGAAAGGCTTCGACTACGCCCTCCGCGCCCGCGAGCTCTTTCCCAACGATGTCGAAGTCGCCAAAGCCTTGGCCCTCCTCTCCTACGAGCGGCGCGATTTCGTCCGCGCCACCCAGCTTTTCGACGAATGCGTCCGCAAAAACGCCGCCGACCCCCAGCTCTATTTCCACCTCGGCATGGCCCGTTTCGAACTCAAGCAGCCCCGCGAAAGCAAAGCCGCCCTCGAAAAAGCCCTCGCCCTGAACGAAACAGCCCCCTTCGCCGCCGAAGCAAAACGCGTCCTCGCCTCCATCAAAACCGCCGAGTCCGCCCCCGCCCGTCAATAATCCCTCCAGCCAACGATTCCCCAACACACTCGGGATTCACTGTCGGGCCACCGAGTCCTTTCAGCCGGACGCAATCCGCGCCGCCTTCGTGCGCACAGTCAAATGAGTCATGTGGCATCGCCTCCCCTTGGGCCGTTCGAGGCCGGGTTGTCGGTCGGCGCGATGTCCTCCACTGTCTCCCGAAGCTTTGTTGACGACCAATGGGATTCGTTCCTCCAAACGACCCCCCTCGGCCAATTCCAGCAATCCAGCGCATGGGCGCGTGTGAAATCACAGGACGGCTGGTCCCCGTTGCGGGTCACCTTCACCCTCGGTTCGCAAATGGTCGGGGGCTTCCAGATCCTTTCACGAAAATCAAAAATCGGCAGGATCGGTTACATCAGCAAGGGTCCCGTCCTTCTCCCATCATTTTCAGATGCGGCGCCACTTGTTCTTGAAAGCCTGTCAAAATCCGTCCGGCAAACCGGCATTTCCGTCCTGATCGTTCACGCGCCGGACGAGTCCCTCGATTTTCCAAGTCTCCTCCAACACGCCCCGTTCCAGCGCAACCGGCTCCAGAGAATCAACCAAGCCACCCTTCGTGTGCGCGTATCCAAAGGCATTGCTGGGATCGAAAAAGGGATGTCAAAGTACACACGGAAAAAAGTTCGCCACGCGCGGCGCCAGGGCGTTGCTGTCCGAGAATGCGCGGAAAACGACCTGCCAGTGTTCTTTGATTTGATGCGTGCGACCTGCCAGCGCCAAGGCGTGCATCCCAACCCGTCTTCCTTGGAAGGGGTCCGCGCAATCTGGAACGCGTTTTCTCCCACCAAACAAATCCGGCTGACAATTGCGGAAACGCAAGGCGAGCCCGTCGCTGCCCTGCTCGCGTTGAAATTTGGCCAAATCGTGACGCTCTGGAAAAAGGGATGGTCTGGAGAGCATTCCAATTTGCATCCCAACGAGGTGCTTGCTGGCGAGGCCTTGGATTGGGCTTCCCTTCAAGGATTTGAATATTGTGACTTCGCCGGATTGGACACGCAGATCGCGGCCACACTGATCAAGGGCGAGCCACTCTCGGAGGCTCAAATGAAGAGCCGGGATTTCTTTAACATTGGATTTGGCGGCGAGCCCAAATTGCTCCCCGAGCCGCGTGTTCTGATCCCCAACCCCCTCTTGCGAAAACTTTACGGTGTCTGCGGCCCGTTGTTCCAGTCGCTCCGATCCGCCTTTCCCTAATGTCGCCGTTCCGGTCATTTTTCCCGGCGCAAGCCCAAAAGCCTCCACCGGCACACCAAGGCCCCCGAGCCTGTCCGTTCCATTTGGGGCATTTTCCAGTGATTTCTAGCCTTTTTCGTCCGTGAACAGCCCCGTCGCCCCCTCCCATCCTGTGACGCGTGCATCGCCTCCACGCCATCTGGAGCCCCGCGAATTTGCCGCATGGGACCGATTCGTCGCCGGGCATCCGCTCGGCTCCATTTGCCACACCTCAGCCTGGCGGGCCGCCCTCGAGGACGCGTTTCCCCACATCAAAGGCCACTTCCTCGCGCTGTTCTCACCCGACGGATCCGAAATCATCGCCGGCGTCCCGGTTTACTCGCTCAATAGTTGGCTCCTCGGCTCCCGCCTGGTCGGCATCCCCTTCGCCACCCAAGGCGACCCCCTCATCTCGAACACCCATGAGATGTCGCAACTCCGCGCCCCGTTGCTCCAATTGGCCGCCACCCTCTCCCGCGGCAAAGTCGAACTCCGTGGCGTCAGAAACTCCAACCCGCTGGAGGATTGTGGATTCTCCCGCACCTCCACCGTAAAGCACCACTACATCCGCCTCGATCGCGACCTTCCCGAAATCTACGCCTCCTTCTCCCGCACCGCCGTGCGGCGGATGGTCTCGAAAGCGGAGAAGCGCGGAATCGTCGTGCGGCCTGCCGGATCGATCGACGACCTGAAAGCCTTCTACGACCTGTTCGTCTCAACCCGCCGAAGGCTGCCCCTCCCGCCCATACCCTTCCGCTTTTTTCAGGCCCTCTGGAACCAATTTTGGCCAAATCACCTCGAGATTCTGATTGCCTGGCAAGACAATCTCCCCTGTGGCGCGGTCCTCGGCCTGAAATGGAAATCCGCCTATTCCCTCGAATTCTCCGGCGAATCCCCGGGCCTTCAAAGCGTCGGCGTCAACCAACTCCTGTATTGGTCTGCAATCAAACGCGCCTGCCAGGACGGCCTCTCCACGTTCAGTTTCGGGCGAACCTCCCCACAGAATCCCGGCCTCATCGCCTATAAGCGCCATTGGGGCACCATCGAGGAGGACCTCGCCAACCTGGCGCTCACCACCAACAAACCCCAACCCGCCACCGCCCCTGAGTTGACCCTTCCCTACCGGATCGCCAGGCTCCTCGCTGGTTCGGTCCCACTGCCCATGTTCAGGTGGATGGGCCGCTTTTGTTACTCTCACTGGGGCTAACCTCCACAATCAATTTCTTGGACTGGAACTCCATTTTCGTCTTCACCAGCGTCGCTTTGGCGATCCTGCTTGGCGCCGCCGCCCTCCTCCGCGAAGCCCGCTCCGTCTCCAAGGCGGCTTTCGTCGCCATTATGTTTCTCCTGGCGGTCGAGGCCATTGCCGATGGCCTCCGGATCCTTGAAACGTCTCCGGACCGCATCGTCCTCCTCCAGCGGGTTAGCCTCCTCGCCGCGTCATTCCTGCCCTGCGCATGGCTCGTCTTTAGCCTGAGCTATTCCCGCGGCAACGCCCGCGAATTCCTCGCGCGATGGCGCCCGGCCTTGATTGGGTCCGCCGTCATCCCCATCTCCCTGGCTCTTTGGGTCGCTTGGAATCTGTCGCCCACCTCCGTCTCCCGCGACGGCTATTGGGCCATCGGATCCCCCGGCCTCCTGCTCCACGCTTTCCATTTGATCGCCGCCACCTTCACGCTCATGAACCTGGAGCGCACCTTCCGCACCGCCACCGGCACCATGCGCTGGCGGGTCAAATACCTCATCCTCGGTTGCGGCGTCCTGCTCGGCGCCCGCATTTACATCAGCAGCCAAGCCATCCTCTTCAGCGGCGTCACCTTCTCCCGCATCCATATCCTCGCCGCCTCCCGCCTCATCGGCCTCGCCTTGATTGGATTCTCCCTCTTTCGATCCCGCCTTGCCGAGATTGACCTCTATCCCTCCCACGCCTTCCTTTACCGGTCCCTCACCGCCGTCCTCGCCGGCGCCTACCTCGTCGTGGTGGGCCTTCTCGCCCATCTGGCCCTCGTCATCGGGGGCGACCACAACCTCCCCCTCAAAGCCTTCGTGATCTTGGGTGGCCTCGTCGGCTTGGCCATCGTCCTCATGTCCGACCGCATCCGCCTCCGGGCGCAGCGCGCCGTCAGCCGCCACCTCCGCCGCCCATTGCATGATTATCGCCAAGTATGGACCACATTCGCCTCCCGCACAGGCTCTTTGGTTGCCTCGGAGGAACTCTGCCGGGAAGTCGCCCGTTTTATCTCCGAAACCTTCAACGTCCTTTCCGTCTCCATCTTTCTTGTCGACGACCAGAAACGCCAACTCCGATTCGGCGCCTCCACTTCCCTGCCCGGCGCCGCCGCCAAGGCCATGCTCGACACCGGACTCGACACTTCGGCCCTCGCGAACTGGACCGCCGACCCAACCCCTGTCGATCTCGACGCCTCCACCGAACCCTGGGTGGCCGCGTTGAAAAAACTCAATCCCGACCACTTCCAAAAAGGCGGCGACCGAGTTTGCATCCCCCTTGTCGCCTCCGGCCAATTCCTCGGCCTCGTCACCCTCACCGACCGCGTCAGCGGAATCCCGCTTTCCCCGGAGGACTTCGACCTCCTCAAATGCATCGCAGGCCAGACCTCCGCCAGCCTGCTCAACATCAGGCTCTCCGCCAGCCTCGTGCGCGCCAAGGAACTTGAGGCCTTCCAAACCATGTCCACCTTCTTCGTCCACGACCTGAAGAACACCGCCCTCATGCTCTCCTTGATGCTGGAGAACCTCCCGGTCCACTTCGCCAACCCCGATTTCCGGAAGGACTCCCTCCGCTCCATTTCCAAGACGGTTGACCGCATCAACGACCTCATTAGCCGCCTCGGCTTGCTGCGCGAAGGCCTGACCATTCGGCCCACTGAAGTTCAATTGAACGACGTCGTCGCCAGTTCCCTCGCCGCCCTTCCCCAATTCACTGACTGCCATCTCACCCAAAGTCTCGGCGCCATTCCCCCCGTCCAAATCGACCGGGAACAAATCCAAAAAGTCCTCGCCAACCTCGTCCTCAACGCCCGCGACGCCACCGGCCCCAACGGCAATATCCTGGTCTCCACCAGCTTGTCCAACGGCTGGGCCGTCCTCCAGGTCACCGACGATGGCTGCGGCATCCCACCCGAATTCATCAGCCACTCCCTCTTCCGCCCCTTCCAGACCACCAAGAAAAAAGGGATTGGCATCGGCATGTATCAGAGCAAAATGATCGTCGACGCTCACGCCGGAAAAATTGAAGTCGAAAGTGAGCTCGGCAAAGGCTCCACTTTCCGCGTCCTGTTGCCAGTCGGCTTTAAAAAAATCGCATGAAACAAAAACTTCTCATCGTCGACGACGACGAGGATATCCGTTCCCAGTTCAAATGGGCCCTTGGGCAGGATTACGACGTCGTCCTCGCGGAGGACCGTCTCTCCGCCATCGAAGCCTTCCGGTCCCACCGCCCTCCCGTGGCCCTCTTGGACCTCGGCCTTCCGCCGCATCCCGGCACCCCCCAGGAGGGCCTGGCCACCCTGTCCGCGCTCCTTGGCCTCGATAGCCTCGCCAAAATCATCATTGTCTCCGGCCAGGGCGAGCGCGGCAACGCCCTTCAGGCCATCGGCGCCGGCGCCCACGACTTCCTCTCCAAGCCCGTCGAGATGGACGTCGTCAAAACCCTCCTTCAGCGCTGCTTCCTCGTCCATAATTTAGAGCGGGATTTCCGCAAATCCCAGGTGGCCGTCGACGCCGACTCCGTCTTCGAGGGCATGATCGGCTCCAGCCCGCCCATGAAGGAAGTCTTCTCCTCCATCCGCAAAGTCGCCTCCACCGACGCCCCCGTCCTCATCCTTGGCGAAAGCGGCACCGGCAAGGAAATGGCCGCCTTGGCCATCCACCGCCGCAGCAAGCGCAAGGACGCCCCGTTCATCGCCATCAACTGCGGCGCCATCCCGGAAACACTGCTCGAAAGCGAGCTTTTCGGCCACGAAAAAGGATCCTTCACCGGCGCCCACGCCCAGCGCCTCGGCCGCATCGAATCCGCCGAGGGCGGGACCCTCTTCCTGGATGAAATGGGGGAGCTTCCCCTCTCGCTTCAGGTCAAGCTCCTCCGCTTCCTCCAGGAAAAAACCATCGAACGAATCGGCGGCCGCAAAGAAATTCAGATAGACACGAGAGTCATCGCCGCCACCAACATTGAACTTTCTAAGGCCGTGGCCTCCGGTTCCTTCCGTGAGGATCTCTATTACCGCCTCGCCGTCGTCGTCATCAAGCTCCCCCCCTTTCGGGCCAGGGCCAACGACATCACCCTCGTGGCCCAATCCTTCCTCAAAAAATACGCCGAACAAAACGGGAAGCCCGCCTTGGCTTTCGACGCCGA
>CAZSXX010000221.1:0-7645 GCA_964611245.1 uncultured Verrucomicrobiota bacterium | reverse complement strand
TTACAAAATGGGCGGAGTTCGTGAAGGTTTCGCACACGGTGTTCGCGCTGCCGTTCGCGCTGGCGTCGATGGTGGTGGCGGCCCGGGCGGACAAAGGGTGGCCGGGATGGAGGCTGTTCCTGCTGATTGTCGGGGCGGTGTTCTTCGCGCGGACCTGCGCGATGGCCTTCAACCGGATCGTGGACCGGCGGTTTGACGCCAAGAATCCCCGGACGGCGGGGCGGCACCTGCCGACGGGGGAAATCTCGGTGGCTGGGGCGTGGATCCTGTGGGGGCTGGCGGCCGCGGCGTTCGTGGCGGTGACCCACCACATCAACCGCATTTGCTTTTACCTCTCGCCGGTGGCGTTGGCGGTGGTGTGCTTTTACTCGCTGACCAAACGGTTCACGGACTTCACGCATTTTTACCTTGGGGGGGCCTTGGCGCTGGCGCCAATCGGGGCATGGCTGGCGGTGACGGGATCCATCGCGGTCTCGCCGCTGGTCCTTGCGCTGGCGGTGGTGTGCTGGCTGATCGGCTTCGACATCATTTACGCGCTGCAGGATTACGAGTTCGACCGGGCCAACGGGCTGCATTCACTAGTGGTGCGCTGGGGGCCGAAAAATGCGCTGCAATTCGCGTTCCTGATCCACATGGGGATGTGGGGCCTGCTGTTGTTGTTCGGATTCCTTTCGCGATTCCGGGCTCCTTATTTCATCGGCTTGATCTTGATCCTGATGGCCCTGTTGCTGGAGCACTGGCTGGCGCGGCGCCGGAGCCTCAACTGGATCAACACGGCATTTTTCCGGCTGAATGGGCTGATCAGCCTCATCTTCCTGACCACGACGATCGCGTCGGTGGTCTTCACCCCGTTCACGTGGAAGATCATCCGATGAACCGGGCGATCCAAAATTCCGAGCTGAGGGACCTCCATGAAAAAGCGGTGGCCGCGGAGCGCTTCACCGAAGAGGAGGCGTTGCGCCTGTTCCGATCCAAGGACATCAACGCGCTCGGGGCGCTGGCGGACATCGCAAGGCAGCGCAAGGTGGGGAACCGCGCCAGCTACATTGTCAACGCCTACATCAACTACTCGAACTACTGCATCCTGAGCTGCCAGTTTTGCGCGTTCGCGCGGAAGAAACGGGACGCGGATGGGTGGCAGCTTTCGGTGGAGGAGATCGTGGCGAAAGCGAAGCAGGCGCTGGGGGAGGGCGTGACGGAGTTGCACATTGTCGGGGGGCTGCACCCGAACTTGCCGTTTTCGTTCTATCTCGAATTTGTGGGCGCCCTGAGGGGGTTGGATTCCAAGCTGCAGCTCAAGTGCTTCACCGCGATCGAGATTTTGCACCTCGCGTGGCTCGCCAAAAAGTCAGTGCCGGAAACGTTGTCGGAGCTGCGCGGGGCGGGCTTGAATTCGCTCACGGGGGGCGGGGCCGAGATTTTCGCGCCGGGCGTCCGATCCGCCATCGCGAAGGGGAAGGAATCGGCCGCGGAGTATTTGGATGTGCACCGCACCTGGCACCAACTGGGCGAGCGGAGCACCTGCACGATGCTGTATGGGCATGTGGAAACGGTGGAGGACCGGGTGGACCATTTGCGCCAGTTGCGGGCGCTGCAGGATGAGACTGGGGGATTCACGGGGTTCGTTCCCCTCCCCTACCAACCGGAAAACAACCGCATCGCGGTGGAGCATGGGCCGACGGGATTCGATTCGCTGCGGACGATCGCGGTGAGCCGGCTGTATTTGGACAACATCGACCACATCACGGCGTATTGGGTGGGGCTGGGGACGAAACTCGCGCAGGTGGCTTTGAGTTATGGCGCGGATGATCTGCACGGGACGATCCTCGAGGAGAAGATTTTCCACATGGCGGGGGCGGCCTCGCCTCAAGCGCAGACCCAGGCGGAGATGGTGAAGGCGATCCGGGAAGCGGGGCGGGAGCCTGTACAGCGGGACACTTTTTACGAGGCGCTTCCGGATTCGGGGACTCAGGCCGTGCGCTGACGCTCCAAGGCATGGAGCAGGACGCTCTGCCAAATTCCGCAAAGCTGCATCGCGGAGGCGAGGCGGAGCTGCTCGGTGGTCTCGATCTTGAGCGGGGAGTCCGGCTCAGGCCGGCCGAGCAGGGACCAACTCCCGACGCGGATGTCGTTGAGCATTTGCAGAAGCCAATCGATGCCGGGCATATCGAGGACCATCTTTCGGCCGCGCTTGTCCTCCGCGAACCGGGCGGGATCGGCCAAGAATTTCTGGATCTCGGCGCGCTGGGACTGGCGATGTTCCGCCATGGCCTCAATGAGCAACGCCTGCTCGTCCGCCATGGGGTCCGCGGAGACATCGGAGCTGATGGGCTGGGCGCCGGTTTGGACCGGATACTGGCCAAGAAGCTCGGAAAGGTAATCGCATTCGTTTTCCTGGAAACGAAAGGTGAACAGGCCCTTTTGGGAGTTGTAAGACTGGAGCTTCACTTGGAATCCTTCTCCATCGTGGCGTGCAGGCTGCGCATCTGCAGTTGGTGGACGTAAAATTCCGCCTTCTCCAGGCTGTCGCGCGTGAGGACGCTTTTGCCATTGTTGTGGACCTGCATCATGTGGAACTCCGCCTTTTGGCGATTCCAGCCAAACACCTGCTGGAAGGCGTTGGTGACGTAATCCATCAGGTTCACCGGGTCGTTCCAGCAAATGACGAGGTATCCGGGGTCAAGCAACTCTTTGGTCTCCTCTTTTCGGGAGACGTCGGGCAGGACCATTGGCTCGGCCAAATCAGGCATCGGCCCAAGATAGCATCCGCCCACCAAACGCTCAATCCTTTGGGGAAGGCGGGGCGGACGTCCGCCAGCGCAAATGCTTTCGGTGGAACTGGGCGGGCGCATTTTCGGCGAGGTGGAGTTGGTAATAACCGCCGTCTTTCAACAGTTCCGACCCGGACAATGAGGGGCACAGCAAAACGCGGAACTGGCGCCAAGACCGGGCGCGGTTGAGGCCATTGGAAATCCGGCGGATGCCGCGACCGAGGAAATGGACGCGGGGAAAGCCCGCGAGGAGGCGGGCCTTCCAATAGACCATGGGGGTGTGGAGATGGCCAATGATGGTGCGCTCGATTTGGGGGAGCTTGGCCCGAATGAAATCCTCCTGGGCCAGGAACGGCAGCGCGCTGGGGTCGTGGCAGAAGAGGATGACGCGCTCCCCTGGGCGGAGTTGCCCGAAGATTTCCCGGAGGCCGCGCAAATGCTCGGCGCGGAGGCGGCGCCATTCGTCAGCCTCCTCCGGGAGGAGGTCGTGTTCAAAAACGTCGAGGGCGATGAGGGAGGAGGTGACGCCGATGAGCGTCCGGCCTTGGAGTCGAATTTGCCAAAGGGGGCTAATCCCCAGCGCTTGGGTGGAGGTCCGCCAACTTTCCAGGCGCATGCCGCCGCGGCTCCCGGCAAGGTTGCTTTTGCCGAGCTCGTGGTCGCCCATAACGGTGTGGAGGCGGTCCCCGAACCGGGCTCGGAGCTTGCCCAAGCATTCACGGGCGCTGGCGCAGGAGGCCTCGTCCGCCAGGCCGATGTAGGCGGAATCGCAGGAGTAATCGCCATTGGCCACCACGAGGTCCGGGGCGCCGGCCTCGGCCAAGAGATCGTCGAGGTGATAGTTATGGGCGAAGGGGTCGCGCAGCCAAATGGCGTGGCGCCAAATTCGGATCAAGAAACGGGCGAGGGGACTGTCGATTCCACCGCTTTCAAAGCGGCCGCGAGCCTGTTCGGCCGCCGAGGCGTAATGGGGGTCGCTGAGGATGAGGATGGTTCGGCTGGCCGCCACGGAAGGCAGAGTAAGGGGTCGCGAGAGGAAGGCAAAGAAGAACCCCTTGACACACTACTTATTGTGTGGCATCGCTAAAGCACCACAGCGGAAAGTGGTTTATCGGCGGACGAAAACCAGCATTTCCGACGGCTGACATATGCGTTGCAGCAAATGCGGGTGCCAGGAAGACAAGGTCATCGATTCGAGGACCTCCCGGGAAGGCGCCACCATCCGCCGCCGCCGTGAATGCCTCTCCTGCGGGCATCGCTTCACCACTTACGAAGAAATCGAGAACGAAGGCACCATGGTCGTGAAGCGGGACGACCGGCGGGAGCCGTTTTCACGCGAGAAGCTGGTCCACAGCCTCAAGACAGCCTGCCAGAAGCGGCCGGTGAATCCGGACGCGCTGCAACAGTTGGTGGACCGCATAATGGATGAGATCGCGGACAAATTTGACCGGGAAGTTCCGTCGATGGCGATCGGCGAGCGCGTGATGCAGGGCCTCAAGGCGATTGACCAAGTCGCCTACGTCCGGTTCGCGAGCGTTTATCGCCGGTTCGAGGAGCCGACCGAATTCGTGCAGGAAGTCAAAAAACTGGAGGAAACAACATGATCCAATTGCATCCGGATTGCCTGGTGTTCCACACGAGCGCGGGCGAATCCTTCCCCTGTTCGGCGGAGGTCGTCACGATCGAATTGGTAGGGGACTCGAACCTGGATCCGAACGTCGTGCGGGAGGCGGCCGCGGCGGTGGTCCATTACTTCAAGAGCGAACTGGGCCGGGAAGACGTTTCGGTCGAGGAATTCTCGACGGCGTTGCAGCGGGTGCTGTGCAAGCTTGGTTACGAAGTGTCCACGAACGACGAACCTGACCCGGAGGTGAAGCTGGCGGTGGCGAGCCTGCCGGAGTTGGCGAGTTCCTCCGGCAAGGGATTCGAACTTTTTTTCTTCCAGAGCCTCCGGACGGAGCTGCACGAGCACTTGCAAAAGGAACCGAAGACGGTGCGTTTCCAAGGGCTGCGAACTTGCGTGAAGCAACTGACGGGGCGGCGGAGATGGTGCGCGAGCTGCCAGGCGATGAGCGACCAGATCGTGGATTACCTCCGCGAATGCTTTTGCGCGGAGCAGAAAAACGGCTGCAACTTGGTGGTGATTTAACGGGGCGGCGTGGCGACGCGGCTGGCTGGAGAAAACGCCTGTTTTTTGGGCGGAATGGGGTATTCTCAGGCCGATGAGCAAGACGCTGTTTCAAAAGATCGCGGACCGGGAAATTGGAGCGGAGATTGTTTTCGAGGACGAGTTGGTCCTGGCGTTCCGGGACATCCGGCCAGCGGCGCCGACGCATGTTTTGATGGTGCCGAAAAAGGTGATTCCGAGGATGGATGGGGCGACGGCGGATGACCAGGCGCTGCTGGGGCACTTGTTGCTGAAGGGGGCGGAGGTGGCGAGGCAGCTTGGGCTGGACAGGACCGGCTACCGGTTGGTGTTCAACAACGGAGCGGACGCGGGGGAATCGGTGCCGCACCTGCATTTGCACATCTTGGGCGGGCGGGCGATGGCGTGGCCACCGGGTTGAGGGTCAGCGGGGGATGGGCGCGGGGGTGAAAGAGGCCGCGAAGGCGCGGGCGGCGTTGCGGGTGTCTTCCTGCAGATTCTTCAGCTCCGTTTCAAACGGATTTTCCAACGAGGTGGAGGCGAGGTTTGCGGAAGCCTTGAGGGCAGCGGGCATTTCGAGCCGGAACGGCATCGCCACCTGATCGGGAATGGGCGTTGGGTCGCCGGGCCGGAGCGCGAACGACAGGGCCACCATTGCGGCGGCGGTGAGGCCAATGCCGAGGGTGAAACGCGGGGTGAAAACAGGGCGGGAGGCGGGCGCGCCCGCGACGGCGCGCATAATTTTTGACCGAAGGAACGGCGGCGGGGCCAGTTCGGCGGGCCTTGACTCGGAGAGGGCGCCAACGACGCGCCGCTGCGCGGTGAATTGGGCGCGGCAATGGGAGCATTCGTCGAGGTGTACCTGAGCGCGGGGTGGCAGCGGCCGGGCGTCGTCGAGGTGGCGGCGGAAGGCGGATTGGTGGAGCCAGCAAGCGATCATAAATTTTCGGGTTTGAAGTGGCGCGCGAGCTCTTTGCGGGCGCGGTGCAGGATGACTTTGACGTGGATGGAGGTGAGGCCCATGACGCGGGCTGTTTCGGCGACGGAGAATCCTTCAGCGTAGCGGAGCCAGAGGGCTTCGTACTGGGAGGGCTTGAGTTTTCGGGCGGCGCGCCAGAGGGCGGATGAACTGTCGCCGGTGGAGGCGGCGTCGCCCGGTTCCGCGTTGGGGGAGGCGAGCTCCACGGGGAGGGGATCGTGGGTGCGGCGGGCGCGGAAATGGTTGGCGGCGACGCGGCGGGCAATGGTGAAGAGCCAGGCGGCGAAATCGCGGGTGGGGTCAAACCGGGCGATGCCACGCCAGGCGCGAACAAATGTTTCCTGGGTGAGATCCTCGGCGTCGTGGGCGTTGCCGGTGTGGCGCACGAGGAAGCCGTAAATGCGGGCCTCAAATTGGCCGACCAATTCCTCGAAGGCGGGAGCCGAACCGTCGCGGCAGCGGACCGCGAGGCTGGCGACCGCGGAGTTGGCCGGGGCGGCGGCGCGCGGCTGAGGCGGGGGGCTGGACTTCGTGCTGGCGAAGTGGAGAGGATTCAAGGCGATGGTGGAAAGAGGCATCACGGGTCTATTTTTCCTCGCGCATCTTTTGCATAGCGCGATCGAGTGGAAAACTCAAGTTCACTGAAACCAATTTTTCGGTCGAGCTCACGGAGGCTGAATTGGCGAGGGCGACCAGGTCCTTGTTCTCGGCTTGGGTCAGCGCGACGAAACCGACCAGCCCCTGGAGGACATTCCGGATTTGCGAGGCTGTCTCCAGATCCTTCGAGCGGAGAGCGAGGTTCAAGACGAGTTTTTCGCCTTTTTCGGAGAGGGCGATGCGTCCGCCATCGGCGTTTTGGAGGATGCGGGCCTGGGCAGGGAGCGAATCGCCCGCCGATGCGGTCTCCGCCACGGCGAGGAAAAAGAAGCTGTCGGCGACGGCGGGGTAATTGAAGAAGTTCGTTTTTTGGAGGGAGGGCGACTTGGCCAAGGCCACGTCGCGGGCGGCTTGGAGGCTGGTTTTGCTTTTGCCGAGGAGCCAGAGATTGGAGCTGGCGGCGACGGCGTTGAGGTCGCCGCCGATGGTGTAAAATTCTGTTCCATTGACGGACACGCGGGAGATGGGCGGCTCGCCGTTGCCGTTCTTTTCCTTGAAGCCGATGAGCTTTTCGAGGTCGCCGCGGATGTCGGCCGTGGTCTGGAGGACCAGGACGCCGTCATCCTGGTTGCCCACCTTGCCGCCGAACGCGGTCAAGGCCGTGACTTTTTTGAAGCTGAAGCTCAAGTCCAGATTGGAGTCGGTCTTGGTTTTCCGGACTTGCGGCTCGAGTTTCTCCTCGACGAAGGCGGCGCCAATGCGCGTGTTTCGAAACGCTTCGGCGTCGAGGTGGAGGACCCATTGCGTGGCGGCGGGGAGGATTTTTTGGTTGAGGGGCTCGGCGTGGAGCGTTGCCCAAGCGGAGAGGGCCGCCAACGAAAACAAAAGCTTCTTCATGCACAGTGGGATTCACGGATTTGTTGGGAAAGGTTACAGGAGTTTGCGTAGGCTCGCCTTTTGGCTGGGGTTCCGGTATGGTCCATGCTCAAACACCATTGAATGAGCAGCGCGGGCTATGCGATCGGGCAGGCGGTCTTCATCAAGACCGACACGATTGACTACGCCGAGGAGTCGATCCCGTTCCGGAATTTGGAGGAGATGGTGAAGATCTGCTCGGATTTCCACCCCAACTTGACGTTGGAGAAGGTGATT
>CAZSXX010000220.1:0-7649 GCA_964611245.1 uncultured Verrucomicrobiota bacterium | reverse complement strand
GAAGAAAATGAAGGCCGACTCCTCGGTGGTGAAGTTGGGGTTTTGGTTGAAATAGCTTGGGACAAGTTTTGAGAAGCCGATGTTGACGCCTGGGCCAATCAATCCTGGGCCGCCATCGACCTGCGCGGGAGCGGGACCGGCGCCGAGTTGGAAATTGACGAAGCGGGTGTATCCAATGGGGGTCCCTCCCGTTGAGACGCCCAAGTCGCCGGCGCTGAACAGGATGTCCGGCCCGGCGATGCGGCGGAAAGTTTGGGCGAATTGGGTGTTGTTGGTGATGGCGATGACGCTGTAGTAGTTGGTGGAGATCGCGTTGGACTGGCTCAGGAAGTCGGAATAACGCTGGCGGCGGAATTGAATCTTGTCGACGCCCGGCCGCAAGAGAGGGCCAGTGGTGGCCTGATAGACGATCGGGTAGGCCGCGAAGGAAATCGTGTTGGTCTGGTAGATCAGCAGTTGCGTGACGTAGGCACCGGTGGCGGCGTTGGTGACGGAAATGATGGTGTTGGTGGCGAGGCCAAACGACTCAATCCGCGGTCCGGCCAACTCAAACTGATTGGTGTCGAGGATGATGACGGTGCCGCGGGGGAAGGGAGGGTTGGTGAGGACCTGGGTGGTGACGGGGAGGTTTGGCGGCAGGAACGTGGTGGTCTGCAGGATCACGTTGGTGTTGCCGTTGGCGGGCGGGAAATAAAGGACGTTATGGTTGGTGTCAAGGAGGTTCCCGCTGGCGTCGAAGATCAACTGGTTGGTGTCAAACGTGTAGGAATATCTGGCGACCAAGTTGGTCGTTGATATGGTCACAATTTCGTCGCCCAGGGCGCCGTTGATCAAGACCGGGTAGGAAGCGTAGACGACATTGGTGAAATTGTTGACGATGTCGGTGCGCTTGGTGGCGAAGAAGTTCGTGACAAACAGGACGACGTTGGTGGAGGCGATGACGTTCGTCGTTCGCACGAGAGGGACGCCCGCGGAAGTGACATGAGAATACCCGACGAGGTTCGCGTTGGTGGCCCGGTCGAGAATATAGAAACCGCCGCTGGTTTTGTTGGTGCGAAGAATGGTGGTGTTTGTCTGGAAAATCAATTCGGTGGGGGTGGACCATGGGGCGCGGGCGATGTCCCTGATCTCCAAATCGGTGATGGCCGAGGCGTAATTTGTGACCACGTTGCCGAAGCCGTAGGTGTAATTGGCGACGATGTTGGTGACGCGGTTGGTTCCAATCGAAGGCGGGTCGCCCGGGACGCTCCAGGGATAATTGGTCAGGTAGTACTGCTCGGCCAGTTCAACGACAGGGAACGAATTCGTGTTCGTGATGATCAAGGAAGGATAAAGGGCCCGGAGGGCGTTCGGGCTGTTGGTGCGGCTGGCTTCGCTGAAGGCGTAGAGGTCCAAGTTGGTGATGAGCGTCAGGGCCGTGAGGTTGGTGTAAAGGCCAACGGAGGTGAGATTGGTGATGGCGACGGTGGAGGTGACCAACTGCATGGTGCTGACGTTTGTGCTCTTGATGACCAAGTTTGGATACTGGGCAATGAGCGCGGCGGGCGGCGTGAAGACCAAGTTGGAGTAAAAGCTGAAGGCATCGAGCCCCTGAATGAAGGTGATGGCGTTCCGGTCAACGAGGCGGTAGGTGGCGCCGTTGAGGACGTCCTCCGTGTTGACGTTGAGCTTGGAGTAAATGTACTTCAGGCCGCCGATGTCATCCTGGGTGAGGCCGGAGAAGTATTCGCCGATCCGGAGGCGGTAACCGGTGAGGTCCTCACCCACGAGCGCCGCGACGCCGCCGGGGAGGGCTCCGGCGATATCCACCGGGAATTCGACCGCGTCCTGATAATCCGAGGAGAAATAAAGGGCGGGAAGGTTCCGGATTTGGTAGCTGTAGCGGATCCCGTTGACGTAGCTGGAGGGCTTGAGGGTGAAGGGGTCAAAATTCCGCTGGATGACGGTGTAGTTGGAGACAGTTCCGACGACATTTGGAGGCGTGCGGAGGGCCCAGGTCCAGCGTTCGGCGCCGGCCAAGCCGAGTTGCTCGGCGAGCAGACCCATCGTGGTTGACTTCAGGTCAAGAAGGCCGAGGGCCTGCGCGGTCGAATGGAGGCGGCGGGTGTGCTGGGGTTTGGCCTTCAACTGATTGACCGTCATGGTGGAGAGGCCGGTGGCCAACTCGCGGTTGAAGAGAGAAACGGCTTGCTCGATGGAATCGATGCCATTGGTGCCGAAGAAATTGATGAAGCTTTCGTCGAAGGCGTAGGTGATCTCCGGGAGATTCCAGCGCCATTCCTCGCCGAGGTTTTTGGGCCCGCCCAAGTCGCCACTGTCCCCTTGGGGATCGTAGCCGATGACGTTGACCTGCCAAGTGTCGCGTGGCCCAAGCAGCGCGAATGCGGATGCGGTGTGGGTCAAAGAGACAGCCACCAGCGCCAATAAAAGTCGTTTCAAAACAAGCAACATATTCTAGCGAATGCGATTGACGCGATAGTATCCAAGCGAATTGCCGGCAGGCACATTGACCCAATCGGCTGTTCCGGGCGCAAATCGCTGCCCCCCAAGGTCATTCCAAACCGAAAAGTCGGACGTTTGCTGCACCTGATACATTTGCCCAGGCACGGTGTTCCAGGAGAGCCGCCAGCCTTGCGGCCCAAAAATCATCTGCGTGCGCAACACGCTGTTGGGGTCCGTTGGATTGGTCCCGGCGCGATATTCGTCGTAGTTGGAGACGCCGTCGCGGTCGCTGTCGATGTTGCTCGCGGGCCAGAGGGAGGAGAGGCCGCCCCAGAACTGGGTCTGCCAATCGTCGGGCATAAAATCCTCGTTCCAGTCCTCGCCCCAGGTGCGCCCAGAGCGTTCGGGGGAGCGCGGGGAGAGCTGGCCGTCGCGGAGGCGATAGGCCAGTTCGAAGGAGTAGGTCCGGCCCGCTTCCGGGACGCTGACGATTTTCATTTGGGAGGTGACGACCATGGGGGTGGCGCCGCCATCCATGTAAAGCTCATAGCTGACGACGTCCAAGCCTTCGACCGCAGCCCATGTGACGCTCAATCGGCCCTGGCTCAACGCGGAGACATACGGTGCCCCGGGAGGCTGGAGGGCGATGACGTCCTCCTGGGCCGCGAAACGTTGTCCCTTCAATTCCAAGTGATTGGCGAGGCCGCTGAAACTGGACCATGCGACGACAAAACGGGATTCGCCATTGCCGCGGACGACGGGATATTGCTGGCGACCGATGAAGGCGGTATTGACGACGGTTTCGTCGCCGTCGGGAGCGCCGACGCCGGTGAGGGCACGGGCGACGACGCCCTCGAAGTCCCCATCCTGGCCAAAGCTGGTCCAGACCACCATTTGCGAACGGCCCACGGCCGCGATGCTGGGATTGGTCTGGTTGCCGTAGGTTTCCTGATTGACGCGGGTGGGAGCGGTGAGGCGGCCACCGTCGGGGCTGAAGCCCGAGGCGTAAATATCCCAACCGGATGTGCTGGCGATGGGAACGACGATGCCTTCAGCATTTTTGTCCTGTGAAATTTCGCACCATGCGACGGTGAAGGAACCGGAGCTTGTGACCGCCAGAGCGGGGCTGGATGCGACGCGGTCCGAATCGTTGACGCGAAACTCGGAGACGAGCGGGAGGCCGTTCGAACCATAGGTGCGGGCGTAAACATCGACGGATGAATCGGAACGGGCGCCTTCCGAGACCCACGCCACGACGAAGCCGCCGGAGGGTTGGGCCGAAACGACGGCGCTCCGTTGGTTGTTCAGGGTGAACTGGTTGATTTGGAATTCGCCGCCGATTTTATTGCCCGTCGGGCCGAAAAGCGCGCCGAAAACACCCTGCATGCTGCCGTCCGGGCCATTTGATGACCAGACCACAACGATATTGCCATTGGCGAGACCAGCGACGGAGGGTTGGACTTGGTCGGCTTCGGTGCGGACGCTGACGGGGGCTTCCTCACCCACGAAGACGCCATTGGAATTGAGGACGCGGAGGAAGACTTGTTGGGCGCTGTCCGGGCCGCCCTGCCAAACGAAGGCGGCGCCGCCATTGGAGAGGAGGGCGACTTTGGGGCGCTCTTGGTTGCCCGCGGTGCGGGTGGCCAAAGGGGTGACATTCAATTCGCCGTTGAGAGCGGAGGTGATTCGCCGGAAACTGACGGCCAAACCGTCGCCATCGCCGACGTTGTCATGCCAAGCCAAGAAGCCGCCCGTGGGCCCGAGGGCCATGTCGGCGTAAACTTGGTCGCCGGCCAAGGGCAACGCGAGATCATATTCGGAGCCTTCGCGGGTGACACCGGCCTGGACTTGGGCTGCGACACCCAAGGCGACGGCGAGGGCAATGGAACCCGAGCGGAAAGCGGAGGAAAACTTCATCGAAGCCATAGAGCGGCCAGTGCGGCCATCAATTCTTCTCACGTGAGGTGCGTTCAAGGAGCGGGAGGAATCCGCCGCGCCAGCCGCGCCCTCCAGTGTCGCTGTAAGTTGTTTGTTCAATGGTAAAATTAGCATTTTCGCTGCCAGCTCAATCATAACAGGCAGGGTTGCGGTTCGTGCCGGGATTCCAACTCCTGCAGCATGGTCCTGAATCCCCAGCGGCGGAATAAATCCATGAGCCGAAGATCATTGGACCCGCGCAGCCCGCAGCCGGAAAGAGTCAATCCGCCCCGGACGGCGCCCTTGAGGCGGATGAGGTCCTGGTTCTTGCGGACGACCGGCTCGGCGTCGCGGAGGGCGTTTCGCACGCGGTCCGATTTCACCTGGTCGAGCGCGCCGTAAATTCCGTCGACGGAGCCGAATTGGAGGAGGAGGTCGGCCGCGGTCTTGGGGCCGACGCCGGGCACGCCGGGAATGTTGTCGACGGCGTCGCCGAGCAAGGAAAGCCAATCGAGGACTTGGCCGGGTTCGACGCCGGTTTTTGCGCGGACTTGCTCCGGTCCCCAAATGACCTCGGATTTATCGTTGGGATTCAGGAGGCCAACGCGGGCGGAAACCAAGGGCATGAAATCTTTGTCCGAGCTGGCAATGACCACGTTAAAATCCTGGGCGATGGCCTCCTCGCAAAGGGAGCAAATGACGTCGTCCGCCTCAACCCCTTCCGCTTGGCAGAAAGGGATGCCAGCCGTGGCGAGGTACTCCTGAATTTCGTCAATCTGGCGGTCCAGATCGACGGGCGCCGACGGGCGTTGGGCTTTGTACTCCGGGTGGAGGGTCATCCTGCCCGCATCCAGGCCGCCATCCCAGACGACGGCAAGGTGGGATGGGGAGAGGCGCGCGCGCATTTTCGCGAGCATCTTGATGAAGCCGTAAATGGCGTTGGTGCCGAGGCCGTCGGGGGAGCTCAAGCTGCGGATCGCGTAGAACGCACGGTACGCGTAAGCGTGCCCATCCACGATCAATAATCGCGGTGCGTTCGTGGCGTCTGCGTTGTTCATTTCGTTTGAGCTCGGAACCTTAACACGTCGTTCCCAGGATCACGGTGCGGGACGGGCGCCAGTGGGGGTCTGGGCCGGGAGGACATTGGGATCGTAGGGGAGGTTATCCCTTGCGTGGACGCGGTTGCCTGCGGGATCGATGATGGTGGGGGTCACGAAAATGACCAAGTTTTTCTTTTCGCTGCGGGTCGATTCACTGCGGAACAGGCGCCCGAGGAACGGGATGTCCCCCAGCATGGGCAGCTTGTCCTTGGTTTTGGTGACGTTCTCCGCGATCAACCCGCCGAGGACGACGGTTTGGCCATCCCAGACGACGGAGGAGGTGACGACCTGGCGTGTGCGGAAGCGCGGGAGCGGCGTGGGCTGCAACTGCTGGTTGCCGACGATGGCCTGGAAGGTGTTCGCGACGTCCGTGTCGTAACCGAGGAATTCGGTGAGCGTCGGGACGATGCTGAGGTGGATTGAGTAACCATCGGCCGCAACGTAGGGAACCACGTCCAGAACGGGGCCGAACGGGATTTGCGCGGCGGTGGGGATGACCGCAGGAACGACTGGAGCGGTGACGACCGCGCCCTGGCCGAACGCGGTGGGAACCGGCAGGAGGGCCAAGCCAACCAAAAGGACTTTAACAAATTTCATATAGCAAGATTAGATAGGGTATTGATCAAGTTTGCCTCAACTCCTCAGACTCTAGGGTCCACCGCCTCCGCCGCCGGTAATCTGAGTCCCACCCAAGCCCTGGACTTGCAATCCAACGATGATGGTCCGGGTCTCCTCCACGCTGATCCGCGCCTGTCGGCCACTGATGGTGGTGACGGATGGAGCGGACAAAAGATCGACGCCCTCCCGGTTTTCCAAGGCGTGGATGGCCACCCGGAATTGCGGCTGGGTCAGGATGCCCGTGAAGGTCGCGACGGTGGGCGCGCTTTGCCGCAGGCCCGAGGTGACCAGTTCATCCGAGGTGGAACGCAAGATGGCCGGATTCGGGAAAAGGCCTGATGGATTGCCGGAGCTTGGCACGCCGTTGACGGATGGGGCGGTGCCGCCCTGCAAGCCCATTTTTCCATTTCCGAGCAAAGAATTGCCAAGGAACCAGTCGAAGCCGAGCCCTTTGTCGTCGCGCTGGCTGAACTCCGCAAATTTGGCCTCGATGGAGACCTGCGGCGGAGAGACATTGAGAGCCTGCAGCGCCTGCTCGATGATGTCGAGGTCGCGCAAGGTGGCCCGCACGAAAAGGATGCCGGTGCGGTCGTTGAAGAACATCGCTTTCTGCGAGGCCGCGCCGGGGCCGCCTTGGCCCGGAGGTCCAAACGCGCCGCCGCCGCCGAGAGCCGCCGCATTGGTCGGGAAATCGACGCCCGCAGCCGAGAAGAAGGCGCGGACTTCACTTTGCAGTGACGTGATGTTGGTCGCCGTGGTGACGAACGCGATGCCGGTGCCTGTGCCCCCAGCGCCGCCGCCGCCCCCACCGCCGCCGCCACCTTGGCCACCTTGGCCGGAGCCGCCGAAAGAAAAGAATCCACCAGGCCCGCCGCCCTGGCCCTGCTGGCCGCCTTGCTGGCCGCCACCACCGCCACCACCGCCGCCGGCGCCGCCGCCTTGGCTGACCACCAAGCCTTGGAATGGATTGGCGGAGAAGACCAAGCCTTCAAGGCCCTGCTTGAACGTGTTGGGATCAAGGCGGAAAGTCTTGGGGAAGAGCTGCTCAGCTTCCTGGGTGCGCTGGCTGAAAACAATGGCGTAATCTTCCACGGTGTATTTGAGGCCGGCGGTGGACGGGGCGCCTTCAGGGGGCTTGGCCACCATCACGATCGCGTCCAGAAACTGGCCGAGGGTGACGTCGCGGATGGGCGGGTCGAACTTGACCTTGAATTTCTCTACGTCGATATCCGCTCCCGGCGCCTGCTGCTGGGGAAGACCGGTTAGGGGGTCAACGAAGCCGCCGCCGCCGAACGCCGCAGGGCGATCGGCCGCCTGGGAAATGATCAAATTCACGCCTTTTCCGCCGACATCGCGTTTCTTGATTTCGGTGCCGAGTTCCTTGAGCAATTCAAGGAGGTCGACGTCGGACGGGAGGGGGAAGTCGTCGATGCGGATGGATTCGAGCTTGCGGAAAAGGGACTGACGACCGGCACTGGTGTGGATCACGTTGGTGCGGGCGAATGGATTGGGGGTGGGGAGAAGGTCGCGGGCGATCGGGTACATGTCCCGCGTTACGGCGAACGACAGGGC
>CAZSXX010000219.1:0-7724 GCA_964611245.1 uncultured Verrucomicrobiota bacterium | reverse complement strand
AGCGGCCACGTTCAACTCCTCCTCGCCCAACAAGTCTATGAATGGGGCCACCGCTCCATCGAACATCTCTTCAACAAGGTGCACCTGAATAAAAACCCGGAAAACGTCAAGGACGTCAGCCCCCTCGTGAACGTCACCAAGGACAACGTCGATGCCTTCGCGAAAAACTGGGAAAAATGGCTTCCGAAATGATCGGCCAGCCATTGGGTTTGCCCTGCTGGCCGCCCACGCCTATGTCGCATTCTTCGCTTCAAATACTGCCATTTACACCCCGGTGTCCCAAAGTTAGCGTTGAAACGTGAAACTGCTGGACCGCATCACGTTTAATTCACGGCAATGCGGGGGACGCCCCTGCATTCGCGGCATGCGCATTCGTGTCATCGATGTGCTCGACTTGCTCGAAGCTGGATTGACTCCGGCGCAAATCGTGGATGAGCTTCCTGATCTCGAACTCGACGATGTTCGCGCGGCCATCGCCTACGCCCGCCGCAGGCTGGACCACCCGGTGCTGGACGCGGCATGACCTTGTGGCTCGACGCGCATTTGTCTCCGCGAATCGCGCGGTGGATCTCTGGCCGATTCAACATCACCGCCGCCACCGTTCGTGAACTCGGCCTGCGTGACGCGGACGACGAATCAATTTGGGATGCCGCCAGGGAAGCCCGGGCAATCATTGTGACAAAAGACTTCGACTTCGAGGAACGCGTTCGTCGAATCGGCCCGCCGCCCCAGGTCATCTGGCTGACTTGCGGCAACACGTCCGAAGGTCGCCTCAAACAAATTCTGGAAAACCGATTGGAGACTGCCCTCAGCCTGTTGAAGGCTGGCGAGCCGCTTGTTGAGATTCATTGAGTCGAGCGGATTGACGCACTTCCCGGGCCCAATTAGGCTTGTCCCATGGCCTCGCTGACGATTGACCTTCCACCGCAAAAGGGGCGGACGGCCTTTAACCTTCGCCGATGGAACCAAATTCTGGCCGACCCCGCCATTGCCCGGATCGAAGGCCGCATCGAAACTGACCGCCACGGGAACATCATCATGAGCCCCCCTCCCGCCGCCAGCCACGGCGGCTACCAATTCCAAGTCGCCTCCCATCTCAACCAACTGATGCCTGACGGGCGTGTTTCGACTGAATGCCCCATCTCCACCGCCGATGGGGTGCGCGCCACCGATGTCGCTTGGGCATCCCCAGATTGCTTGCGCCATCTCGGCAATCGGACCGTGTACCCGCGGAGTCCGGAAATCTGCGTTGAAATCCTTTCTCCCCGCAATTCACGTTCCGAGATGGACGACAAAATGCGGCTCTACTTCGACGCCGGAGCCAGGGAAGTTTGGCTTTGCTCGGCGGCTGGCGCCGTCACTTTTTTCGATTTCAGCGGGGCGATTCCCAATTCGGCCCTGTGCCCCAGATTTCCCAAGCGTATCAAGCTTCGTTGACGCCGTCCGAAAGAGGCTCTCGTGTCGCTTGGAACCTGGCTGTTTTGTGGCTTCCTTCCTTGAATTCAGAAACGTCTCCAAACGCTTCCCCGGGGTGGTCGCGCTGGATGGCGTCTCGTTGAGCGTCGAGCGGGGAGCCTGCCATGCGTTGATGGGCGAAAACGGCGCGGGCAAAAGCACGTTGGGGAAGATTCTTGCGGGCGTTTATGGCGCGGATGCAGGCGAGATTTACCTCGGCGGATCGCTCATTTGCCCTGCGGATCCCCTCGCCGCCAGGCGGCTTGGCATCGCGATGGTTCACCAGGAACTCGCGTTTTGCCCGAATTTGTCCGTGGCGGAGAACTTGTGCCTGGGCGAATTGCCAAACGGCTGTCGCTGGATCGACCGGGACGCGATGCGGCGGCGCGCGCAGGCGATGTTGGACGAAATCGAAGCGAACCTCGATGTCGATGCTCCCATGGAGGCGTTGACCACCGCCCAGGAGCAGATGGCCCAGATTGCCGCCGCGCTGGGTGTCGGCGCGAAGGTGATCGTTATGGACGAACCCACAAGTTCCCTTTCCGTTCGGGAAAGCGCACACCTGTTCGAGTTGGTCGGCCAACTCAATCGGCGCGGGATCACAATCATTTACGTCTCCCATCGGATGGAGGAGATCTTCCGGCTGTGCGGCGCGGTCAGTGTCCTGCGGGACGGCCGGCACGTTGCCACCGAGCCGATCTCCAAAACCAACCCCAACCGGGTGGTTCAGCAAATGGTTGGCCGCGAGGTGGCTCAGCCGCGCCCGCGCCACTTGGATCAGCCTCTTGGCGAGGAGCTTCTGCGCGTCGAAGGCCTCGCTTCGCCCGGAAAATTCTCCGGCGTCAACTTCCAACTGCGCGCCGGGGAAGTTCTGGGTTTTGCCGGCCTCGTCGGCGCCGGCCGCAGCGAGGTCGCCGCTGCCATCTTTGGATTGGACCCAGCCGCCACCGGCCGCGTTTGGGTCAGGGGGCAGGAACTCGCCCTCGGCTCCGTCCAGGCGGCGTTGCAGGCTGGCCTTGGCTTGTGCCCCGAAGACCGAAAACGGCAAGGCCTTGTCCTCTCGATGACCTGCGCGGAAAACACCTCTCTCGCGGCCCTTCCGGAACTGACCCGCCACGGTTTTATTCACTTGGGCAGGGAGCGCGCCATGGCCGAGTCATTCCAAAGCCAATTGCGGGTCAAAACGCCCTCCATGAATGCTCCGGCCATCGGGTTGAGCGGTGGCAACCAACAAAAGCTGGCTTTGGCCAAATGGCTTGCCCGCGGTTGCCGGGTCCTGATCGTGGATGAACCGACGCGGGGCGTGGATGTCGGAGCCAAAGCGGAAATGCATGCGCTGCTGGATGATCTGGCGTGCCAGGGAGCCGGACTCATAATCATTTCCTCCGAACTTCCCGAAGTGATGAGCCTTGCCCGGCGGCTCGTTGTGATGCGGGAAGGACGGGTTCAGGGCGTGTTGGAACGGGAGTCATTCTCCCAGGAATCGGTAATGCGCCTGATGGCTGGCCTCGACTGAAGCCCGGTGGAATTGGCGCCGGTATTGCTAAATATTGCCTGTATGCACGATTCGTTAAATGGCAAAAAGAAGCAACCGCTCACCCAGGAACAACAGGAACGGCTCCTCGAAATGGAAAGATTGCGCAGCGCGATGATGGAAAAGCGGGCCAAGCGGGTCAGGGGGCTCCAAGACCGGCACTGCTGACCATCCCGTTCACCGATAGTCCACCAGAGCCGTCAGCATTAGGTCTTGGCCCATCCGACGCCATTCTACCTCTTTTAAGGCGGGGGCAGTGGCCGCCGCTTCAAATCCAGACCCCGCGACCGCCTTCCGCGCATCTTTTCCGGCAATCACTTTCGGGGAATAAAAAAACACCACCCGCTGCACCAGATCCTGCTGGAAAAACCTCCACATCGTTTCCCCGCCTCCTTCAATCAACAGGGAGGTCACTTCGCGGTCGCCCAATTGGTTCAGCAAAGCAGGCAGATCCAGCCCAGCGTCCGATTCATTCAACAGCATCACCGGGTCCTTCTTTGCGATCACATCCTGCCTCTTTTTGGGTGTGCGCTCCCCCAGGATAATTGCGGTCGGCAAACCGTCATTCAACAACTTCGCCGTCAGGGGAATTCTCCCCGTTGGGTCCAGCACCAGCCGCCATAACGGCCGTTTTCTGCTCTCCGCCGGGCGGATCGACAGCGAGGGATCATCGGCGATCACGGTGTTCACTCCCACCAATATTGCGTCAGCCCCTCGGCGCAGGTGCATTCCGTAATCCCGCGCTTTTTCCCCGGTGATCCATTTCGACTCGCCTCCCGCGGTCGCAATCTTGCCATCCAGCGTCATCGCGCATTTTGCGGTCACGAAGGGCCGGCGGTGGATGACCCAATGATTGAACGCCTCGTTCAACCGCATCGCCTCCTCCTCCAGGATGCCTGCGGTCACTCGGATGCCCGCCCGGCGCAGCGCCTCAAACCCGGCCCCCTGATGCGCGGGATTCCTGTCAGTCGCCCCGACAAACACGCGCTTGATCCCGGCGGCCACAATGGCGTCAGTGCAAGGCGGTGTCCGTCCGTAGGTCGAGCACGGCTCCAGCGTGACGTAAAGGTCGGCGCCTTTCGCTGGGTTCCCCCGCTTGAACGCGTCGTTGAGCGCCTCGATTTCCGCGTGTGGTTCCCCGGCGGCATGGTGCCAACCCTTGCCAATCACTTTGCCCTTCCGCACCACGATCGCCCCCACCATCGGGTTGGGGGACGTGTCGCCATACCCTTTCTTCGCCAGGGCCAAGGCCTTGCGCATGAACGCGGCGTGGTCTCCTGATGCGGCGGGCACGGCTTAGGCGGGTTGAGGTTCTTCCGGGAAAAGCGCGGCGGCGAACTGCCTCGGGTCAAACGGTTGGAGGTCATCCGCCTGCTCGCCAATCCCGATGAACTTGATCGGCAGCTTCAGTTCCTTTTGGATCGCGAAGACCATCCCGCCCTTGCTTGTCCCGTCAAGTTTCGTGATCACCAATCCCGTCAAAGGAACTGATTTGTGGAATTCCCGCGCTTGGTTCAGTGCGTTCATTCCCGTCGTCGCGTCCAGGACCAGCAGCGTCTCGTGGGGCGCGCCGGGCATTTGCTTGCCCATCACGCGATGCAGCTTCTCCAGCTCCTTCATCAAGTTGTTCTTCGTGTGCAAACGCCCCGCGGTGTCCACGAAAAGGTAAGCCGCTTTGCGGGCGATGGCCGCGTTCACCGCATCATGGGCCACCGCCGCGGGGTCCGCCCCATACGCGCTGGCCACCACCGGCACGTTCAGCCGCTGGCCCCAGATCTTCAATTGCTCGATCGCCGCCGCCCGGAACGTGTCGCATGCCGCCAAAACCGAGCCATCCCCCTGTTTCTGCGTGAAGTGGGCCAGCTTGGCCGAAGTGGTCGTCTTGCCAGTCCCGTTCACTCCCACAATGGACACAATCGTCAATCCGGATGGATTGCGCTTCAGTGGCGCCACGCCCGCCGCCAATTCCTTCTCCATCTCCCGGCGGGCGATCGCGTAAACGTCCAGCCCATCCCGGCCCTGCGTCTCGTACGCCTTCCGCACCGCCTTCGTGATCTGCTCGGTCATCGCGGTCCCGAAGTCGCCTCCGATCAACACGGCCTCCAGCTCCTCGATCGAATGCTGGGTGATCGTCGGGGAAAACGTGACGATCCGCTTGATTTCGTGGACGAACTTCTCCTGCGTTTTTTGCAGGCTCGCCTTTAACTTGTCAAAAAATCCCATGCTTAATTCGCTTCAGGCCTCGCAAACGGCCGCCGCAGCGGGTTCTCCGCCGGCAATCGCTCCTTGAGCTGCTCCACATGTTGATAGGGCAGCTTGATCGTGCCAATCAGGGGCTGGCCCTTATTCATCCCGTGGCAATCCGATCCCCCGGTGACCAACAACCGGTGCTCCTCCGCGATTTCCAGGTAATGCTCGACGGCGCTGGTGGGATGGCGCGTGTGGTAGCACTCGATGCCGTCCATGCCCGACGCCACCAAATCCGGTATCAAGCTGTCATGGTGAACCAGCCCAGGATGGGCCATCACGGCCAGCCCCCCCGCTTCATGGATGAGCGCGATGGCGTCGTCCGCCGAAATCTTGAATTTCGGGACCCAGGCGGGCCGCCCTTTCTTGAGGAACCGTTCAAACGCCTCGTCGAGGGTCACGCAAACCTTGTTCTTGATCAGGGCCCGCGCCACATGCGGCCGCCCCGGCGAATTGCAGTTCGCGATCTGGTTGACGTCATCCTCACTGATCTCGACGTTGAGCCGGTTTAGCCGCCCGACCATTTCCCGGATGCGTTCCTGGCGGACATCCTGGAAATGCTTCATCTCGCTCAATAGGCGCGCATGTTCGATGTCGATCGCGTATCCAATAATGTGGAGCTCGGTCCCCTTGAACTCCGCCGTCAGCTCAGTGGCCGGCAGAAACTCGATCCCAGCCGCTTGGCACGCCAGCGCCATGCGCGCGCACCCCTCCACCGTGTCATGGTCCGTCAGCGCCATGCAGGCGAAGCCATGTCGCGCCCCGTGCCCGGTCAACTCCTCCGGCGAATAGGTGCCGTCGGAGAACGCCGTGTGCAAATGTAAATCCGCAAACATCACTCGGAAACAATCCGCGCCGGGCGCATGAGGTCCCCTTTCACTTTGTCCAAGATTCCGTTCACAAATTTCCCGCTGTCCTCGGTCGAGAATTTCTTCGCGATGTCCACCGCTTCATTGATGCTCACCACCGGGGGGATGTCCTCGCGGAACAGCATTTCATAAATCGCCAGGCGCAGGATGTTTCGGTCCACCACCGCCATCCGTTTCAATTCCCAATTCTTTGCGTGTTGCACGATCAGGGTGTCCAAGTCCCGTTGCTTCTCCAGCGTGCCCCGGATCAATGGCTCGGCGAACAGCCGCGCGGCGGTCTCCTCCGCTGAAATGGGCGGCGGCTCAACCTTCTCGCCCCAACGCGCGTCCGCCTTGTCCTCGGCGATCGCGCTCGCGCGCTGGCTGTCGAAGAAGGTGTTCAACGCGTCTTCGAGGCTTTCCGGACGGTTCAAGTCGTATTGAAACAAAAACTGGACGGCTCTCTCTCGAGCGTCTCGTCGCATACCCATATTTTTTAGGATGCGTCACAAGGGACGCTCTCGCAAAGGTAAAAAGCCGTTCCGTGCGCCACCGGCCACACACCTGGGGATGAGTCCTTCGGCGGCCCAACCCGGCCCCAAATTGCCATGGGGAGCTCCTACTTCGCCGCCGCGGTCCCAACTCCCTCGTCGAGGTTCGTCAATTGCGGGGAGTTGCTGAAAAAGCCGACCACGTTGAACCGCCGGATCGGCGCTTTGGTCCCGGCCTGTTTCGCCACGAACGACGAGGGATACGTCGCCGCCTCCTTGGAATTCGTCGTCCAACGGCCCGCCGCCGTGTAATATTCCAGGGTCTGCGCGTCCTCGATCAATATCTTCATGCTCCAGCATTCGCCCCGTCTCGCTGGAACACAAGGGCAACTTCCATTTTTCTTCCCGCGAAAAGATTCCAACTCTGGCAGTGACCTTCCGTTGCCGTCGTGAGACGATGGATCATTGTGAACGTTGAAACTGTCATTGAAAGCGCTGCCCGGGATCATAAAGCTCTCCTCGCCACCGAGGCCGGGAACAAGGAAGAGCTCCAAAAAGCGTTTGCCGCACTCAAGGACTCCCTCGATTCCCTGACCCGCGACGTGGCCGAACTCGCTTTTCAAGGCGGGCGCTCCAAGCGCAAGCAATGGGCCGACATCCAAAAAGACATCGCCGACCTCCTCGACGACGGCCGCTCCTTCCTGGAAAAATCGGAGCCTGCCGCCCCGGACGCGGACCTCTCCGAAAAAATGGACCGCCGCTACCAGCGCATCCAATCCCGCATCATCCGCCTTTCGGGCAGTTGACCGATTTCCAAAAGTATTTGGTTACTTTGCGCTTGATCCCCGTAAGCTCCACAGATGAAGAAACCGACGCACGGGGACGAGCTGACCATCCGGTACAATGGGGCGACCGTGACCGCCACCTGCAATGAAGTGACTGAGATTCCGAAGCGCGGCGCGGGCGCGGCGAAGTTCACCATCGTCTCCAAAACCCTCTTCCACAACGGGGCCGAAGCGGTCTTGGTCAAAGGTCCCGTCGAACTCGCCCTGCGCGTCGAGCGGGTCACTTCAATGCCCCACAAGCGCGTCAATCTTGTCTCCTTTTACGGAGTCTTTGCCACAGAACAGGCCGTGCCAGCCGCTTTGT
>CAZSXX010000218.1:0-7794 GCA_964611245.1 uncultured Verrucomicrobiota bacterium | reverse complement strand
AAGACAACCACCGCCCCCGCCGGCGGCTTGGCCCCGAGCGTCGGGGAGGCCGCTTTGCTCAGGCTCGCCTCAAAGGTCCCAACGCCAAGGTCTCCCTTGAAGTTCCCGGTCAACTTCCCCCCGGCCACCTCGCACTTCCCCTCCAGCGGCGCGGTCAGCGCCCCGTGCGGCGCCGGCGCGGCCGTGCCCGTGAATTTCAGTGGTGTCTCGGGTGGGCCGGAGGCGATCCGCAGCGCGCCCTCGAACGCCTTCACGCGGAACAGCGCCACAAACCCATCGTATTTCCCCTGGCCCACCGGCCGGATTTGCGCGGTCACCCGTCCCTTCTTGCCGTCCTGCGTTTCCCAGAACCCCTCATACACCCCCATGATCGGATCCTGCGGACCATCCGCGGCCCCCGCCATCACCGCCGCCAGCAACGCAAAGAATAATCGGGTCATGGCCTCGCAGCATGCCACAACCCCCGCCCAAACGCCAACCCGATCCTCAGCCCGCCACCGCCGCCGTCGGCGCCGCCGCCTCGGGCCGGATGGTCGACACCACACACCGCCGCGGGTCCAAAAATTTCCGGATGGCCGCGTGCGCCTCCTCGATGCTCACCCGCTCGTAATGCGCGTCCTCCGTGTCGCAGTTCTCGTACCCGAGCCCGTACAGTTCATCCAGCGCCGCCGCCACCGCGTGGCCCCCCAAATCCTGCCGCGCGATTTTTTTCTGGCCCAGCAGCTTCGCCTTCGCCCGCCGCAATTCCTCCGCCGTCAGGCCCTCGTTCCGCAGTTTGTCCACCTCCGCGAAAAGCTCCGTCTCCACCTGCCCCAGCTTGTCCGGCGCCGTCCCCGCGTAGAGCGCGAAGTATCCCGGCTGCAATCCAAGGAAATGCTGCGCGCCCACATAATACGCCAGCCCCAGCTCATCGCGGATTCGCACAAACAGCCGCGACCCCAAATCGCTCAGCGCCTCCTGCAGCAGCTCCAAGGCATACCGGCCCGGGTCGTGGATCGAAACCCCGGGAAACGCCGCCACGATCACCCCCTGCTTTTTGTCCCGGCTCTCCGCCATCCGGATCACTTCAGTGATCGGCGAATTGGCCGGATCTTCCATCACCTTCTGCCCGCCCGGCGCCCATGCGCCAAACCGATCCTCCACCATCGTCCGCACCTCGGCCGACTGAAAATCCCCGAAGATCGCCATCACGCAATTGTCGGGCACAATCACCCGGCGGTGGAACTCCTGCACCGCCTCGCGCGTCGTCACCCGCAGGCTCTCCTCGGATCCGTTCACGTCCAATCCGTACCCACTCGCGCCAAACATCGCCCGGCGCATGGACCGGCTCGCGCTTTGCAGGAGATGGTCCCGCTGCGACCGCAAGCCCGCCAACTGCGCTTCCTTCTCCCGCTCCAACGCGGCCTCCGGCGCGGTCGTGTTCAGCATCACGTCCGCCAGCAGGTCCATCCCCTGCGCCACATCGGAGCTCAGCGTCTCCATGTTGATCCCCAGGCTGTTGTTCCCGCCGTAGCTGTCGATGTTCCCGCCCAGCGACTCGATCTCGGTCACGATCTCCTCCGCCTTCCGCTTCGCCGTCCCTTTCAACAGCAGCCGCGCCAGCAACTGGCTCTGCCCGTTGGTCTTCGCGTTCTCCGCCAGCACCCCCGCCTTGAACACCACCCGGAACTCCACGAACGGCAGCCGGTGGTCCTCCTTGAGCAGCAGCCGCAGCCCGTTCGGCAGCGTGATCTTTTGGATCGGATGGTCTGCCAGCTTCACTTCCTCCGCCGCGTGGTGCACCACGGACCCGGTTGGCAGCAGCGCGTACAGCGTGCTGTTCTCCCGCGTGAAATACTGGCGCGCCACCCGCTGCAAATCCCCCGGCGTCAGCCGCTTCACCGCGGCCAAATACCGTTCCGACAAATTCAGGTCATTGGCCGCCACCCAGTTCCCGCCGAAATCCTGCGCCTGCCCCTGCATCGTCTTCCGCGTCGAAAGCGTCGCCGCCGTGAACTGCTTCACCGCCTTCGTCAACTCCGCCATCGGCACCGCCGTGATCTTGAGCTTCTCGATCTCCTCCAGCACCGCCAGCCGCGACGCCTCAAACTTGTCCGGATCCACCACCCCGCTCACCCCCAGCAGTCCGGGGTTCCCCGGGTTGTACGTCCACGCGTCGATCGAATGGGCCAGCCCCCGCCGCTCCCGGATTTCCTGGTACAACCGCGCGCTGTGCCCGCTCCCCAGCAGCGTCGCCAGCACATCCAGCGCGGGCACGTCGCGGTGCCGGATGTCCGGGATGTGCCACGCCAAATGGAAATACCCCAGCTCGATCGGCCCCTCTTCAATCACCTCGCGCCCCGCCGTCTGCGGCGGCTCGATCGGCAGCACCGACGGCGGCAGCGGCCTCGCTTTCATCCCCGCGAACGCCTTCCGGACTTGCGCCTCCACCTCCGCCGCCTTCACGTCCCCCACCACCACGAAAAACATGTTGTTCGGCGTGTACTTCTCCCGGTAATACGCCACCACATCCTCCCGCGACAGCTCATTGAACACGTCCGGATAGCCAATCACCGTGTAACGGTACGGGCTCCGGCTGTAGGCCGTCTCGAAAAGCCTCCGGCTCGACCGCCGCGACGGGTCATCCTGGTTCATGTCCATCTCCCGCAGGATCACATGCTTTTCCTTCGCCATCTCCTCCGCCGCCAGCGTCGCGTTCTGCATGATGTCGCAGAGGATGTCCAACGCCACCTTCGCCCCGGCCGTCGGCACATTGATCCAATACACCGTCCGGTCGAACGAGGTGTAGGCGTTCATGTACCCCCCCACATCCTGCACTTCCTGGTCGATCCGCCCCGGCCCCCGCGTCGAGGTCCCCTTGAAGAGCATGTGCTCCAGCATGTGGGACATCCCCGAGCCGAGCCATTTCCCCTCGTCGATGCTCCCCGCCTTGCACCAGGCCTGCGCCGAAACCACCGGCGCGCTGGAATCCTCGCGCACAATCAGGACCAGCCCGTTGTCCAGCGTGATCACCCGCGTGCCCGGCGGCAGCGCCGGAATCTCCGGATACGCTGTCGCCAGCAGTGAAGGGTCGGAATTCATCGCCGCGGCCGCCCGGGCCTCCTTGAGGTTGGTCACTTTGCGCTCGGCTCAATGGCCGCTTTGGGTGCGCCGCGCTTGCCCGGCTTGAACGGCGCGCAAAACGCCGCCTGAAAATCGTAGCCCTTCCGGAACTCCTCCAGCGTGTCGTTCTCCGTCACGCTCAACAGCCTGTTTTCCACCATATTGAACACAATCTCCCCGAAATTCTCGCAGCTCCGCACCCCCCACGACTCCAGCACCGTCGTCGCCATCGGCCCATACTCCTGCAACGCGTACAGGCGCACCCCATCCAGCAACTGCTCCACGCTCACATGCTTTTCCGCCGGCTGCTGCGCCTCCTTTTTCCGCGCCGCCTTCAGCGTCAGCCGGTGGCAATGGTCCAGCGCCTGCCGCAGGAAAATGTAAGCTTCCCGGTCAAAGCGCCCGTCCCTCTCCAGGATCTTCGCCAGTTCACCCTCAAAATCGATTGGTTGCATGGATTATAATCGGTCTGCGTCGCCCTCTGTTCCAGGGTCGCGATCCAACTTACCTGATGTTCCCACCAACCGCAATAAGCCCGGCTCCCTGAGTTTTCCGCCATCCGCCCCGCGTTCCCGCCGCTCTGGACAGGCCACACCTTTTTTGGAAATCTCCCCCGGCGTGAAATCCTCAATCGTCACACTGGACCTCGAAGGCGTCCTCGTCCCTGAAATCTGGATCGCCTTCGCCGAGGCCACGGGCATCCCCGAACTCCGCCGCACCACCCGCGACGAGCCCGACTACGACGTCCTCATGCGCGGCCGCCTCCAAATCCTCGCCCAACGTGGCCTCAAGCTGCGCGACATCCAAAACGTCATCGGCGGCCTCCGCCCCCTCGACGGCGCGCTCGATTTCATGCGCGAGCTCCGCGAACTCACCCAGGTCATCATCCTCTCGGACACCTTCCAGGAATTCGCCCAGCCCCTGATGCGCCAACTCGGGTGGCCCACCCTCTTCTGCCACAGCCTCGAGGTCGCCGACGGGAACGTCGTAAATTACCGCCTCCGCCAAACCGACCAGAAACGCAAGGCCGTCGCCGCCCTCAAATCCCTCGAATACCGCGTCATCGCCGCGGGCGACTCCTTCAACGACACCGCCATGCTCGCCGAGGCCGACGTCGGCTTCCTCTTCCACGCCCCGGACGCCATCAAAAAACAGTTCCCCCAATTCAAGGACTACGACCAATACCCCGACCTGCTCGCCGCCATCAAACGCGCCCTCACTCCATAAGCCCCGCAGCCTGCCGGAAGGTTGCCCAAAATGGGGAGAAGTGACCCGTCGCTGGATGGCCCGCGAACCGCCGTGGGCGGCTCGACCCTTCGCCCCAACCACTAAAAATGGCGCATGCGCCTTGGCTCGCCAAACGGCCGCGGCGGTCCGTCATTCCAGGATTATGGTCGCGCGGGCGAGGTTGGGTTGCGGGATCGTCGGTCTGGGACCCTTGCGGGCTTTCGTCGCTTCCAAGTCCGAGAGGGAGAGAATGCCGTATTTGAGTACATTGCCAGGGGAGCCGGAAATTCCGACCCGCAAGGTGTGGGCGCTCCCGGTTGCGCTCGATTCAAGCGCGCCCCAAGTGACTTTGTCCGACCGGTAAAAAAAGACCGGATTGGCGCGCGGACTCCACTGGGCTGGATCGAGTGGAATGAAAAGGAACGGCTTGTTCGCGCTGAAGCGAACCTCTGTCACGTTCGCGATTTTCACTTTCCTGCGGCGCGCGGGGGTGGGACAAGCGTCGTTCCAGTCGCAAACGTCCGTAACCCTTCCGTCGGTTCCGGTCACGGTGCAGGTCAGGAAAATCTCCACATAGGGAAGGGGGGACGAGGATGAAGAGGAACACCGCTTGTTTGGGGCCGGTATTCTTGGGGTGGACGGTTTGGTTGGTTTACCTTTCATAACACTAGTGATTCAAGCCCGGAGCTGAAAGCAGCTTAGCCGGGCTACTTCTGGATTGAAGAATTGGACGGTTTAGGTTTTTCGTCAAGCATTCGTTGGAGGCGGTCGGCCTGGGCGTGGCCGCCCCGCGCCTTCATCAACCGCACGGCTTCAATGATGTTGGCGTGGACCTGCTGGTGGTCATGGGATTGGCGCCAGACCTCCGCGAAGGTTTCGCACGCCTCCTCGTCGCGCTGAAGCGCCGCCTGGTACAGGCCCACGTTGGCGGCGGCGATGGGATTCCAGGCTTTTTTGAGCGTGCTCCTCGCCTTGTCGATCGCCTCCTCCAACGATTCACGGGCCTCGTTTTCATGCCCCGCCACTTTCAGGAACGCCAGCCCGGCGTTGCCGGAGGCGTCGTGCCGGGCGGGGTTCTTCCGGGCGGCGAAGACGAAATTGGTCGCGGCGGCGAGCCATTTTTCCTCGGAGTTGTAATGGTGGCCCATGCCAATGTGGGCCGCGGCGGTCGGCCAAATTTCCAGGGACTTTTGCAGGTAACTGAAGGCCGGACGGCTCTGCCCCTGCGCCTCGAGGACGAGGCCCATGTTGAGGAGGGCCGTGGGGCTGTCGGGGGCAAGTTTGAGGGCCTCGTCGAAACTGGCCACGGCGGCCCTGGCGTCCCCGAATGTCCAACGGTACCGGCCGAGGGCGTTGTGGTAGGACCAGCTTTTGTTTTTCACCCGCAGCGCCTTTTGCTCAAACGAGTCGGCGCTGGCCGCGTCCTGCAGGCGGCGGCAGGCGGCGGCCAACTCGACCAACGCCTCGCCATCCTCCCACTTGGACGCCTCGCTGGCTCGGATCAAATGGTTGGTGGCGTCCCGCCAGCGCCCCTCGTCCGCCGCGACGACGCCGAGGATGAACGCCGCCATTTTTGAGTTTGGCGCGTTGGAAAGCACCATCGAGGCGCGCCGGAACGCCTCGGACCGGTCCTCCTCGTCCAGCGTCTGCCGGTAGCGGCGCCAGTAGGTGAAGCTGAGCAGCGCGTGGGCCTCGTTGAACAGAGGGTCGCGCGGGTCTTTCGGAAGAATTCGCACCAACGATTCGCGCGCCTGCTCCACGCGGTCCGGAAGGTCATACCGCTCCAGCTGCTTGCGGGTCCGCTGGATTTGCTGGAAGGGCGTCAGCGGGAAAATTTTGGCCAGGACCTCCATTCCAAATGGCCGAATCCACAGGCCAACGGCGATCAGGATTCCCGCCGTGACGATCGCGGCCGGCAGGCGGCCAGGCCATTTGAGGAGCAACCTCGCGCGCAACCGCGCGCGGGCGGCCCACCCGGCGTTGGGCGCGTGAAAATGATAAAAGCAAATCGGGCTGCGAATGCCTTTGACCCGCCAACGGCCAAGGTTGTCCGCCCGCCGGGCGGCCGCCTCCGGGACCTGCTCCCACACCTTCGCGGTCAAACAGATGCCGCCCGGCGCGGCCAGGCTTTCGGTGCGCGCGGCGATGTTGACCGTCACCCCCTCGACGTCGCCGTCGCGGACGATGACGTCCCCGGCGTGGATGCCCACGCGCACAAGAAAACGGGAGCGGGCCGGCAGGGACGCATTCCGTTGCGCGACCTTTTCCTGAAGTTCCACCGCGAACGCGACGGCGGGGTTGGCGGCGGGGAATTGGGCCAAAAAACCGTCGCCCATCGTTTTGACGAGCCGTCCGCCGTGGGCCAGGAGGCCGGTTCGGGCCAACTCCAGCATCTGTTCCTTGCACTCGAGCGCCTCCGCTTCCGGCATCGAGGAATAGCCGACCATGTCCGCGAAGAGGATTGCGCAGAGCTGGTGACTCGGACTTTCGTTGGCGGAAGGTTCAACCATGGCGGCCGCGGTCTCCCAATTCAAAATCGATTATGGCCATCCCCCCGGAAAGTCAAGGCCGTGGCCGGTGCGCAGGTTTCCCGGTCCTCCTCTTTGCCCTCCCCAAAGCATGGCCGGGCCCCAATCCAACCCGGCGGGAGGCCCGCCGTTCGCTGGCCCGCTTCCGGCCACCGACTCCGCCTCGCGCCCGTTTAGTTTGATTTTTCAGCCGCCTGCCGCTTCGCGTGCTTGGACCGCTCGCGGAAAAACTCAACCACCGCCGGAATGATGGACACAATGATGATCCCAATGATGACCAGGCCAAAATTCTTCTTCACGAACGGGTGGTTGCCAAAGGCGTAGCCGAGCAGCGTCAACGACCCGACCCAGAGCGCGGCGCCCCCCACATTGTAGGCCATGAACCGCCCATAGGTCATGCTCCCCACGCCAGCCACGAACGGCGCGAATGTGCGGACGATCGGCACAAAGCGCGCGATCACGATGGTCTTGCCGCCATACCGCTCGTAAAACCCGTGCGTCTTGTCCAAGTGCTCTTTTTTCAGGAATCGATAGCGCCCCGTGAACACCTTTGGGCCGAGATAATTCCCGATCGCGTAATTGACGCTGTCCCCAAGAATCGCCGCCACAAACAGCAACACCATGACCAGCGGCAGGTTCATCGCCCCCGCTCCGCACAGCGCCCCCACCGCGAACAACAGCGAGTCCCCAGGCAAGATCGGCGTCACCACCAAGCCTGTCTCGCAGAACACAATCAGGAACAGAAGGGCGTAAATCCACGGGCCCCAGTCCCGGACGATGTCCCCCAAATGCCGGTCCAAATGCAGGACCACGTCCGCCGCGCGCTTGATTAATTCCATGTGCGAGAGGTTCTCCGCCGCCTTTGCCTCAACGGTCGGCGATCTGCAACTGGTATGGGGCCGACATCTTGCTGCTCTTTTGCCGGACGGGGATCTTC
>CAZSXX010000217.1:0-7828 GCA_964611245.1 uncultured Verrucomicrobiota bacterium | reverse complement strand
GAAATCCGGCGGCTGATGTGGGATTACGTCGGGATCGTCCGCACGAACAAGCGGCTGCACCGAGCGCAGGCGCGCATCGCCAATTTGCAGGCCGAAATTCAGGAGTATTATTGGGACTTCCTGGTGAGCAGCGACCTGCTGGAGCTGCGGAACATCGCCACGGTGGCCGAATTGATCATCGCGTGCGCGCTCCAGCGGCCCGAAAGCCGCGGCTTGCATTACAACCTGGACTATCCGCGCACGGACGAAAACTGGGCGCGGCGGGACAGCTCAATCCGCAAGCACACGGGTTGAAGGCCGGTTGACGCCCACCGGTCCCGTCCAAATCACGGAGTGACCGGGCGAATGCGAAGGAACCGGGCCACACCCGACGCGGCGTTGGGATCCTCGTAGGTCGTCTCCGAACCGGCCGAGGGAACCGTGGCAATCACGGTCCATGACTGGAGGTCGGTGGAGGACGCGATTTCATAGTTCTGGCCTGGGACGCTTTCCCATGAGACACGGAGGTGATTCGCGACCAATGAGACATCCCGGACCGCAAATCCGCCAGCAGGGACGGCCTTGATCGAATAAGGGACCGTTGTGCTGCCCTCGTTCACGACGCGCAGGAACCATGCGCCGCCGGTCGGCAGGGCCAGCGTTCCGGAATTGCCGGAAAGAGCCAGCCGGACGTCGTAACGCTCCGCCGTGGGCTCCATGCCTTTGGAGGCCAGGACGACGATGTCTCCAGGAGATTCCGTCGAGATTTCCACGACAGCAGGCCCCGGGGTTGTGGCTTGGTAGGTGTTGCCTTGGTCCCCAGGAGTGGATGGGAATGAATAGTCCGAGAACGCCTGGCCCAAGATCAGCGGGGTGGGAGCCGTGAATGGGCAGCCGTTGTTCGCCACTTTCAACGCGAAGATATTTGTGCGGAAGCGGTTGAAATTGCGGACGGCGAAAAAGATGCGCTTGCCGGGCTGGAGCGGGGCGGCCGCCGGGTTGTCCAAGGTCAGCGCGAAGGTGACGGTTGAGTTCGCGAGGGCCGTGCTGCGGAGGAGGACATAGTCATCGCGGGACGGGTCGCCGGTCGGGAAGCCCGAGCGGTCCACCAGCAATTCGAGGGCGCTGGAATTGGCGGCCGGCGTGGCCATCGAGATGGAGAGGGCGGTCGCATTGGTGCAGACATCGAAATAGAACCATTCGATCTCGCCGCGGAAAATCCGGCCCACCGTGTAATTGGTGTTCGCCCGAATCGTGGGATGGTTGACCGTCGCCGGGTACGTTTTGTCCGGGGCGAGCGCCTCGGCCAATCGCGGCGAATTCGCGGTGCTCAGGAGAATCTGCCAATCCACGATTTCGGCGGGGACATTGGCGCCGGTCCGGTTGTCCCACGCCTCAAGGCGCCAGTCGCCCATGGCGCGTTCGCCCTCGAGAACCGCCAAGGGCTCCTCGGGGTGCATGAATACCGTTCCGGTGTCCTCCAGCTTCACGTCGTCGATCTCCAAGCCGGGCGAGCCGCCGGCGGCGAGGAACTGAAGCCCCATGCCCGCGCGGTCGGCCACGAATTCGGTTTCATAGGTGCGCCATTCGGCGACGCCCGTGATGGCGGTGGAGTTGGTTTCGGATCCGATCAAGCTCACATACCCCACCGCGCTCGCGTTGGTGATCAGTTGAGACGAATTGGTGGGACCGACGGTTGGCACCAAGGCCATCGAGAGCTGCGCCCGGAAACCGACGTAGCCGACGGAAGCGTTGGTGACCACGAAATCGATGGTGTTCAAGTCGCGGATGAATGGGCCCGACAACGTGAAAGGCGCGGAGTAGCCGCCGGTGGACCCGCCGGAAATTCCGGTGGAGACCCCATTCACGAAGATGTTCACGACGCTGTCATCCGCGGCCACACGGGCGTTGACGCGAACCCGGTTTGGATCATCCAAAACGACGAACGTGGTGCGGTTGGTGTATTCCCCTCCGGGATGCCGATTGGAGCCCGGGTAGGCCATGCTCAGCCACTGGGAATTCGTGTCGTTGGCGAACCATCCACCCAAGCCGAGCTGGGCTGGATCGGAAACGAACAGCGCGGTCCCGCTTTCGCCGGGAGCCGGAGGATAGTTCGAGTCGGGGTTGTTGAAAATGCGGTAATGCGTGTCCACCGTGCCGGCTGGGGCATTGGTGTGGGCGCGGACTGGCGAGGAAAGCCCGGTGTCGCTTTGGCCCGTGCTGAAGACGGGGCCAACCGCGGGCTGGTTGGTCCAATCATGATTGTTGTTGATGAAGACGCGGCTGTAGGTGGGGCGTCCGCGATACGCGAAGGAGAGCCGATAGGAACGGCCTTGGACGGTCGGGAGCGAATTGGAGATGCCGCCGGAGCCAAGGTTCACATAGTTCAACCCCGTCGCGGCGTCGCCGGTCACCACGCTGACTTGGTTGGTGGACACTCCCCAACCATCAAAGAATGAGCCGACTGGATAAATCCCGTCGGGAGCGCCTTCAAATCCGTTCCCGAAGACTGGGCCGCGCAACGGGCTTTCATCACCGAAGGGCGGCGGCGTGAATTTGATGGGCAGACCCAAGGTGTCGGAGAAGACCGCGTAGGAAGGCCCGACAAAATTGACCGTGGAGTTGGTGCTGCCGAAATCATCGGAGAAACGGCCCCGGTTTTCGGCGAGGAGGACGCGCGTTCCCTGCGGGCTCACGAGATGGAGGACAAGGTCGGAGACGCGGGCTTTTTCCGCGACGATGGCCACGGCGGCGCCGGTGACGATTTTGTCCTGCTTGTACTCGCGGATCGAGATCGTCTTTGAATCGTCCTTGATCGGGATGCGGCTGTCGCCAATGACGGCGAGGTTTTTCCCGGCGTCGCCAACCTCAATCGTCACGAGCAGGGTGTAGTTCGCGACGGTGGTCCCTTTGTTCAACAAGCCGACGAAGTACTCGCCCGGGACGAGCGGCGGCTGTGAGTTCGCGTCGATCGAAAGCGTGACGGATGTGCTATTGGTGAAGTCGATCAGGAAATCATACTCGCCAATGTTGGTCGACGGGAGGAACTCGCGGCGGATCAGCGCGAGCAAATCCGGGGAATCGCTGGTGATCGTGAACGTGACCTTCGTCGCGTCGTTCGGCACGTCGAGCAGGAACACCTCGATGTCGCCCGCGGCCACGGACCCGCTCAACTGCTCGCCCGGAATGATGTCCCGTTGGACGGGGCGCAGGTAGATCTCGGCGCGCTCCACCAAGCCGGTGTGGGACGGCGCGCTGTCCACCACCTGGAACACCCATGCCTCACCGCCCGTTCGCAGGCCGGAGTAGCGCGCCAAGGTGCGCGGGCCATCGGAGTTCAGGAGGAATGGGATTGGCCCAGGATAAGGGCCGAATTGGTCATATTCCGGGGGGAGCGGCCAAGTTTGCGGGGTGTAGGGACTGTCGCTGAAGAGATAGGCGTTTGTGCCGGTGAATTCCCCGTTGTTCAACGTGTGGCTGAACAGGGTGGCGCCCAAGCCCTTGTGGTAAATGTTGCCAACGAGGTCGCCGAACTCGTCATGCCCGGCGAGCAGGTAGAGCGACGCGTCCAAAAGGCGGCGATTGGTGATGGGGACTCCATACATCCTGCGCCCGCTCGGGAAAGTGGCGCTGCCGTCCAGGATGGCGCCGACCGGGAACAAGCGGAGGCGGCGGACTTTGCCGTTGCCGTCCTCAAACGGCTCATCCGTGGAGATGGTGATGATCGTGAACTCGGCCGCCTGCTGGTCCTCCGATTTCACGGCGAGATAATAAACGTCGTCGATGGCGGCGTTGGTCAACACGATGAGCTCGCTGCCGCCGGAATTGGTGGACTTGAGGGCATTGGCGACGGCGTTCGGCTCCAGGACCGACAGAAAGGGGTTCCGGGAGACATAAAGGTCGATGTCGGGCTCGGTGAAAATGTCCTGGTCGCCGAGCTTGGACGCGCGCGGGATGCCAAGGGCGAGCGGGGCGCTGGTGATGAAGGCGACGTTGGACCCCGCCGTCAGGAGGCCGGGGGAGTCGTTGTTGTTGGTGAAGACATAGAAGCGCCACTGGTTGGTCGCGCCCCGGGAATCCAGGAGTGCCGAGTTGGCTCCGACGCGCTGGTTGTTGAGCTCGACGGCGTTGAGGATCGGCTCGAGGGTGGTCTCGTTGAACAGGCTCAGGCCAGGCTGGCGCTCAAACTTCTTGAAGACGCTTTCAAGCCCAGTTTGTTCGGAGGACACAACAAGGGCGAAGTCCTGCACGATCTCGTTGGTTCCGAAAGCGCCGACTCTGTTGTAATAGTCGGAAATCGACTTCACGTTCACGCGGCGGCCCATGACGCGGACGGTGATGTTGGACATGGTGCGGGGGTCGGCGATGAAGATGTTCTCGACGTTGTTGACGACGTCCCGGACTCCGCCAAAGGCGCCGCTGTCACGCGCCTCGGTGTAGTCGCGCCCATTGAGGATGTCATTCCCATGCCATGTGACGATGTTGGTTTTGCCATCGACCACCGTCTCGGACTGGACCACGAGATCCAGATCGTTCACCAGCTTGAGGCTGGCCTGGGGGTTGGCCGGGGGATCGGTCCAAACGAGCGTGAAACGCAACGGATAGGAAAGGGCGTTGGTGTCGACGTCGAGCTTGAAGATGATCTCCTGGCCGGTCGCCACGGCGTTGGTCGGGGATTGTTCGATGAGGACCAAGGGCCAATCTTTTTCATCGAGCTTCCGGAAGATCGCCTCGCTGTTGGTGTCGCCCGGGAGGATGCGGGGGAGATGGAGCCCGCCCCAACCCTGGAAGTTCATGCGGGTCTCCGGGGCGAGGTCATAACGCTGATGGACCGAGCGGGCTGAGTTGATGAGCAGGGCCTTCATCAGGGCCGGGCTGAAAAAGCGGCGCTTAGGTGGCTGCAGCACTTCGCCGAAGAACTCCTGGACCAGGGCGAGCAGGCCGGAGACCCCGGGGACCGCGAACGAGGTTCCGGAATCGTATCGATACTCGGTGGTCACTGAATTGAGGTTGCTCAGGACATTGAAGATGTTCGACGTGTTCTGGCTTTGGGCGGGATCGTAGTCGTTCTTCAGGTCCCACAGCTTGGAGCGGGCGGACATGATGAACGTCCCGGGCGCGACCACGTCCGGCTTGAAGCGGCCGAAATTGCCCTCGATGCCGATGCCGACGTTGCCGCGGCTGGAGAACGAGGCGATCTGGTCGTCGGAGTCGGTGATGGGCAGGAAAATGGCGATGGTGTTCGTGAACGTGTTGGTGTTGGTGCCTTCAACCCGGGTTTCGACGTTGGTCAGGCCCTCGGCGATGTAGCGCAACGTCTCGAGGGCGCCGACCGTGATCACGTTCTTGGCCGTCCCCGGGGAGGCGATCCGGCCGGGCTCCCCGCCCTGCCCTTCCTCATCGCCGAAGCCCTGGTTGCCGGCGGCGAACAGGTAAAGGACCGGTTGGGAGCCGGGAACATCCGGGAGCGCGTCGCGCGTGGCGGCGTCGAACCGGGCGGCTTGCGAATCGTAGTCGGTGGAGTTGGCGTAGTTCCAACTGTTGTTGGACACCATGGTGTTGGTGCGCTGCAGGGTCTGGTAATTGGTGCGCGCGGCAGTCTCGATCAGGTAGGTGTCGGTCACCGGGGTGTGGACGTCCGGCGTGAAATCGATGGGGAGGACAAACAGCTTGGCCTTGGGCGCCATCCCGCGAAAGCTGGCGTTGGTCAGGGAGCCGTCCAAATAAACGTTCGTTGAGGTGGATCCATCCGGGTTTGTGACCGTGTTGGTGCTCAAGCGCGCCGAGTTGGTCGGGAGGGCGGACATCTTGTCGAAAATCTCCGTGATGGAGCCGATGCCCGCGATGGTGGCCGCGACGTGGGTGCCGTGGCCATCAGGGTCCGTCATGGCGTTGTTGCCGTGATAAAAGACGCGCCCCTGCAATTCGGGATGGGTGGAGTCGACGCCGATGTCGTTGACGTTGACCCAGACGTTGCTGCCGGTCAGGTTGAGGTAATTGGTGGTGGTGATGGTGTTGGTCGCGATGCCCAACCGGACGCGCGTCAGGTCGTTGGCCGCCACACGGGGGTTCCATGGCTCGATGATCTGGACTTCCGGCAAGTGCGCGAGGGACGTGAGGGAACCGGAGCGGGGTTGCAGCAGGAATTGCTCACCGAACGGGGAGGGCTCGCGGCCGCCCAGAGCCAAGGCCAACGGCTCCAGCGCCGACGGCGAGGAACCGGGGAAAAGGGTCACCCGCAGCCAGGCGCCTTCGGACATCGCCTCATGATCGACGGCGAACTTCATCAGCCGGGTGTCGATCTTGTAATAGGGTTCGTAATCGAGGACAGCTTGGACGCCGCGCTGATTCCGCAGCAGGTCGGCGGCGCCGGAATCCGCTTTGACGAGGAAGGCGTTGTTGGGAATGTAGGAGACGATCTCCGCGCCGGCGTCCTTCAGCATCTTTTGGAAGGCGGCGGTGGCGGGGCCGATGGCCTGGACGATGTAGGCGCCGGGATTGGGGCCCGCGCGCAGGTTCTCGGGAATGCCCAACTCCAACGGGGCGCGGGTGTCGATGAGCGCGTTGCGCATGAGCACGGCGCTTTCCACGCGGACGAGCGCGTCGATCGATTGGCCAACATTGGAAAGCTGATAGCGGCCGCGGTTGGTGGCGGCCTCAGTCGGGGCGCCCGCTTTGGCTCCCAACTGCGAGGCGAGCAACGAGGTGGCCGAAAGGAGGGCCGGCATTTTCTGGACCGCCGCGCCGGGTCCGGACCAGGCGGCGGGAACGGGGGCCGGAGCGGGCCTCCCCTTGAACCAGACGATGATCGTCCCGGCCCCGAGCAGGACGCTCAACGCCAACCAGAAACGAAGATTTGAACGCATAATCAGTCCTGCCTTTTCTCAACGATGGTCGCTGGCCCCAATGTCGATTGCATTGGCCAATTTCGCAAATGGTTCACGGGAAAAAACACGAAACTCCTCACTCAAACGGAGGCAACGCCTCAAAACTTTCGACGACGGTCTTCAAGGGATTGGCCGGGTTTTTCAACTCGCCCTCGACGCGCACAACCGCTTTGGTCGCGTACTCTCCGGTGACCTGGTAATTGACGCACAGGTTGTAAAAATCAGAGCTCGTCACGAACGAGCGCGGCGCGGGCTTGAGCGTTTGCCCAAAGGCATACACCACCATGCGCGGTTCATCCTCCTTCAAGAGCGAGAGGATGCGCTGTGGAATCGCCTCGACCTGCTCGTCCGTGAAGGCGCCGCCGCCATATTGGCGGACGTCGCGGTTGAGGAACGGGGAGGCGGTGCTCAACTCCGGCGTGCCGAGAATCTCGCCGAGGTAGGCGAAGGCTTGGAAGGCTCCGCCCGCGCGGTTCGGATTCACGCGATACGCGTTGATGCCACGGACAATGTTGGAAAGCTGGATCGATCCGGGCTCGATCAATAGGTCGGCGTAACCATTGTTTGGGTCGCCCCAGCGCGGGCGGGTGTAGCGGTTGGTCTGGAACAGGTCGTTGGGGACGCTGTTGGTGATGACCGGGACGCCGCTCAACACGGCCGACCAAGCGGCGATGTTGGTCTGGTTCACCGAAAGCAAGCCGCGCGCGGCGCTTTCCGAGGGCGCGGTGGTGAAGAGCCCGATGAGCTTCCAGTCATTGGTCGGGTGGGTGCCAAACGAACCGGACCACTCCTTCCAATAGGGCTCCGAGGGATTGTTGAAAGCCGGAAAGGCGGTGGCGGCTCCCGCTTTCAAATATACTGTCTGCCAAGGGGTGCCGCGATGGACCTGCCCGAGGGCGCCGATGTTCGGGAATCGGTAATGGAAATTGGGGATTCCATACACCGCTGACACCACGTTCGTG
>CAZSXX010000216.1:0-7846 GCA_964611245.1 uncultured Verrucomicrobiota bacterium | reverse complement strand
TTCTGGGCTGTCTCCATCGTGAATGTCTGGCTGTTGTTCACGAACAGGACGGTCCCGTGCACCCGTTTGAGCGGTTCCACCCGGAATCCGCCATTGTCCCAAACGTCATACCAGATCAACGCCGGCTCCAGCACATGCCGCTGCTCGTACGCCACCCACGCCACCCCCAAAAAGGCGCAGAACGTCAGGAATTTGAGCGCGCGATGGAGGGTGTGGAACATCAGCTTTCAGGCCCGATCTTGATCCGCCGGTTCCTCTGGATGGGGGCGGGCGGCGGGGCCTCGGCCACGGGCAGGGCAGGGGGCGCCTCCTTGACTTCATGCTCCAACGAGATCAGGGCCAGGTTGACTCCCGGCATCGCATGCGGGCGGGGGTCGATCCCGTGCGCCTTCAACACAGTGAACGCGTTCATGCAGTTTTGGACATTGTTGAACTTGAAGACCTCGAGCGCGTACATTTTTTCCAGCCAGGACCCCTTGCGGGCGGTGGCCATCCCCAGCACAAACGGCGTCAGCACGCGCGGGTTTCGCACCCCCTCGATGAAACAAATCCACCGCGCCGGACCGCGCAGCCCGCGGAACTGCAGCCATTTCGCGATCCGGATGCCGTAGTTTTTCTCCTCCCCAAATTGAGAATTGATCGTCCCGCCCGTCAACGGGTCGCCAACCTTCTCGGCGAACCATGGCGCCCACACAATCCCGTTTGCCAAGGCCAGGATCACCACCACCGCCACCCAAAACGCGTTGCCCAGGTCGCCGCTGACCGGATCCGCCTGCGCGTTCATCCGCGCCTCTTTGAAGGCCATATACATCAGGCCCCCGAAAATGATTCTCAGCACGATCCACATATCACCGCCCATGATCCTGCTTGAGGATCGCCGGGTTGGAAATGATCCCCCGCAGCCGCAGCTCAAGCTTGTGCCGGTTGACCGCGTAAGTCCGCGCGGTTTCCTCTGTCACCATCCGCGCCGCCAGCAGTTCGAGCAAGTATTGGTCGAACGAATGCATCCCCTGGCCGACGGCCGCCTCGATGATCCCGTCCAGCAGTTGGAGCTCGTTCTGCGCCACCGCGTCGCGCGCCCCCAGGTCCACCCGCAGCACCTCCAGGCAGGGGATTCGCCCGCCTTTCGCCGCGGGGACCAGCCGCTGCGTGACGATGGCCTTGAGGTTGCGCGACAGCAGCGCGCTGATGTTGGCCTGTTCATCGCTCGGGTAAAACATCCGGATCCGCCCCAGGGCCTGCGAGGCCGAGTCGGCGTGCAGCGTGGTCAGGATCATGTGACCGGTCTCCGCCGCCTGGATCGCCGCGTAAACGCTCTCCCGGTCCCGCATCTCCCCGACAAAAATGATGTTCGGATCCTGCCTCATCGCGTTCTTGATCCCCGCCGCGAACGAATCGGTGTCGATCCCCACCTCCCGCTGCTCGAATTGCGCCTGCCCATCCTCGAACACAAACTCGATCGGGTCCTCGATCGAGACCACCCGCACCGGCTTTGTTTCATTGATATGTTGCAGCAGCGCCCGTGCCGTGGTGCTCTTGCCCTGCGCCGTGGCCCCGGTCAGGATAATAATCCCGCGCAGTTCCGCCGCCAGTTCGGACAGGGTCTCCGGCAGGTTCAACTCGCGCAGCACGCTGCGCTGTTGCGGGACGTACCGCAGGGAAAAGGATTGCACCCCCTTTTGCTTGCTGAAATTCCCCCGGTAACGGTTGGCTCCATGGTAAAAGCTCAGGTCATGCTCGTTCCGCCGCCGGATCGCCGCCACCGTCTCCGCGTTGAGGTTGGCCGAGAGCTCCTGGAAGATTTCCTCGTTCGTGAATGGTGGAAATTCCCTTTCATCCAGACGGAGCAATTCGCCGTCGACGCGGACAGCCAACCTCCGGTCCGCCTGCACGTGCAGGTCGGAAACGTTCCGCTCCTCGCACCACGTCAATAGCTGCCCCAGCCGGGAAGTTTCCTGAATTGCCTGCATGGAGCCGCCTTTTTAGTCCGCTAGGGCGCCCCGCGCAAACCAAAAGGCGGAGACTACTTCGTCGCGTACTCCTTTTTGTGCCGGGTCTTCCCGTCGATTGACACCGTGTAGGATTTGGCGTCGCTGGCCACGGAGAGCCGGATTGGCGTCGCGTCGCAAAGGCGGTCCGGATTGGCGATGTGTTCCAGCGCGGTGTTGTTCTGCCGGTCCTCCCGCTCGTTCCGGTGCATCTGGTAAATCGCTTGGATCGACGGCGTCCCTTTCAGGGTCGCGAACGATTCGGGCATGCATCCCTTGGTCACCCCATTGCTCATCACCGCCACGGTCGGCTTCAACGCCGCCACCACCAACGGATTGTTGCTTTGATCCAGCCCATGGTGCGTCACTTGGTACACGTCCACTTCGCCCACCAGATTTTTCGGGCACACCAGGTTCTTCTCCACGTTCCACGTCAAGTCCCCCGCGGCGAACAGCTGGAAATCCCCAAACTCGGCCAGCAACACCACGCTGTTGGCGTTGTCGCTGGTGTCTTTCGCTTTTTCCCGGCCCGCGGCGCAATCGACTGCGGCCCCGTCCGGCTTTTCGATGAATTTTTGCTTCGCCCCCAGGCAGCGCACGGACACTTTCGGGCCGTTCTCGGTTTGCTTCAGCGGCAATTCGATCCCGGGCTGGATGACCTGCCGCTTCTCCGCCCGCATTTCCCGGTACGGCTTGCTCGTCAACAGGAAGGAGGTGTTGCTCTTGTTCCCGTCCGGATCGGTGTCCGGCACGCCATTGTCCCAAACTGTCCCAAAGGGGATGAGCTTGGACAGCTCCGCCGCCCCGCCAAAGTGGTCAATGTGGAAATGGGTGATGACCACATGGTCGATGCGCGACAGCCCGGCGTTGGTCGCCGCCTTGTGGATCCGCTGCGGATCGCGCGCGCCCGGGTTGCCCGTGTCGATCAGGATCGACTCCCCGCGTGGGGTCACGATCAGCGTCGCGGCGCCGCCCTCCACGTCGGACCAGACCACATCCAGGCGTCCGTCTTTCTCGCCCGCCACGCCGGTGAAATTCAGGAAGGCCGCGCCCGCCAGCGCCCAGGAAATGTTTTTGATCATCTTCATAAAAGCTTTGCAACCCGCGCCGATCATTCGCTTTCGGCCCCGCTCCATTCAACCTCAAAAAATCCGCCCGCCTCAAACCAGGTGCCGCACCTCCAGTCCTCCCCACCGCTCCCTCAAATACTCCGCCACAAGGCGGCGGTGGCATTGGTGCGGCTTCTCCTCGCTGCACAGCAGGCACCCTCCCGCCAGCAGCGCCGGGTCGATCCTCTCCTCGATCCGCCTCTCCGCCATCAAGTCCAGGAACGCCCGCTCATACACCTCCCATTGCCCGCCGTCCTTCTTGTAGGCGTCCAGCAGCGGCTGCGTCGGCGCCAGCAGCGGCTCCGCCACGTATTCGACCCCCAGGATTTTCTCCAAAAAATAGCGCAAATCCTCCCGCTTGCTGAACCCGGCGAGCTGCGAGCTGTTGTTCAGCCGCACATCCACCACGCGCTTCACGCCCGCCGCCCGCAGCTTTTCAAAAAATTGCGCGGCGGTCTTTTTGGTGAATCCGATCGTGAAGACCGGTGGGGGATCAGTTTCCATTGGCTTTGCCCTCCTCATCCTCGCGGTAGGCGATTTTCGGCCCCCGCTGTTCATACGCCTGCGTGAGCAAATCATCCGCGCTCAGGAACAAGTCCACCTGCGGAATCTTCTCTTCCCGCATCAACCGCGCCTCAACGCTCTCCCGTGTCGCAACCGACCCGTCCTCCAGGATATGCGCCACCGTCGCCTCCTGCCGCAGGCTTCGGCACACCAAAATGGTTCTATGGCACTCCAAGGGGTCTTTCTCCGCGCACATCAGCGCCAGCCGATATTTCCGCATCCCCTTGCGCACCCGCTCCAGCCCAGCCTGGAAGGCCGCCGTCCGCGCGATTTTTTCATACCGCGCCACCCCATCCACATACACCTCCCGCTCCGTGCGCCGCGCCCCCAGTTCATCCCCCAGGAAAACATATTGGATCCCCGCTTTGCGCAGTGATTCCTCAAGCGCGGGCCGGTTGAACTGCGGGGTCCATGCGCTGAATGGGCTGCTTCGCACATCCCCCACCGCGCCGATCGCATGACGCCGGAGCAGCTCGAGGAACTTCTCCACTGTGTGGTTCGAGTGCCCGATTGTGAATAGTTCAGCCATCCAGTTCGAAAATGGTTGCCGCCACCTTATACTGCTTTCCGTGCCATGGCCGCGTTAAACTCACGCAAATGAACACCGGCTGCGCGAGCGTCATCACCTGTTCCTTCATTTCCGCCCGCTCCCACAGGTGGTGCCGCTCCGTGAAATTCGAGTCCGTCACCGAAAAATCGTGCGTCACCCCGCCATAACTGCACCTCAGCCGGATCCGCACCCGCTCCGTCGCGCCATCCGCGTCCGGGCCGGCGCTTCCTTTCTCTTTCCACCAACTCACTTTTCCATTCAACGGGTTGCCGATCAAATACAAGGTCGCCGGCTCCCCCATTTTGCGCACATATCCCTCCGGGACCGCCCGCCCATCTCCGGGCGCCCTCCACAAATCCCGCGGCGAATCCGCCACCAAACCCAGTTGTTCGACCGGCAGCCGCGAGACATGCGTCCATCGCACCGCGCAATTCACGAACCAATCCTCCGGATGGTCCGAATCCTCCGCCGGCTGTTCCATGGGGATTTCCACAACGTCCAATGGCCCAATCACTTCGCCGCCCCGGCACCGCGTCAGCTCGTGGCGGATGCTCCCATCCTTGGTTCCGGGATCCGTCAACCGCACCCAATCCCCCACCGTCCAGGAATCGCCGTCGGGAAAAACCTCCTTCCCCGCCACGCATCGATGCCCGGCGCGGACCGAATTGGCGAGAATCAGGATTTTCTTCGTTTGCACCATCGCCTGGGAACCGGGCGTTTTTAGCAAACGCGGCGCCGTTTGGCCAGTCCGGCTTCGGGCTTTGGGGAGCGCCCGTTCCGTCCATCCCGCCCTTTTTGCCCGGTTCCGGCCCGTCGCCGCCGGGTGTACAACATGCTGATTTTGAGTAATTTATGTCGCATTTGCGCCTGCCGAAGCGGGTTTGCTTGTTGACCCTCGCCCCACCCGCCCCTAAGCTATCAGGGACGAGGGCTGTTTGAATGGACGGTTCTGGAGGATTTATATGCCAGAAGGATATTGCGTTAAGTGCAAAGCGAAAAAAGAGATCGCCGATGCCGTTGAAGAGTTGATGAAGAACGGCCGCAAGGCGATCAAGGGCAAATGCCCCACCTGCGGCGTCGTCATGTTCAAGATTCTTGGCGGCAAAGCCGCCGCCCCCACCAATCCGGCTCCGGCTCCCACTTCCGACGGAGACGCGCCCGCCTCCCCTGCCGTTCCTCCGGCCGTTTGATTTCCCGGTTTTTACTATGTCTCAAGAGATCGCCTACGTCATCATCACACCCTATTCCCTCCACAAGTCCCGCACTGGCGGCATTTTGGCCCGCTTGATCACCCGCACCGGGCTCGACCTGGTCGGCGCGCGGATGTTCGCCCCCGGCGGCGAACTGGTGAAGGAATACTCCGAAGCCATCGTCTCCGCCAACGATCCCCAGGACCGCCACATCCAGGAACTGATCCGCGATTACATCCTCCACAACCTGGGCCCCGACCTCAAGACCGGCAAGCGCCGCCGCGTCATGATGCTTCTCTTCCAAGGCGACGACGCGGTGCGCAAGGTCCGCGGCGTGGTCGGCAACATCAGCTCCAACCGCCGCGGCGGCGAAACGATCCGCGACACGTTTGGCGACCTCATCCTGGATGAAAATGACCAGGTCCGGTATTTTGAGCCCGCCGTCCTCGCCGCGCCCAACGCCGAGGAGGCCAAGGTGAAATTGCGCCTCTGGGCCCAGCATTCCGACCAGGATGGCGGCATCCTCGTGGACACGATCCCCTACGGCGCCGATGAAAAACCGCAGCGCACCCTGGTTCTCATCAAGCCCGACAACTTCCGTTTCCCCACCGGCCGCCCCGGCAACGTCATCGATTTCTTCTCGCGCACCGGCCTGTACATCGTTGGCATCAAGGTCCACCAAATGAGCGTGGCCCAAGCCGAGGAATTCTACGGGCCCGTCAAGGAGGTCCTGCGCACCAAGCTCAACGACGTCGTCGCCGCCCGCGCCAAAGCCGCCCTCGAAAAAGAGTTCGGTTTCTCCATCCCTCCCCTCGAGGTCAAGCAATTCGGGACCCTTCTCGGACCCCTCTACGGCGACAACCAGTTCGACAACATCATCCGCTTCATGTCCGGCCGCACCCCGGGCGAATGCGATGAAACCCTGCGCAAGCAGCCTGGAACCGAGAAGTGCATCGCCGTGGTTTACGAGGGCGTCGAAGCCGTCCGCAAAATCCGCGACGTCCTCGGGCCCACCGACCCCTCCAAGGCCCCTCCCGGGTCCATCCGCAAGGAGTTCGGCCAAACCATCATGGTCAACGCCGCCCACGCCAGCGACTCCGAGGACAACGCCCGCCGCGAAATCAAGATCGTGGACGTCGGCGAAAACACTTTCAAGAAGGTGGTCGAAAGCTTCGTGGGCCGGAGCTAAATCCCCGATCCGGGGCGCGCCGCCCGTTCAAACAGGCCGCGCCACAAGCCCGGAAACGGGTAAGCCAGGACCGATCCCGCGATCAGTTTCTTCACCTCCGCGCGCGAGGCCTTGACCCGCCGCGCGCCATCCAGCGGATTGGCCTTCCGCAGGTGCGCGATCGTCCGCATCCCAATCAAAATCGGCCACGCGCACGCCAGGCGCACCTTGATCCAGCCGAAGGGCAGGGTGTTCGTGTAAGTCCAGCCCGCGGCCAGATGCGCCTCGGCGCGGTGCAAATATTCATCGTAAATGGGCCGAAATTGCGGGATGGCCGCCGGTTTGGCCAGGTGGCCCGGCGTGAGATGGACCGAGGCCAACGCGTCGGCCGGAAGGTAACAGCGGCCCTGCAGGATGTCCGCGCTCACGTCCCGCAGGATGTTCACCAACTGCAGCCCCTTCCCAAAACGGACCCCGTTCTCCAGCAACAGGGCCCGGTCAACCCGGCTGGAAATGGGCAGGTGCGCCAGGCACATTTTCGTCCAGAATTCCCCCACGCACCCGGCCACCCGGTAGGTGTAGTCGTCCAATTCCGCGTCCGCCTGCAGGGGGATGATGTTCCGCGAACTGGCCAGCCGGAACCGGTGCAGGTCCATCTCCTGCCCGCTCGTGATCGTGCCCAGGACCTCCCGGACCAAAATGCGGTCCGCCTCCGCCAGATTCTCCAGAAGGTACAGCGCCTCCTCAATCCGCTTCAGCAAGGCCCGCTCGCCGGCCGAACCCTGCTGGTCGGCTATCCGCCCCAAATCCAGCGGTGGACTGACCTGGCCCATGATCCGCCCCCGCAACCGGTAAAGCGTTTCCAGCCGCGCGTTCAGGTTGATCACTTCCGTGTCGGCGATGGTGTCCGTCGCGCGGGCCAGCAGGTAGGCGACGCCGATCTGCTTGCGCACGGCGGCGGGCAGCACGCGCAAGGTCAGGTAAAAGGACCGGGACACATCCCGGAGCAGGGAGGTCAGCAGTTCATGGGCCGCATATTCGGCGGGGTTGCGCACGGCTCACAGTCGTTTGCGCCATTGGCGGAGCTGCTTTTTCACCTCCGCCGCCCCGGGCGAACCCACAATCGTCCGGGCCTTGAGCGCCTGCTCCAGATTGAACACGTCCAGCACATCCGGGCCAAACGCGACATGGGCATTCTTGTAATCCGCCACCGTCAACTGGTTCAAAGCCTTGCCCTGCTTTTCCGCCTCCGCCACCGCCGCCCCGACCGCATGGTG
>CAZSXX010000215.1:0-7885 GCA_964611245.1 uncultured Verrucomicrobiota bacterium | reverse complement strand
CATCAACTGCGCGGCCATCCCGGAAACGCTGCTGGAGAGCGAGCTCTTCGGGCATGAGAAGGGCGCGTTCACGGGAGCCCTCAAGCAAAAGCACGGGCGGGTGGAGGAGGCCGATGGCGGGACGATTTTCCTGGATGAGATCGGCGACATGAGCCGCCCGCTGCAGGCGAAGCTGCTGCGTTTCCTGGAGGATGGAACCTTCACCCGCGTGGGCGGGAACCAGGAGCTGCGGGTGGATGTGCGCCTCATCGCGGCGACCAACCGGGACATCATCGACGCCATCCGCCAGAACCATTTCCGGGAGGATTTGTTCCACCGGCTCAACGTGGTCCAGTTCCGGCCGCCGGGGCTGCGCGAGCGGGGGCAGGACGTGATCCTGTTGGCGGAGCATTTCCTGCGGCACTTCGCCCTGACCATGAACCGGCCGATCCGGGGCATGTCGAAGATGGCGCAGCAGCAATTGCTGGCGCACAACTGGCCGGGGAACGTGCGGGAATTGCGGAACGTGATCGAGCGGGCGGTCATTTTGGAGACGTCCGAGGAAATCCAGGCCACCAGCCTGCCGGACTTCCAGCTTGAAACGCGGCTCAAAAAGAGCGAAAACACGCCCGCGGCCGCCGGACGGTCGCTGGACGACCTGATGGCCCATTACGAGCGCGAAACGATCACTTCGATGCTGGAGCAAAACCATTTCAGCCTGACGAAAACGGCCGACCAATTGAAGCTGAGCCGGCACGCCCTCCGCTACCGGATGCAGCGCCTCAACATCACCACGGGGCTGGAGGACGACACCTCGTTCCTGACGAAGGAAGGAGTCCGGTGACCACCCCGTTGCTGGCCGCGGTCAACTCCGCGGAAGTCCTGAACCTGCCGGGCGCGCCCCCTCCGGGGCTGAACAACATGCGCTCCACCGACGTGCTGGTGGTCATCGCCGCCATCCTGTTCGTGATGACCGTGGTGGTGCTGTGGGCCGTTTTCATCCGCAAGCCCAAGGGCGACTCGACCCGCACGCGGATTTACAAGTCGCGGCCAACGGTGGAGGAGACGGATGACGGGCAGATCCGCAAGCGGAAGCGGCAAAAGCGGCAGCGGCGCCCGCACCGTGGGCGCAATCCAACCCTGTCCGAGGCGGGCGGCCTGCCGCCGATGCGCACGGATGGAAGCCCGCCCCCGATTTGACTGTGACCGCCGCCGTTGACACGCCCGTCAGCGAATCGATCACGCGCAAGAGCGCCTCGAACCTTGCGCTGGCGTTTGTGCTGCTCCCGCCGGAAAAGCGCCGGGGCATGTCCGCCCTCTATGCCTTTTGCCGCGAGGTTGACGACGTGGCGGACGAGGAAAGTGTCCCGGCGGAAACCCGGCGGGCGCGTCTGCAGGAATGGCGGGAGGACATCCGGAAGGCGTGCGGCGGCAGGGAGCCGGCCTTCCCGGTCAACCGTGAGCTTCGTCCGTTCATCCGCGAACTGGGTCTGCCCTTCGCGCTTTTCGACGAGCTGGTCAAGGGGGTGGAGATGGACCTGGACATCCTCCGCTACGAGACGATGGCGGAGTTGGAGGAGTATTGCTACCGGGTCGCCTCGGTGGTGGGGTTGTTGAGCATCGAGATTTTTGGCTACCAAAACCCGGGCTGCCGCGAGTATGCGGTCCACTTGGGGAAGGCCCTGCAATTGACCAACATCCTGCGCGACGTGCGCAACGACGCGGAGCGCGGCCGGGTCTATTTGCCGCAGGCGGAACTGGCGCGATTCGGGGTGACGGACCGGGAAATTCTGGCGGGGCAATACTCGGATCGCTACGCGGCGCTGGCGCGGTCGGTCGCGCAGGTGGCCCGGGCGCATTACGCGAAGGCGCGGGCCAGCCTCCCGCCCGAGGACCGGCGCGCGATGGCCACGGCGGAGCTGATGGGCTCGGTTTACTGGCGGCTGCTGCAAAAGCTGGAGCGGCGGGAATTCAACGTGTTCGACCATGGCCAAACGCGGCTGAGCAAGGCGCAAAAGGTGTTCCTGATCGCGCGGATGTGGTTCCGGATCTGGCGAGGGAACCTCTCGCCCAGTTACGGGGTGGGTTAAGGCGTCGAGATGCCCGCGCCGCTCCGCCGACTGGTCGTGAACGCCGACGATTTTGGGCGCTCGCGCTCCATCAATGCGGCGGTCATCCGGGCGCACCGCGAGGGCATCCTCACCACGGCGAGCCTGATGGTCAATGGTGAGGCCGCGGCGGAGGCGGTGGAACTGGCGCGGCAGAATCCCCGGCTCGGCGTCGGCCTCCACTTGGCGTTGATCTGCGGGGCCTCGGCTCTGCCGCCGGAGGCGATTCCGGACTTGGTGGATGCGCGGGGGAATTTCTCCGACGATCCGGCGCGGGCGGGCTTCCGTTTTTTCGCGCGCCGATCCTGCCATTCGCAGCTCGAGGCGGAAATTGGGGCGCAATTCGAAAAATTTCGACGCACTGGGCTGCCTTTGGACCATGTGAATGGGCACCTCCATTTCCACATGCATCCCACGGTGTTCGGCATCCTGCTGCGGAACCGCGCGGTGTGGGGCATCCGGGCGATGAGGGTGACGCGCGATTTGTTTTGGCTGAACGCGGGGCTGGCGGGCGGGCGCTGGGGATACCGGCTGAGCCACGCCATCATTTTCGGGCTGCTGGCGCGCCGGGCGCGGGGCCAATTGCGGGGCTTGGGCCTGCGGAGCACGGAGCGCGTGTTTGGGCTCCTGCAAAATGGCCTGGTGGACGAACGCTACGCGGCGGCCCTGCTGGCGCGGCTGCCCCAGGGCGATTCGGAGCTTTACTCGCACCCCTCTCTTGATGAGTTTAAGAACGAGTTCGACGCGCTGGTGAGCCCGCTGGTCAGGAGCGTGGCGGAGCGCGCGGGGCTCCAGTTGATCCGGTATTCGGACCTTTGAATCATGTCAAAACTCGTCGCCATTTTGCTCGTTGGACTCTTCATGGAGGCGGTCGGCGTTGTCTTCCTGAGCAAGGGGCTGAAGCAGATCGGCGAGGCCGCGTCGCTCAATTTCGGGGAGATCGCCCGGTTGGTGGGGCGGGGCGCCACCAATGGTAACATCCTGGCGGGCGTGGCCTTGGAGGCGGGCTTTTTTGGGACGCTGCTTTACCTGATGTCGCGCGGGGATGTGAGTTTCGTCTGGCCGCTGACTTCGCTTGGCTTTGTGCTGACCACTTTGGCCGCGCGGTTCGTGCTGGGCGAGCAGGTGTCCCGGCTGCGGTTGAGCGGCGTTTTGTTGATCGAGCTGGGCGCGGGGTTCATAACCTACAGCGAAAAATTGCAGCCAAAACCGGCCGAGCCAGCCCCCAAGGCGGCCGGGCCCATTTAGGCGGCGGCCCGCTGTTGGGCGTCCGCGCGGACGAGCGATTGCACCATGTCCACCAAACCCGGAAGGTCGCTTTTGGAAATCCACGCGGCGGCGCCCAAGGCTTTCGCGTCTTCCGTCAATTGGCATTGGCCCGGGTAGCTGGTGGCGAGGACGGAAACGCCGAAGAGTTCCGGTTGCTGGCGGATCCACCCCAGGACTGCCAAGGCGCTGCCATCCGGAAGGTCGAGGTCCAGAATGATCACCCGGGGCAGGGGATAGGTCGAGCGGTCGGAGTAAATGCCGACCCCCTTGAGATAGAGGACCGACTCGTTGCCATAGCGGGTGATTTTCAGGTCGATCGGCAGGCTCGCCTTGCGGAGGGCCTGCTCGAGTTGGAAGATGTGGGCGGCGTTGTTCTCCACCACCAGCACCGCCACATTCCCTGAAAATCTCGGGTCCATTCCGCGTTTCCGATTCGGGCGGCTGAAACAAACATCCTTCCGCCACGATTAGTAAACACTAGAGCTCGCGTTAGGTCAGGCGGGAGGCGCCCCCTTTCGCCCCTCAGGGACAAACCCCGGGGGTTTGGCGGGGAATCCTGCGGAAAAACCCTGTCAGGGGCCGGGAATGCCGGGGCCTGAGGGATGGCTCAGGGAATCACTTTGGCAGGGCTCCTGCTCTCTGGGCTCCGCAATAAGAGAGAAGCCTGATGCCGAATAAATCCCCTGTCCTTTGGACCGTTTGCCTGGCCGCCCTGCTGGTGGCCGGGTGGTCAATGTTGGAGCGGTCCCAGCCCCCGCCTCCCGAGGAGCTGTCCGCGCACCGGTTCCAGCGCCTGCTGGCCTCCAACCGTGTTCTGTCGGCGGAGGTGCAGCCGAATCATTTCCGCAACATCTTCACGGTGCGGGGGGTTTACGCGCGCCAGCCGGGGGACAAAACGGACTTCACCCTGACGGCCCACCTGACGGAGGGGGAAGTGCAGCAGTTGCTGGGTCTGTCCAGTTCCAAGCTGCAGTTGCCCCAAAGTGGGACAGCCGCGCGGGTGTGGGAAATCCTGCCGACCGCCTTGGTGAGCGCGGTGATCCTCGCCCTGCTCGTCTACCAGCACCGGATGGGGCGGGGCAACTCGAAGCACCGCGTCAAGCAACGGCCCACCGTGCGGTTCGAGGATGTGGCCGGGGTGGAGGAGGCCAAGGCGGAGGTGCGGGAGGTGATCGATTTCCTGCGCGACCCGGGCAAATACAACAAGCTCGGCGGCAGCCTGCCCAAGGGGATCCTGCTGATCGGCCCGCCGGGCACCGGCAAAACCTTGCTCGCGAAAGCCATCGCGGGCGAGGCCAACGCGAATTTCTTCTCCGCCAGCGGCAGTGATTTCAGCGAAATCTACGTCGGGGTCGGCGCCAAGCGGATCCGCGAGCTTTTCGCCCAGGCGCGGCGCATGCGCCCGGCCATCATTTTCATCGATGAAATCGACTGCCTGGGCAAAAACCGGAAGCACGACAACAATGGGGAACTGCAGCAGACCAACAACGCGCTGTTGACGGCGATGGATGGCTTCGACACCGCCGAAGGGGTGATCGTCGTGGCCGCCACCAACCGGCCCGAGGACCTGGACGAGGCCATCCTGCGCCCCGGGCGCTTTGACCGGAAGGTGCAGGTGCCGCTGCCCGACCAGCGCGGGCGCCGGGCCATTTTGACCAATCACAGCCGCAAGAACCCCATCCACGCGGCCGAACATGCCCTCGACGTCATCGCGCAGACCACCCCCGGCATGTCGGGAGCGGAGTTGGCCAACCTCCTCAACGAGGCGGCGATCCTGACCGCGCAGCGTTCGCGCAAGGAAATCACGTTGGCGGAATTGGAGGAGGCGCGGGACAAAGTGCGCTGGGGCAAGGAACGGAAATCCATGGCCCTGAAGGACGATGAGCGCCGCATCATCGCCTACCACGAAGCCGGCCACGCGGTCGTCTCCCTTCAATGCAAATTGCTGCCGCCGGTCCACCGCGTGAGCATCATCCCGCGCGGCGAATCCCTGGGCTCGGTCACCACGCTGCCCCGCGAGGACCAAAACATCCACAGCCGCCAGTTCCTGCTGGAAAAGCTGTCCATGCTGATGGGCGGCCGCGTGGCGGAGGAAATCTTCCTGGACGACGTGACCAATGGGGCGCATGGCGACCTGGACATGGCCAAAAACATCGCGCGCCGCATGATCCATGACTGGGGCATGGGCCAAAAAATTTACTACGAGCTGGCCAAGCAGGACGCCGAGCGGGAGATCAATGGGCTGTTGATGGAATCGATGGAGGCGGCTCGGGCCATCGTGCGCGTCCGGCGGGATTTTGTGGAGGCCATCGCCGCAAAACTCCTGGCTGAGGAGACTTTGTCGTGCGAACAGGTCCGCGCCCTGGAGCCCCGCGCAATGGCGGCCCTCGCCGAGCCGCTGAGCGTGGAGCTCGCCACCGCGGCCTAGCCCCGGGCGTGCTGCGATCGGGCGGCCAGCCAGCCCACCACCGCGCCGCTGAGATGGCCTTCCCACGAGACGGGCCCCTCGCGCGGGACCAGCCCGTAAACGGCGCCGGCGTAGAAAAACAGGACCACAACGGCGGCCACCAGCGGGCGCCAGCCTTTCATCCACCATCCGGCGGCGATCAGGTAAACGATCAGGCCATAAATGATGCCGCTGGCCCCGACATGCACCGAGCCACTCCGGCCAATCAGCCAGGTGCCCAGCCCGCCCCCCAGCCAAATGGCCAGCAGCGTCTCCTCCGCCCGGTACTTGCGGTTGAGGAACAGGAGGAAGAGGAGGATGAGCAGGGCGGAGCCGTTGGCGGTGAGGTGCGCGACGGTGGCGTGCAGGAAGGGGCTGGCGAAGACGCCGGCCAAGCCTGGCAGGGTGCGCGGATGGATGCCAAAATAATTGAGGCGCCCCTGCACGAAGCCGTTGAGCAGGTGCACAATGAACAGCACGCCGACGAAGCTGGCGCTGATCTGCGCGGCTTCGCCAACCGACCGGAAAATGGCTTTGACCCGTTGCAACCGGCGCTGGTGTAGCGCGGGGCGGGCGAATTGTAAACCGAACGCGGCGCGACCTATGCCGCGGCGGGGACAGGACGGGTCCCCGGGGCGGCCGCCCGCGGCCATTTGGACAGCGCCTCCCGCACCGCTTCGGTGGGCAGACCGACCACGTTGTCGTAGGAGCCTTGGACCGATTCAACGAGCAGTTCGCCCTTCTCTTGGATGCCGTAGGCCCCTGCCTTGTCCAGCGTGCGGACGGCGGTGACATAGCGCAGGATTTCCTCGGGCCCCAGGCCCTTGAACGTCACGAGGGTCGTCTCCGAGAACGTTTTGACCGAGTGGCTGCGCAGGTGCATGAGGCAGACGCCGGTGACCACTTCGTGGGTGCGGCCCTGCAGTTCCGCCAGCATGCGGCGGGCGTCCGCGACATCCTTCGGCTTTCCGTACAGCCGTCCGCCCAGGCAAACCAGCGTGTCCGCCCCAAGCACCAAGTGGTCCGGGTGCTGTTTGGCCACGGCGCGCGCCTTGCGGTAGGCGTTGACCTGGCAGGTTTCGTGGACGGTGAGCTGTTCGTTGTGCAGTTCCTCCGCGTCGCTGGGAACCACCATGAAAGGGACGGGAATCCGGGCCAACAATTCGGAGCGGCGGGGCGACGCGGACGCCAGGATAAGGGGTGGCAAACCCGCCATTTTGCGAGCCATGCCTTGATGGTAACATCGCGGAAATCCGGGCGCAATTAGGGGAATGCCTGAAATCGCCCGCCGGGAGTCCTCCGTTCCCTCAAACCACCTCCGGCCTGGGGGCGCGTTCGCACGGCAGCGTGCGCTTGCGTTTGGGGGGCGTTTTGCGGAAAGTCTTTTTTTGATTTATGAAGAAAACTGCCGCCCAGAAACAGAGTTTGCACCGCGTCTTTTCCTCCCAGGTGGTCGAGGGGTCCGACCGCGCCGCCTCCCGCGCCATGCTGCACGCGGTCGGGTTCAGCACGGATGATTTCAAGAAATCTCAGATCGGCATCGCCTCGACCTGGAGCATGGTGACCCCTTGCAACATGCACATCGACAAGCTCGCGGTCGAGGCGGCGGTCGGGACCAATGAGGCGGGCGGAAAGGCGGTCATCTTTGGAACGATCACCATTTCCGACGGCATCTCGATGGGCACCGAGGGGATGAAATATTCGCTGGTGTCGCGGGAGGTGATCGCGGATTCGATCGAAACGGTGGCGGCGTGCGAGGGGTTTGACGGGGTGGTCGCGATCGGCGGCTGCGACAAGAACATGCCCGGATGCCTGATGGCGCTGGCGCGGCTGAACCGGCCGGGGATTTTTGTGTATGGCGGGACCATCCTGCCGGGATGCTTCCAGGACAAGAATGTCGACATTGTCTCGGTGTTCGAGGCGGTGGGCAAGCACGCGGCCGGTGCCATGTCGGACAAGGACCTGGCCGGCGTCGAGCAATGCGCGATTCCGGGGCCGGGCTCCTGCGGCGGGATGTACACGGCCAACACGATGGCCAGCGCGATTGAGGCGCTCGGGATGAGCCTGCCCAACAGCTCCGCGC
>CAZSXX010000214.1:0-7901 GCA_964611245.1 uncultured Verrucomicrobiota bacterium | reverse complement strand
CCGGTTGGTGGCGATCCATTCCGGCTTCAGGGTGATCGTCGTTTCCAGCATCTCCGTCGGCGCCGGGTCGGTCGGCGTCTCAAACCGTCCCAATTTCCCGGCCACCAACTCGATCTCCGGAACCGCGCTCAGGACGGTGTCCTGCCAGGACATGACCCGCTGGATTTCCTTCAACCCTGTCTTCGGCATCATCACCGGCATGAACAGAAGGCTCCCTTCATTCAATGGCGGCATGAACTCCCTGCCAAAACCGCGCGAAAAATTGGCGGCGCCACGCCATCCACGGTCATCGAGCGCTTTCGTCCAGCTCGCGGGAAGGCCCACGGCGGTCACAATCGCGGCGCCCAGGATCAATGCGGCGGCGGTGATCACTGTTCGCGCATGGTTCAACGCCCAATTCAGCGCCGGGTCATAAATCCTCAGCAGCAGCCGCATGACCACATTGCGATCCTCGCCGTGGAATGGCCCGCGCACCAGCAGGCTGCACAGCACCGGCACCAGCGTGACCGCTAGCAGGGTGGACCCAATCATCGCGAACGTCTTCGTCCACGCCAGCGGATGGAACAGTTTTCCCTCCTGGCCCGTCAGCGCGAACACAGGAACGAACGCCAGGATGATGATCGCCATGGCGAAAAAGATCGGCCGCCCCACCTGCTGGCACGCGGCCAGCGTGACGCTCCAAGACTCCGCCGCCGTGAGCTTCGCCCCTTTTTTGTGCTCCGCCTCCTCGCAATGGCGCAGCACGTTTTCTGTCACCACAATCGCGGCGTCCACCAGCACCCCGATGGCGATCGCGATCCCGGTCAGCGACATGATGTTGCTGGAGATTCCAAACTGTTTCATCAGGAGAAACGAGATCAGGATCGAAATCGGCAGCGGCAGCGTGACGATGAGGATGCTGCGGAAGTGCCACAGGAACAGGATGTGCGCCAGGGTGACGAGGATGACCTCCTCCCAAAGGGCGTGCTTCAGCGTGTCGATCGTCCGGTCGATCAATTGGCTCCGGTCGTAAAACGGCCGGATGGAAACGCCGGGCGGCAGGCTTTTGGAGATTTGCTCCACGCGGGCTTTGACCCGCTCAATGACGGCCTTCGCGTTCTCGCCGCTGCGCATCACCACCGTTCCTCCAACCGCCTCCCGTCCATTGATGTCGAGCGCCCCACGGCGGAAGTCGCCGCCGATTTGCACTGTGGCCAAGTCCTTGACATAGATCGGCGTGCCGCCCGGCGCCTTCACGGCGATCAGTTCGAGGTCTTCAATCCCCTCAACGAGCCCTATCCCGCGCAGGACAAACTCGGCCCCATTCTCCTCCACCACCTTGCCCCCGACATTCAGGTTGGATTTTTGGACAGCCTCGATGACCTCCATCAACGTCACGCCAGCCGCGCGCATCCGGGTCGAGGAAAGCTCGATTTGGTATTGCTTCACAAACCCGCCGATGCTGGCGACCTCCGCGACGCCGGGGACGCTGGCGAGCTGGTAGCGGATGTGCCAATCCTGCAGGGACCGCAACTGTGCGAGGTCAGGACTGCCCCCCGCCTTGTCGGGATCGACCGCCAGGTAATATTGGTAAACCCAGCCCAGGCCCGTGGCGTCCGGGCCAAGCTGCGGCTTGACCCCTTCGGGCATGGCCGCCTGCAGGTAATTCAGGCGCTCCAGCACGCGCGCCCGCGCGAAGTAGGTGTCGATGTTTTCCTCGAAAATCAGCGTCACCAGCGAGAATCCGAACATGGAGACCGCCCGCACATCCTTGATTCCGGCCAACCCCTGCAAGCCGGTCGTCAGCGGGAAGGTCACTTGGTCTTCGACTTCATTCGGGCTGCGCCCGGGCCAGTCCGCGTAAACCAGCGCCTGGTTCTCCGTTAGGTCCGGAATGGCGTCCACCGGGGTCTGGTAAACGGCCCGGATGCCCAGCGCGATGACCAACAGCGTCCCGCAGAAAACAAGAAAGCGGTTCCGCAGGCTCCATTCCGTGATTCGTTCAATCATACGCCTGCCTCAAGGGGTGACCGTCGTGCCGCAGTCGAGCATTTCGGAGCCAAAGTAGGGATTCCCAATCTCTCGGCCGCGCGCCTGCACCCAACGCCCTTGTTTGGGAACTCCCTGGATGGCCCGGTCCACCATCGGGCACTCGAATATCTCGAAGGCCCCGGCGTCCCGCCCTAGTTCTTCCAGGATCTTCGCGGAAACATTGGCGAACGGATGAAACGCTTTCCGCGCCGCCGCGAGGTCTTTCTTGCCGTGCAAGTGACTGGCCTCCGACAAGTGGGTCAGGAGGTCCGTCAGGTCCTCCCGGCTTTTGAGCGCCTCCGCAAATCCCTCGGTTGCGGACATCACCGCCGCCGCCGCCGCCTCGAAATCGGCGAGATTGTCCTGGGCCAGCGCTTGGGCCGCCCGGTCGTTGGCTTGGATGAGCGCCGCCGCCGCCTGCTTTTGCGGGTCCGTCAGTGCAGGGGCGTTCGTTTTCGGCGGCGCCGGACGCGCATGGCCCGTCCCAAACGACCGATTCATTTCCGCCTGGCCGTCGATCAGCAGGTTCCCGTTCACGACAACCTTCTCCCCGGCCGCCAGCCCCGCCAGAACCTCCACGTCGACATCGCCCCGGCGTCCCAGCTTCACGACCCGCCGGGAATACGCCCCCCCGCCCAAATCAACATACGCGACCGCCTCGGGCCCCGTTTCGAGCACCGCTGTTCGGGGCGCCGCGAGGACTTCGGGCTCTTCCAAGTGGACAACTCCATCGGCATAAAGCCGGTGCAACAGCCGGTGGCCTTCGGCCTCGGGGGGGTTGGGAAGTTCAACCCGCACCTTCGTGGAACGAGTCATCGCGTCGAGGTTCGGTTCGATGAACGCGATTTTTCCCGCGAACAACTGGCCCGGATGCGAGGGTGTCGTGACCTCCACAGGCAGCCCCTTTTTCAGCCACGGCAGGTCCCGCTCATAGGCGATGAATTGAAACCACATCACCGCGAAGTCCGCGATCTCGAACAGCTTTTCGCCCTCCTGCACGTACTGGCCTTCGTAAACGTTCTGTGCCACGACCGTCCCCGTCATCGGCGAAAGGATTTGTGTCGTCAAGCTGTTCGCCGACTTTCCCGGCAGCGCTTCGATCTGCGCCGGGGTCAATCCCATTTGCGTGAGCCGAAGCGCGGTGGCCGCCCTCAGGTCCCCAGTCAGCGAGCGGTACTCCCGCTCGGCCTGAAGCAGGGCTGGGCTGTAAAACTCCGCCAACGGCTGGCCTTCCGTGACTTGCGCCCCCACAAAATTGGCATGGAGCCTTTGGATCCGCCCGGGAACATACGCGGCCAGCACCCGGTGCCGCGTCGCGTCGTCTTCGATCGTGCCCGCGACCCGGAGCGTTTTCTTGAGTGGCCGGACGGACACACCCTCCGTCCGGACGCCCACAAGTTGGATCATCGATTGCGACAAAGCGGCGATCTCCCCGCCCTGCGCGTCGAACCCCGCCTCCCCTTCGTAGACGGGCGTCAGCTCCATTCCGCAGATGGTGCACCTCCCCGGCTTGTCGGACTTGATCCATGGATGCATGGAGCTCTGGTAATAGAGCGGCTCGCGTGCCTGCGCTGATGCCGGGCCGGCGGGATGCGAGTGATTGCGGTCCCGCGCGGCGAACCACGTTGCCGGAATCGCGATCGCGAGGGTCAAAAGAATGGCGGAGACAGTTTTCATGGCGTGGTGGAATGCGTTTTCGGTGGGAGGATTGAGCGGACCATGGCCAGCGCGGCCCCTTGCGCGGCGATCAACCGCCGTTGTTCCAGTTGCGCCTCGAGCACGGCGCGCCGGGCTTCAAAAACCTCGAGCACATTCGCGCGCGAGCTCAGCCACGCGGCCTCCGTCGCTTCGGCGGCCTGCTCGGCGCGGGGGATGATTTCCCGCGCGTACGTGGCGGCTTGACGCGACGCGTCCTCCGCCTCAATCAGCCGCCGCGCCAGTTGGGCCCGCAGCTCCCGGTCGGCGGCCTCCGCCTCCCGTTGCGCGGCGTCATGTTGCGCGCGCGCGCGCTCCACCCCGGCGCGGTACGACGCCCGGTTGAACAGGGGGATGGTCATTTTCGCGACGACGCCCGCGTCGCGGAAATCGCCGCCGGAATAGAGTTTCGTGTCGATTCCGACGGAGAAAATCGGGTCGCTTTCCCGCCGCGCGATCTCGATCCCCGCCTTGGCCGCCTCGCTTTCGCTGGACATCGCCCGCAGCGTCGGATTCGCCAGGGGGAGCGCGGCCAAGGCCGTCTCCAATCCGGGGGTGGCCGCCGGCTCCGCGGGCAGTCGCAGAGTCGGCCAATCGCCGCCGCTGCTTCCATCCAACAAAATGTTCAGTTCCCGCGCCAGGCGTTCCCGCATCAGGGTGCTGGACGCCAGTTTCTGTTTTCCCAGCGCCAGCTCCGTTCCAATGCGCAGCGCCTCCGAGGGATTCCCGCTCGGGTCAATCAGCCGCTCCTGGGCGTTGCGGCCCATCCCTTCCAGCCAGCGCAGTTGGCTCCGCTCAACCGCCAGCATTTCATCGGCCAGGGCGATCTCGATCGCTGTCGTGGCCGCCATTGTCTCCAAGTTGGCCACGGACGCGTCGAGTTCCGCTTCGGCCCTCGACCGTCCAGCCCGCGCTTGGGCTTTCCGCGCCTCAAAAAGCCTGCGCCGGGGCAGCGCCTGTTCCACTGAGACCATCAGGTCGCCCGAATTTCGGCGCATTTCCTTGTCCGCGCCGGTCACGCCCACGCCCGCCATCGAGTCTTCCCAAAGCCTCACCTCTCGTACCGCTTCGGATTCAGCCAGCGTCTTTGCCTTGGCGGCGAGGACGGCGGGATGCTGCGCTCGAACTTTGGCGTGCAGTCCTTCTAAATACGGTTCCGACACCACGATTGGCGCGGGATCGGAGCAAAAGGCCGGCCTTGCCACCAACAGGGCGGCAGGCAAAAGGAAAATGGCAAATTTCATGGGCGTCTGGGGACAGTTCTCGACGGGACTGGGGACAATCCTCCGGCTTGAAGTGGAGGCCGAATCTGAAGCCTGACGGCCCGGAGGCGGTCAGCTCAATGAAGCATGGAGGGGCGGGGCGAGGGAACGGTGCGCGGAGCCAAGGCACACTTCTACTGTGTCCACAGGGCCGGTGCGCCAAAGTTGGCGGTCGAGCACGCCCACTGCGGAGGCCGCGTCTTCGGCCAACTCAACCGCCTCGGTCACATAAAGGACATGGGATGGCGGCGAGATCGCCGGAGATTCGGAATCGACCAAGGCCAATTTCAACGTCAGGCACATCGCTGAAACCGGGGGCAATTTCCCTGCGTTTCCCGAATTTGAGGCGCCGCAGTTCTGGCAACCCGATTGGATTTGGGCTTTCGCTTCCGAGTGTCCACCGCCGAAGCTGCAGTGGATCAGGCAAAGAACCTGCGCCCCAAACCACAAGGCCAACGTCAGCGACGCGAAGGCGCGGAGTGGTCGGCCGAATCTTTGGGACGTTGATTTCATCCGTCTGAGTTTCACTATAGAGCCCGGATCGGACCCCGTCAAACTTAGGCGGGCTTGGCAGGCGGAGAGCGCCGCTAAATCAATCCGAATCCGGCCGGTTGCTTCGGGCTCCAAAGAGCTGCGCGGCGTTGTTTCCGGGTATCAGATTGCCCCGGTTCGTGGGCGTCGGCGCCGCCTGCGCAAGGCCCTCGTTCACTCTCCTCTCAACCGTGTCGAAATACGCGATCGCCTCCTGCATCGGAATCCCGGTCTTCAGGATGACTTCGGCGGCGTTTTCTTCGCTCGGCTGAGAACCCGTCTGAAGCAGCAATTTATTAAAAACGAGAGAACTGGGGCGGGAATTGGGCTCCTGCAGCAGGCAATCGACCAACGAGACCGGCATCTCGAGGGCGTCGGCCAGCGCCGGGGCCAGCAACTCCGGACTCTGCTCAATCAGTTGCTGGTCAAGGATATGCGCCCGTTCTTCCAATGTTTTCGGGGACGGCTTTCCAATAAGGTAAACGCTTATCACGATGTAAGCGACCAAAGCCCACTTCTGTATTCCCCACGACACAAGATCCCTTAAGCAACTGGGATGCCATCCAGTTTTCCTTGCGCCATTCCGTTGGTCCTTTGGAGTGCGGGGCGATTCTTTAAACCGTTGGCTGCGAGAGGCTTGCCAGTTGGTTTTGGTCGAACTGGCTCGGGGGCGAATCTGCGGAGCGGCGCAGACGAATTTCCTCCCGCCGCCATGTCTCAATTCTGGCGGCGGCGCCCAAAAGCAGGAACCACAACGCCATGTTCCGCGGCTGGGTCAGCACGCGCTCCAGAATGCTTTGGATGTAAATGACCCCACAGCCCGCGAAAAGGCCGACGCTGAATCCGCCCAAAAAATCGGATCGAAAAACGACCGCCGCCCGCAGGTTATTGAACAGAAACAGGGCGAAAAAAGCGATCAATAGAACCAGCGAAACATAGCCATTCTCCGCCAGGACCAAATGGTAAAGGCTTTCGGCGATCCCCTTCTGATACGCGGGATCAACCGGGTTGTTGTTGGCCCGCTGCCACGCGTCGATGTTGTCCCCGTAATGGTATGGGTGATTGATCATCCGGCCGAAGTTGTTCCAACCCACCCCCAACGGATGATCCCGCGCCATGGCCAACGCGGCGTCCTCCAGCATGTCCCGGGTCCGCTTGCTCTCTTCATTCCCATAGTCATTGAACCGCGCGAATATCGTGTCCATCGTAAACGCGAGCCCGATCGCGGCCACCACCGTCAGTCCGGCTAACACATACACCCGCCGCTTGGTGACCGCGTCGAACAGCCCCAGCAGGATCACTGTGGCGGTTCCCACCGCGAACATGGCCAGGCTCCCGCGCGAGAGGGAGGACTGGACAATCACGGCCGCGAAAAGGAACGCCCAAAGGAACCAGTTTGATTTCGCCTCCTTCGGCCCCAGCGCCGCCCCCAGGAAGACCATCCCGATCATCGTCGTGTACGTGGAAAGGGAGTTTTGATGCTCGAATGTCCCATAAACCTGATAGATATGGTGGATGTATTTTTGCTGGAGCACGACCGCCAATTGCCACGCGATGGTCAATGCCATGCTGTGCAGCAGGAATTTCAGGTCCTGGTCGGTCCGGATGTAATTGTAGGCGGCGATTCCCACCACGGTCAGCTCCACGGTTTTAAGAGCCGCCATCAAAACGTAAGTGGGATACTCGGCAAAAAAGATCGAAAACGTGGCCGACAGGCAAAAAGCGTAAAACAGCCAGAATCCCGGCGGAACCAGCCGGACCTCCTTCCACCGGCTGAAAATCTGCGCGAAAATGATCGCCAGCGCCGGCAGGACGATGAAATAGAAATGATAACCCCGCGCGTGGCTCCGATATAGGAACGGCGCCAGTGTCAGGCCCCATTCGCTGGCTTTCAAGATTCCGCCAGTGGTCATGAAGCACATGATCCCGAACGTCCACCGCTGGGCCCGGGCGGACCGTCGGATCAGAAATCCAACCGCAGGCGCGAGGATTCCGTACAATCCGAGAATGACCGCCGCTTTGATCAGGTCTGGTGTCTGCGATTCCAAGGCCCCAGTGTATCCGCCGCACCGTTCCCGAAAATCAGGCCGTCCCGTTAATTTTCTCGGGCTTTTTCGGAGGGCGCTTCACGGGAGCGCCTGATCCCGGAGCCTCGCCGTTCGCCGTAAATTCCATGCCGAACGCATGCGTGTCGGGCATATCCTCCGGAAATACCAAGCTGACCAGTGGGGCGGGACTGAGACGGCGATCCTCCACTTGGCCAATGGCCTGCGGGAGCACGGCGTCCAGTCCTCCATATTTTGTCCGGCCATTCCATTCGCGCCCGCGCGCGATCCGCTGGCCGAGCCCGGGAACTCCATCAAGCGCTACCTGGCCTTCGTGCCCGACGCTGGCATATCCGCG
>CAZSXX010000213.1:0-7920 GCA_964611245.1 uncultured Verrucomicrobiota bacterium | reverse complement strand
GGTGAAATGGGGGCATTTTTCATATTACGGCTCGGATTTGTTTTCGAGACTGGGGAAATGGTCGTGGCCGGAACAGAATTCGCCGTGTTCGCGCCTTTCTTTTTCCATGCGGAATTTGCTCCGGAGGATGCAACGTTCCGAGTCTTTTTGAAAGAACCGGTTTTTGGGTTGGGGATGTATTACATTGAATCGTCGGATGATCTCGTCCATTGGGGACCGGCGTTCGATGACTTTGGCGGACCCATCGACCAGTCGACCAACCGAATGCGGTTTTACCGAAGCTCTCTCACGGTCACTGATTTCTGGACCTATTAGGCGGATTGACAGGTCTCGGACGGCGCGTGTTCGGAGGAGTGATGGGGAGAGGATTCCAGATTCAGCTTCACAGGAGGGGGGAGGGTGGGTAGGGTGGGGGAACGCTATGAGATTTGGGATTAATACTTTTTTGTTCACGTCGCCGTTCACGAATGAGAGCACGAAGCTGTTCCCGCAGTTCAAGAAGTGGGGGTTTGAGTCGATCGAGATTCCGGTGGAGGATCCGTCGCACATTGACCCGGCGCATGTGAAGGCGGAGTTGGACCGGAATGGGCTGGTGTGCGGGTCGGTGTGCGCGTGCATGGGCGGGGGCCGTGATTTGCGGGGGACGCCGGAGGGGCAGAAGGCGGGGTTGGATTACATGAAGGCGTTGTTGGACCAGATGGTGGTGTTGGGTTGCCCGAGTTTGATTGGGCCGGTGTATTCGGAGGTGGGGCGGGCGGACGCGGTGCCGGAGAAGGAGCAAGCGAAGCAGTGGAAGACGGTGGTGAGGCATTTGAAGGATTTGTGCAAGTACGCGGAGAAGCGGGGGAGGCAGGTGTGCATGGAGCCGTTGAACCGGTTTGAGACGGATTTCATGAACACGGCGGAGCAGGCGCTGCGGATGGTGGGGGAGGTGGGGAGCCCGGTGTTGAAGATTCATTTGGACACGTTCCACATGAACATTGAGGAGAAGGACCAGGGGAAGGCGATCCGGAAGGTGGGGAAGTTGTTGGGGCATTTCCACGCGTGCGGAAGCGACCGTGGGACGCCGGGGAATGACCACATTGATTGGGAGCCGATTGTGAAGGCGTTGAAGGGGATTGGGTACAAGGGGGATGTGGTGATTGAGTCGTTCACGACGGATGTGAAGGTGATCGCGAGGGCGGCGGCGATTTGGAGGAGGATGGAGCCGACGACGGATGAGATCGCGGTGAAGGGGCTGAAGTTTTTGAAGAAAGCGTTCGCGTAAGCGTCAGAGGAGAATCACATGAAAATGAATCGAATGGTGGGCTGGGCGGTGGCGGCGGTGTGTTTGTTGACGGCGGGGGCCGGGGCGGGGGCGGCGGAGTCGGAGGATGGGTTCAAGCCGTTGTTCAACGGGAAGACGCTGGAGGGTTGGGATGGGGACCCGAAGTTTTGGTCGGTGGTGGATGGGAATGTGGTGGGGAAGACGACGGCGGAGAACCCAACGAAGGGGAACACGTTTTTGATTTGGCGGGCGGGGACGGTGGATGATTTTGTGCTGCGGTTCAGTTACAAGATTGTGAACGGGAATTCGGGGGTGCAGTACCGGTCGAAGGACATGGGGAATTGGGTGGTGGGTGGCTACCAGGGGGATTTTGAGGCGGGGAAGACGTATTCGGGGATTTTGTACGAGGAGCGGGGTCCGCGCGGGATCATGGCGCAGCGTGGGGAGAAGGTGGTGGTGGGGGAGGATGGGAAGAAGACGGTGGTGGAGAAGTTCGGGGATTCGGCGAAGCTGCAGGCGGGGATCAAGCATGAGGATTGGAATGAGTATGAGATCACGGCGCGGGGGAATCATTTCACGCACATGATCAATGGGAACAAGACGGTGGAGGTGACGGACAATGACGGGAAGAATTTCATGGCGTCGGGGGTGCTGGCGCTGCAGTTGCACGCGGGGCCGCCGATGACGGTGGAGTTCAAGGATGTGCGGCTGAAGCGGCTGCCGTTGGAGCAAAAAAAAAAATAGTTCTGGTGGCGGGGACGCCCAGCCACGCGAAGGGGGACCATGAGTTCAACGCGGGGGTGCAGTTGATGCACGGGGCGTTGGCGAAGCAGGCGGGGGTGTTGACGACGTATTATTTGAATGGGTGGCCGAAGGATGGGACGGCGTTCGACAATGCGGACGCCGTTTTGTTTTTCATGAATGGGGGCGGAGGGCACGCGGCGATCCAGGGGAATCATTTGGAGATTTTGGATGGGCTGGCGAAGAAGGGGGTGGGGATCGCGTGCGCGCATTACGCGGTGGAAGTGCCGAAGGAGAGGGGCGGGGCGGAGTTTTTGCGGTGGATCGGGGGGTATTTTGAGACGTTTTGGTCGGTGAACCCGACATGGGAGGCGAGTTTCACGGAGTTGCCGAAGCATGCGATCACGCGCGGGGTGAAGCCGTTCAAGGCGCACGACGAGTGGTATTACAACATGCGGTTCGCGGAGGGGGTGACGCCGATTTTGACGGCCGTGCCGCCGGACAGCACGCGGGAGGGGAAGGACAGCGCGCATGGGGGGAATGAGTTTGTGCGGAAGAACAAGGGGCGGGCGGAGCATTTGGCGTGGGCGTTTGAGAGGCCGGATGGGGGGCGGGGGTTTGGGTTCACGGGCGGGCATTACCACAAGAACTGGGGGGACCCGAATTTCCGGAAGTTGTTTTTGAACGCGCTGCTGTGGGTGGCGAAGGCGGAGGTGCCCGCGGAGGGGGTGGAGACGACGGTGAGCGCGGAGGATTTGGCGAAGAATTGGGATCCGAAATAGGGGCTAGGGCGCGGGGGCGAAGGTGGCGTTGAAGGGGGCCTCGTTTTTGTCGACGCAGGCGAGGGCCTGAATGAGGGAGTTGGTGTTGAGGCGGGTGATGGGGGCGTCGGCGACATAGTTGCGCATGCGGCAGGCGACCATGGTGACGGTGAGTTTTTTGTCGCCGCGGACGAGGAGGAAATCCTGGGACTTGCCGAGGGTGGTGAGGGCTGGGTTGCCGCCGGAGAAGGCTTCGACGTTGGAGAGGGAGGTGTGGCCCTGGCCTTCGATGATGATGGGGTGGATGTCCGCGATGGAGGGGGCGGCGTTGGCGATGATGGAGCCTTGGGAGATTTGCCAATTGCGGTTGAAGGTTCCGTCGCCGGATTTGTGGATGCCGACGGTGACGCAATCGAGGTTGAAGCTGGTGAGCTGGCCGTAGGTGGCGGGGCCGAGGAAGACGCCGCCATAGGCGCCGAAGGTGAAGAGGTCGATGAGGACGGCGTTGTCGGTGTGGTTGATGGCGAAGGTGAAGGTTTTGGCGGCGATGACGGCGTCGACGACGGATTTGCTGTAGCCGCCCTTGATGAAGCGCTGGTTGGAGGGGTTGACGTGGCAGTGGAGGATGCGGGGGATGTCGTAGCAGTAATCGACGCGGATGAACTCGCCGCTGAGGGGATAGCCGTAGCAGTGCTCGAAGATGATCTGTTCGCAGGGATGGTTGCGGGGGGCGTTGAAGTCCATGGCGATGTATTCGCCGTAGAAGGTGAGGGTGGAGAGGGTGACGCCTTGGGCGGATTTGTTGCGGGCGCCCTGGATGGTTGGGGGGTATTTGATGATTTTGGCGGGGTCGTTGAGGGTTTGCTGGGGATACCAGAATTGGAGGCCGCGGAGCTGGGTGGCGGATTCGACGGTGAGGAAGGGGAGGGCGGAGTCTTCGACGCGGAAGACGCTGCCGACGGGCTGGGACTTGGAGGGGTGGCGGGTGCCGCGGCCGACGGGGCCATGGGCGCCGATGAGGGAGGCGTTCATTTTGAGGATGAGGCCGCTTTCGACGGGGTAGGGCTCGTCGGTGGGCTCGACGTAAAGGGCGGCGCCGCGGGCGGCGGCCCAGTCGATGGCTTGCTGGAGGGCGGCCTTGTTGGCGGCGGGAGTGTTGGTGGGGGACACGCCGAATTCGCGGATGCCTCGTTGCGCAGGTTCGGCGGCGGCGGGGAAAAGGAGGATGGCGGCGAGGGAGAGGGCCAAAAGGGATGGCGGGTTCATGGATCCAGAGTGGCGCGGCGGGGAAAAAAGAGAAGATTCTTCGGCGGGATTCGGGCAGGATGGGGGGCATGAAATCCGTGATGTTGACGCTGCTGATGGCGGCGATCCATGTTGGGGCGGCGCCGAGGACGTCGGTTTCCATTGTGGGGGACTCCTTCCATATCAATGGGAAGCCGACGTATGAAGGGCGGGTTTGGAAGGGGCACAAGATCGAGGGGCTGTTGATGAACTCGCGGATGGTGCAGGGGATTTTTGACGACGCGAACCCGGAGACGACGAACCGGTGGGCGTATCCGGACACGGGGAAATGGGACGCGGAGCGGAACACGCGGGAGTTCATCGCGATGATGCCGGAGTGGAAGCGGCATGGGATGCTGTCGTTCACGATCAATTTCCAGGGGGGTTCGCCGGAGGGATACAGCCGGAACCAGCCGTGGGACAACAACGCGTTCACGGAGGAGGGGGCGATCAAGCCGGCCTACGCGGCGCGGATGAGGCGGGTTTTGGACGCGGCGGACGAGTTGGGGATGGTTCCGATCGTGGGGTATTTTTACTTTGGGCAATCGCCGCGGTTGAAGATGGAGGAGACGGTGGTGAAGGCGACGGAGGCGGCGACGCGGTGGTTGCTGGACGGGGGTTGGAGGAACGTGCTGGTGGAGGTGAACAATGAGGCGAACACGACTTACTTGCCGACGATCCTGCGGGTGGACCGGGTGCATGAGCTGATTCCGCGCGTGAAGGAGGCGCGGGCGGCGGACGGGCGGCGGCTGCTGGTGGGGACGTCGTTCAATGGGAACGCGCTGCCGACGGAGAGGGTGGTGGCGGTGTCGGATTTCATTTTGATCCACGGGAACGGGGTGAAGAATCCGGCGCGGATCGGCGAGATGGTGAGGCAGACGCGGGCGTTGCCGGGGTATCGGACGATGCCGGTTTTATTCAACGAGGACGACCATTTCGATTTTGAGAAGCCGATGAACAATTTCATCGCCGCGGTGGGAGAGCGGGCGTCGTGGGGATATTTTGATTACCGGATGAAGGGGGAGGGGTTCGACGAGGGGTATCAATCCGTGCCGGTGAACTGGAAAACCAGTTCGGAGCGGAAGCGCGGGTTCCTGAAGCTGTGCGCGGAAATCACGGGCGCGGACGGGAAGTGAGGGGGCTCAGGAGGCGGCGTTGCGGATGGCCTCCAGCTCCTCCCAGCGGGCGTAGAGATCCGCGGAGTATTTTTTCGCGGCGGCGAGCTCGGCCTGGATCTCACCGGCGCGGTGGCCGTGCTTGCGATGGAAATCGGGGTCGAGGAAAAGGGCTTCAAGTTCGGCGACCCTGGCTTCACCTTCGTGGATGGCGGCTTCCATGCCCTCGAGCTCCCGGGATTCCTTGAAGGTCAGCTTGCGGGCCTTGGGCTTGGGCTTGGGGGGAGGGGGGGCGGAGGCTTTGGTTTTCTCGAAGAGGCGTTCGACCTTGGCGACCGGGGCCTGGGCGCGGGCGCGCTTTTCGAGGTAGTAGTCGTAGCCGCCCTCGCTGTAGGAGACCTGGCCATCGCCCTCGAAGGCGAGGATGGCGGTGCAGACGCGGTTGAGGAAATAGCGGTCGTGGCTGACGACGATGATGACGCCGGGGAAGGTGATGAGGGCCTCCTCGAGGACGCGGAGGGTGGCGAGGTCGAGGTCGTTGGTGGGCTCGTCGAGGATGAGGAAATTGCCGCCGTTCTTGAGGATGCGGGCGAGAAGGAGGCGGCTGCGTTCGCCGCCGCTGAGATGCTTGACGAGGGTGGTGATGCGGTCGTCGGTGAAGAGGAAACGCTTGAGGTAGGCGCGAAGGGAGATGCGTTCGTCGCCGAAAATGACGAACTCGCTGCCGGAGCTGACTTCGTCGAGGACGGTGCGGTCCTCGTTGAGCTGGAGGCGGCCTTGGTCGACGTAGTTGAACTTGGTGAGCATGCCGATTTTGACGGTGCCCTCGGTGGGCTCGATTTCGCCCTGGACCATTTTGAGGAGGGTGGTTTTGCCGAGGCCGTTGCGGCCGAAAATGCCGATGCGCTGTCCGGCGGCGAAGTTGAGGGAGAGGCTGGAGAAGAGGCGCTTGCCGCCCATGACGGCGCCGACGTTGGTCAGTTCGACGACGCGGTTGGCGAGGGGCGGGGGCGGGGGGATGACGAGGTCGACGTCCTTGTCGATCTCGACGGCCTTTTGGTTGGCGACGTCAAAATAGCGGTCCCAACGGGCCTTGGACTTGGTGGTTTGGGCCTTGGGGCCGCGGCGGACCCATTCGAGCTCGCGGCGCAGGAACATTTGGCGCTTGTGCTCGGAGACCTCGGCTCCGGCTTCGCGCTCGGCCTTGGCGAGGAGATAATCGGTGTAATTGCCGGTGTAGGTGTAGACCGTGCCGTTGGCCAGCTCGGCGATGCTGCTGGTGATGCGGTCGAGGAAATAGCGGTCGTGGGTGACGAGGAGAAAGGCGCCGGGATAGCCATCGAGGAAATCGCCGAGCCATTCGATGGATTCGGTGTCGAGGTGGTTGGTGGGCTCGTCGAGGATGAGGAGGTCGGGCTGGGAGATGATGGCGCGGCAGAGGGCGACGCGGCGCTGTTCGCCGCCGGAAAGCTGGGTGATGGAGCGGTCGCGGGCGGGGCAGTTGAGCTTCTCCATGGCGATGGCGATGCGGGTGTCGAGCTGCCAGCCGTCATGGGCCTGGATTTGGTGCTCGATGTCGTGGAGGCGGCTCGATTCGGGGGGGAGCGTTTCGAAGAGGTGGATCAGGTCGAGGATATGCTGGGCGCCGGAGCGGACGTTCTCTTCAACATTGAGCTTGGGATCGAGGGAGAATTCCTGGGGGAGGTAACCGACCATGAGGTCGCGGCGGCGGACGATTTCGCCGGCGTCCGCGCTTTGCAGGCCGGCGAGGATGCGGAGGAAGGTGGATTTGCCGGAGCCGTTGCGGCCGACCATGCCGATGCGGTCGTTCTCGGCGATGGACATGGTGAGGCCATCAAGGACGACGCGGTCGTTGTAGCGGACGGTGATGCCGTTGGCGGCGAGGATGGACGACATTTATTTAATTGGATTAGCAAACGCGGGAGTTGCGTGAAAAGAGCCGAATCGGGCGACCCCGACCCGGTGGATTCGTTTGATCACGTCACGCGCCGGCGTTGCTGAGATAGCTCAGGCCGGTGACTGTCAGGAGAGGGAGGACGTGGGGGCAATCCTTGTCGTCCATCACGATGACGGTCGTTTTCCCGACGGAAACCCGAAAACGATCCGCGACGACGTAGGAGCGACCATCCGCCATGTTGATTTGGAAAGGAATGCCCTCCTGCACCGCCGTGATGACGTGTTCGCGCGTCATAATACGATCAGACCGGGGCGGGGGCTGGGTTGCCGAGGCCCGGAAGGTGGGGCGGGGTGGGCTTGATGACTTCGGGCAATGGGGTGACGGCCTGCGCGCCGGCGGGCGGTTCGGTGGGAGGCAGGGGCGCGTTGGGGGTGAAATTGCCGGTGGTCGCGATCTCCAACACCTGGGCGCCGTCGAGCGTTTCATACTCGAGGAGTTTTTGGGCGATGATTTCGAGCTTGTCGCGGTGGGTGTCGATGTTGTTTTTGGCGCGGGCGAAGGCCTCGTCGATGATGCGCTTGACCTCGCCGTCGATTTCCTGGGCGATGCGTTCGCTGTAATCCTTGCTGCGCATCATTTCGCGGCCGAGGAAGACGTATTCGTTGTTTTCGCCGTATTGGACCATGCCGAGCTTGTCGCTCATGCCCCAGTGGCAAACCATGGCCTTGGCCATGTTGGTGGCCTGTTGAATGTCGCCGCTGGCGCCAGTCGAGATGTCGCCGGAGACAAACTCCTCGGCGATGCGGCCGGCCATGGTGACGGCGATGTCGTCGA
>CAZSXX010000212.1:0-7937 GCA_964611245.1 uncultured Verrucomicrobiota bacterium | reverse complement strand
GGGCGGGACGAGCCATTGGAGGCCGCGCTGCGGTGGATTGATTCCGCTCCCCAACCGGGGGCGGGTGGAGTAAAATGACGCGATGAAGACATGGCTGGCGATTGTCCTGGTTGGTTGGGTGGGATCGGCGAGGGCCCAGGAGAAACCAGCGGCGCCGCCCGCCCAGCCCGCGGCTCCGGTGGAGGCGGCGAAGGAGCTTCCCTCCGCGCGCGCGGTGATCGACCGGTACGTTGAGGCGATTGGGGGCCGGGAGGCGTTCCTCAAAAAGAACTCGGTCCTGCTCAAGGGGAAAACGGAGGTGGCGGGGAAGGAGTTGGGGGGGGCGATGACGCTGGCCACGGCGCGGCCGAACAAACTGTTCCTGTCCATCGACCTCGCGGGGATTCCCATCCGGAGCGGATTTGATGGGACGGTCGGGTGGCAGGTGAATCCGTTGACCGGGCCGTCGATCATGGAGGGGAAGGAGCTTTCGGACATGGCGCGGCAGGCGGACTTTTTCGCGATCCTGCACGAGGCCAAGAATTTCAAATCAATGGAGAACCTGGGCAAGGTGGATTTCGAGGGTGAGGAATGCCACAAGCTCAAGTTGGTTCACACGGATGGGTCGGAGGTGACGGAGTTTTACAGCGTGAAGACCGGGCTGCAATCGGGTTTCACGGGGACGCAGGAAAGCTCGTTTGGGCCGATCACGGCGACGAGCGTCAACCATGAGCACAAGCAATTTGGGGATTTGACGCTGCCGTCGAGGGTGACGCAGAAGATGGTGGGGCTCTCGCAGACGATGATCGTGGAGAGCGTGGAGTTCGACACCGTGCCGGAGTCCACGTTCGCGCTGCCGCCGGAGATCAAGGCGCTGGCGGGCGCGCCCACGGCGAAGGAGGAGCCCGCGAAGGGCGAGTCGCCCGAGAAGCCCGCGATCAAGAATCCCGCGCCGTGAAAACGCTGACCCAGCTCACGGACCAGTTGATCGCCTCCTACGCCAGGGTGGGGGGCATCAACCGGCTGGACGCCGTGAACCTGCCTTCGAAGTGCGCGATCGCTGAAATCTCCGGCCTGCTCCTGCAGCTTCTCTTCCCGGGTTTTTTTGACGACAAGCCGATTCATTCCTATGAAATCCGGTCGGAGACGACGGATTTGATGGACCAGGTTTTTGGCCGGATGGAGGACGAGATTTACAAGGCTTTGGAGTATTCGCGGGTGGACGCGCCGAACCTCCGCGCGGTGGCGCACGGGCACGCCTGCGATTTTTTGGGCAAGCTCCCGGCGATCCGAGAGATGCTCCAGACCGACGCGGAGGCCGCGTATCTGGGCGACCCGGCGGCGCTGAGCAAGGACGAGGTGATCGTGGCCTATCCGTTCATGGAGGCCATCGCCGTGCAGCGATTGGCGCACGAGTTGTACAACCAGAAGATCGCGCTGATCCCGCGCATCATGACGGAGTGGGCGCATTCGCGGACGGGGATCGACATCCATCCGGGGGCGCGGATCGGGTCGCATTTTTTCATCGACCATGGGACGGGGTGCGTGATCGGCGAGACGTGCGAGATCGGGAACCACGTGAAGATGTACCAGGGGGTGTCGCTGGTGGCGCGGTCGCTGGCGGCCGGGCAACAGTTGCGCGGGGTGAAGCGGCACCCGACGGTGGAGGACAATGTGACGATTTACGCCGGGGCCACGATCATTGGCGGGGAAACGGTGATTGGGGCGGGGAGCACCATTGGGGCGAACGTGTTTTTGCTGCAAAGCGTGCCGCCCAACTCGCTCGTGATTTACGAGGAGGTGAACGTGAAGATTTCGCCGAAGAAGGAGAAGAACCGGCCCAACTCCGACTTCCAGATTTAGAGCGGGTCAGGCGGTGGGCGCGAGCTCCTGCCAGAGATACGCGGCCATGTCCATGCCGCCGGAAAAGCTCGCGAGGTCGAATTTTTCGTTGGGGGAATGGGCGTTGTCCTCCGGAAGGGCAAGGCCGAGCAGGAGGGTGTCCACGCCGACGATTCGCTTGATGTCGTTCAGGATGGGGATGGAGCCGCCTTCGCGCAGGAGGATTGGTTTGGCGCGGAAGGCTTTCTCGAGGGCGCGGAGGCCGGCCTGGGCGATGGGGCTGGTGGGATCGACGATGTAGGGGTCGCCGCCGTGGCCCTGGGTCACTTCGATTTTGACGGTGGGGGGGCAGATTTTCTTGAGGTGGGCGGCGGCGAGTTTGAAGATTTTGTTGGGCTTTTGGCCGGGGACCAGGCGGCAGGTGATTTTGGCGCGGGCCCAGGAGGGGACGATGGTTTTGCTGCCTTCGCCCTGGTAGCCGCTGGTCAGGCCGTTGATTTCGAGGGTCGGGCGCGCGGAACGGCGTTCGTCGGGCGTGTAACCGACCTCCCCGAAGAGCTCCTTGACGCCGAGGAATTTTTTGAACTCGCTTTCCTTGAAGGGAAGCCGGGCCATCTCGGCCCGCTCGAGTTTGGTGAGGGGCTTGGCGTCGTCGTAAAAGCCGGGGATGGCGACGCGGCCTTTTTTGTCGCGGAGCTGGGCGAGGATTTGGGCGAGCGCCATGGCGGGGTTCTCGAGGGTGCCTCCGAAAATGCCGGAGTGGAGGTCGCGGTTGGGGCCGGTGACGGTGATCTCAAAAGCGGTCAGGCCGCGGAGGGCATAGGTGAGGGCGGGCTGGCGGAGGCTGGGCATGCCGGTGTCGGAGATGACGAAGGCTTCGCAATCCAGCTCGGCGCGGTGTTGCTTGAGGAAGGCGGCGAGGTGGCTGCTGCCGACCTCCTCCTCGCCCTCGACCATGAAGGTGAGGTCCACGGGGAGTTCCACGCCGGTCTTGAGGTAGGCTTCGACGGCGCAGAGATGGGCCAGGTGCTGGCCCTTGTTGTCGCTGACGCCACGGGCGAAGATGCGGCCGGAACGGATGGTGGGCTCGAAGGGCGGAGTTTTCCAGAGGTCGAAGGGTTCGGGCGGCTGGACGTCGTAGTGGCCGTAAACGACGTAGTGGGGGCGGCCTTTGCGGCGGCCGGTGGTGGCCATGACGACTGGGTTGCCGGGGGTGGGCTCCAGGCGGGATTCGAGGCCGGCGGCGCGGGCGCGGGCGGCCAGCCATTCGGCGGCGGCGAGCATGTCGGCGCGGTGGGCGGGCTGGGCGGAGACGCTGGGAAAGCGGACGTAATCACAAAGCTCCTGGATGAACCGGGGCTGGTTGTCTTTCAGGTAGGCGAGGACTTTTTCCATAATTGGCTCTTGGCGAAATCAAGCGGGAGCGGGGTGGGGGAGTCAACCCGATTCCGGCTGAATTGCGCATGGTGAGATTTGGGAATTGTCCGCCCGGGCCATGGCGGGCAGCCACTTTCCAAGCTGGCGGCACGGGGTTCCCTGGAAAAAGATTGAAGCCACGGGCCGACCAATTTCTGAATTTGATCTTGAGAAGTAGGGGGCATTTTGCTATCCAATGCCCCACATCAATTCCTATGAAGAGAACGATGCTCGGCTTCTGGGCGGCATTGGGTTTGACATCGGCAGTCTCCGGCTTCGCCGCGAGTTTCACCGTTTCAAATGGAAATGACTCCGGCGCGGGATCGTTGCGCCAGGCGATTTTGGACGCCAATGCCGCGGCCGGGCCTGATGTGATCGTTTTTGATCTGCCCGTGAGCGTTCCCTATGCGGTGCCGACGATCACAGTGGACACGACGCTCCCGGCCATCACGGAGACGCTAACGATCGACGGATTAAGCCAGCCGGCCCCCTCGGAAATTCCGGCCAGCCACCCCAAAGTGGACATCAATGGCAACATCCAAGCCCACACGCAGGGGCTCAAAATCGCCGCCGCCAACTGTGTGGTCCGTGGACTGGTTTTGCGCGGCTTTGGCCGAAGCGCTCCCTCGACCGCCATTTGGATCACCGGCCCGGGCGGCAATACGGTCACCGCTTGCTATCTCGGAACGAACCCGTCGGGAATGGCGTCCAGCCGGAATCGCGGCGACGGCATCTTTATCGACAACTCCCCCAACAATGTGATCGGTTCGGAATCCGCCCCCAACCTGATTGCAGGCAATTTGCAGAATGGCATCCGCGTCTCGGGCAGTTCCTCCAGCGGGAATGAGATTGTTGGTAACCTGATCGGCTTGAACGCGAACGCGGCGGCGGCTCTCGGAAATGGAAGCAGCGGAATCGAAATCAATGGCGCGGTGAACACAGTGATCGGACCGAACAACGTGATCAGCGGCAATTCCCTCAACCAGATCCTCATCACCGGGGCGGGCGCCACCGCGAACCGAGTCATGGGCAACCGCATCGGATTTTTTCCCGCCGGGCCCATCCTCCCTCCGGCCAACGCGCACGGGCTCCGCATTGAATCTCCCGGCAACGTCGTTGGCGGGCGAAGTGTGGCGGCTCGAAACGTGATCAGTGGCAATCAAAGCGGCGTCCAGATCGTCGGTTCAACCGCCACGCAAAACGTCGTGACCGGGAATTTCATCGGCACCAGCCTTGATGGCGCGACCGCGATTCCCAACCAAAATGGAATCTCAATTTTTTCAGACAACAACATTGTGGGTGGCGCGGCCGAAGGGGATCGAAATGTCATTTCTGGCAATCGCGCCATTGGCGTTTCGATCTCGCAGGCAAACGGAAATCAGGTCATTGGAAATTACATTGGCACGGACGCGACAGGGCTGGGGGCCGTCGGCAACACCACGCCGAACACCTCCGGCGCTGGCGTCAGCATCGCCGCCACCAGCGGGGTGGCCACCAACAATCTTGTCCGCGACAACGTGATCTCCGGCAACAATGACTCGGGACTTGTGATCGTTGGAATCGATGCGCGCAAAAATAGAATTGAAGGAAATTTGATCGGCCTCACCGCCGGCAAAAGCGCGCAGTTGGGCAACGTTCGTTACGGGGTTTCGATCTTGGGCGCAAACGAGAATTGGATCGGCGGGGAGGCTGCTGAGGCCGCGAACTACGTTGTGGCCAACGCCAGAGGGCGTGGGTTGGCCGGCGTTTTCCTCGGGGCCACTTTCGGTTCCATCGGTGTCGTCGGCACGAACAACTTCGTCCTCCGAAACATCATCGCAACCAATGGGGGGCCAGGAGTCACGTTGCTCGGCGCCAATCGCGTCTCTGAGAATTCCATCTTCAGCAATGACGGCATCGAGATCGACCGCGGCGGGGACGGTCCCACCGCGAATGTCGCGGGAGGCGCCAGCAACGCTCCTGAGATCACGAGCGCCAGGAAGGGCAGCGTCATTGTCAGCGGGAAAATGAACGGCGCCCCCAATTGCAGATACACCATCGAATTCTTTGTTAATCGGCCTGTCCCGCCGGTTTTGCCCGGCCTCGTTGAGTACGTGAATTTCATCAGCAGCATCAGTGTCGTCACCGACGGCGCTGGAATCGCCTCCTTTGAGAATGTTGCCCTGAACTTTCCCGGCGAATTGGGCGATGATGTTTATGCGACCTCCTTCTCCGAGTGCGGCCAGGAAACCAGCGAGGCCAGCGCAAAAGTCAAAATTCAATCGGCGGCCATGCCGGCCATCGCATTCCGAAACACTCACACTCAAGCCTTGGAAAATGCCGGGTCTCTGGCCGTCGAACTCGCACGAACGGGAGACTTGAGCGCCTCGTCGAGCGTCACCATCAAGACTTCCGGCGACGCCATCATCATGTTCGCCGAAGCTGCGTTGGGGGGGCGTGATTTTTCGCCAATTGATCAGGTCATCACTTTTGGGCCCGGCGAGTCTTCCAAAACAGTCCTCATTCCGTTGAACGACGATTCGGATTTCCTGGGCACGCGCGTATTCCGAATTCAACTCAGTGACCCGGTCAACGCGACGCTCGGCGACCGGACTGCTTACGGCGATATTCTCGACAATGACCAACCCGCCGTCATGGGCGCTTCCGCGACTCCATCGGGCGGAAAGGTCAACATTGCCGTCGGCAAACCGGCCGGCGCCGCCGCCGCCATTCAGGCCGCCGCCGAAGTGGTGGCCAATCCCCGTTGGGAGACGGTGGGCGCGATTAAAGGTGGCGAGTCAATGTTGCCCGTCGCCGCGGCCCCTGACAAAGCGGTTGAAATCTTTCGGGCCGTGCTTGGCGGCGGCATCGGCAGTGTCCATGCCCAAGTTTCCGGAGCGGCGGCGCAAAACGTCAAAGTGCAAATCGGACGCCACGGCCCGGAACTTCCTCCGGATGGAACCGTGCACGGCATTCCGCCCGGACTGGTGGCCCTTGTCGCCACCAAAACCGTCCAAGTCACCGACACGATGACTGGCCAGTCGGAAAGCTACATCACACTTTTGGACTTGGTGATGGATGTTGCCAACGCGCTGACCACCGATGCGAACCTGAAATCCGACGTCCAGGTTGAAGTCGTTCCGCTCACACCCGAATGCCGTTGCAACCCATGGGCCGGCGTTTTGGGCGGCACCGTTGGCGGCGCGCAAAAAGTCAGCATCGGAGGCGGGTCCATCGGCAAATGCGAAGAAGGGGCCGTTGTTCAAATCACTGGCCCGGGTGGAATCAGTGTGACTCTCGGCCCCAAGGAAAAGCGGCGCACCTTTGAACCCGCCGCGAGTGGGACGTGGACCGTCACGAGCACAATCTGCGGCAAATCCAAGACAGCAACCATCGCGTTGCCATAACGGTTGGCAGTCCGCCGGGGAGAAATTTACAGAGCTGGGCGGCAGCGATCGATCGTCAGCGTCATGGCGGGCGCCTATCGTAGATTTCGTTGGCGGTCGTTGCAAAGGCGCCGTGACTGGATCAGCAACTTCGGCAAAAACTCTCCATGGCTGATCGCAGAGGCCGTGTGCGTTGCATGCCGAAGCGGTGGGAGCAAGTGGGGAGCTGGGGTGGGCGCGGGATCACGGGGCGCGGCGGAGGGAGCGGAGGCGTTCGCGGGATTCGCGGCCGGGGAAGGCGGTGTCGGGAATGTAGTCGTCGATGATTTGGTAGCCGTCGGCGAAGAGGGCGGTGAGGTCGGGTTCGCTGAGGGGGAAGGGAGGGCCGGTTTCGCCGGGGTCGAGGTCGGGGTTCATGTACCAGACGCCGATGAGGAGGCCGCCGGGGCGGAGGACGAGGTCGATGCCCCGGCGATATTCGGCGCGGAGAGCGGGGGAGAGGCCGCTGAGGCAGGTGTGTTCGAGGACGAGGTCGAAGGCGGCCCGCATTTCTTCGGGGGGATCGAAAAGGCTGCCGGCAATGAAGCGGTCGGCGAGGTCGGGATAGGCGGCGCGGGCTTCGGCGATGGCGGTGGGGGCGACGTCAAGGCCGGTGGCGTCAAGGCCGTGCTGGATGGCGAGGGCGACTTCGTGGCCGCGTCCGCAGCCGGGGACGAGGGCGCGTCCGCGCAAGGGAAAGCGTTCGAGGTATTGTTTCAGCGGGGGCGAGGGGGCTCCTTTGTCCCAGAATGTCTCGCCTTTGCGGTACATCTCCTCCCAGTTCATGGGGCCATTGAACCGGGCGCGGGACTTCTGTCAATGGCGGACGGGTTTTTTGTGGCGGGAGGGAGAGGGTCAGATGGCGGGGACGGGAACGGAGGCGAGGATGGAGTCGAGGATGGCTTGGGATTCCGGGGCGGAGTTGTGGCTGCCGCGGCGGATGATGAGGCGGTGGGGAAGGATATGGCGGGCGCCGGTTTTGATGTCGTCGGGGAGGACATATTCACGGCCTTGGGAGAGTGCGAGGGCCTGGCTGAAAGCCTGCAAATCGAGGCAGCCGCGGGGGCTGGCGCCGAATTCGACGCCGGGGGCGTTGCGGGTGGCGTGGATGAGGTCGACGATGTAGCCGACGAGGGATTGCTCGATGGCGACGAGGCGGACGGCGCATTGGAGGGAGAAGAGCGACGCGAGGTCCATGACCTTGGCGACGTTGGCCAATGGATCCGCCGATTGTTGCTGGCGGAGCATTTGCATTTCCGCCGCGCGGTCCATGTAGCCGATGGAGAGGCGGGTCAT
>CAZSXX010000211.1:0-7989 GCA_964611245.1 uncultured Verrucomicrobiota bacterium | reverse complement strand
GCTTCCACGGATCAACCGATCCACGGATTGCTCTCCGACCTCAAACAGCGCGGCCTGCTCGATTCCACGCTCGTCATCTGGGGCGGCGAGTTCGGGCGCATGCCAATGAGCGAGGGCTCAAACGGCCGCGACCACAATCCGCACGGCTTTTCCATGTGGATGGCCGGCGGCGGCGTCAAAGGCGGCCAAGTCATCGGCGCCACCGACGCCGTCGGCCTCCGCGCCACAGAGGAAAAAACCCACGTCCACGACCTCCACGCCACCATCCTCCACCTCCTCGGCATGGACCATACCCGCCTGACCTACCGCAACAACGGCCGCAATGAGCGCCTCACCGACGTCGCCGGCGAAGTCGTCAAAAAAGCCCTCGCCTGATCCTCGGCCCCCGAATCCCTGGAGCCTACCGGATTCCCCGCGCCTCCAACGCGCGCAATTCCGCCGCCCACCCTTGCCGCTGCGCATCCGTCACGTTCGGATCGGGCAACAAGCTTCGCCGCGTGCAATTCACCAGCGCCTGCAACGTTTGGTAACGCCGCGTCTCCTCGATCGCGGGCGGAAGCTGGTCCGCCACCACCGCCAGGATCGCCTCAAAATCAAACCCCGTTTTGGCCCGCTTGGCCTTGGCTTTCAGCTCCGATCGCAGCGCGGCGAAGCTCGCCGCCGAGTACCCCCGCGTCACCCCATCGAGCCGCGCAAGCTGCTCCGCCTCCAGCCCCCCCGGCATCACCGGCTTCACCGCCCACTGCAGGAATTCCTTCCGGTCGTCCCCCTCCGGATCCAGCGTGGGAATGATCAAATCGCCCACCCGCCCCGGCCGGCGGAGGTCCGGCGACAGTTGGTGGATGCGCGCCGTCACCAACAGCCACACCACCCGCCCCCGCATCGTGGGATCCGACATCATCGCCTGCAATTTCCCCGTCAGCCGCCGCTCCGTTTCATGCGTGTCCGCACCCACCCCGCCAAACTGCGTGTCCGCCTCATCAATGAAAATCAAGACCTTCGAAAGCGCGTTCAGCACCCGCCGCAGCCGCTCAAAAATCACGTCCGTCTGGCCGAACCACTGGCTGCGGATGTTCTTCAGCACGAGCACCACCATGTCCAGCTCCGTCGCCAGCGCCTCAAAAATGTAAGTCTTCCCCCCCCCGATCGGCCCGCACACCGCCGCCCCCGTGATCGCGTCCCCGCCCGAGGCGTTGAAGCGCGGCGCCAGCTCTGTCCGCAGAAACTCCTTCAGCCGCCGGAACCCCACAATGTCCTCAAAGGTGTGCGTCGGTTTCTTGAACTCAACAATGTCCTCCCCAAGCTGGCTCTGGATGAACGACTCCACCTTCGCGATCACCTCCGCCTGTTCCAGCGGGCGCCCGTCGTGCCGCGCGCCCTTCAGCAGTTGCATCAGCGCGTGGATGCTCAGGCCGGCGGTGAACCGCGCCAAATCCTCCACGCTCCCGGACAGGACCGGTTTCGAGCCGCCGGTGTCCTTTCCAAACCACTCGATAAAGTGGGCCCGCGCCGCTTGGTCCGGCGCGGGAATTTCGACCTCCAGCAACTGCGGCAGGCGCGCGATCCGGTGGTGCACCAAGCTCCGCGATTCCGCCAGCAGCGCCACCGAATCCCCCCCGCTCAGGAACCCCGGATCGCTGAACCAGTCATGCAGGATGGCCACGCGGTGCCGGTCCGTGTCCGACAGTCCATGCACCGGCGCCTCCGGAATGAGCATGTCCGCCCCCTCAATCACAATCAGGAGCCGCTCCAACAAAATCCGCTCCCCGTTCAATTCCGTCCGCGAGCAAAGGCACATCTGCCGCAGCAGTTCGAGCGCGAGCGTCGGGTTGTTGAGCGCCCCGCGCAGGCTTTCGTCGAAAACCTTGGCCGCGTTGTCGAGGTCCGCCAGCCGCTGGCCCTTCGCGAGCATCCGCTGCACGTCCAACTCGTTCGAATCGTAACCAACCCGCCATTGCAGCCAGGCGTCCCGAAGCTTCTGGCTGTCCGCCTCGTTCACAAACCGGATCGGCCCGTTCAATTCGTAAACCACCAGGATCAGGCTCGGCAAATTCCACGTCGCGCACAGAAAGTCGATCAGCGGCGCGTAGGCTGGCTCCCTCTCGTCCGGCAGGCACAGCAGGTCGTAAATATTCCCAGTCAACACCACCGTTCGCGCCTGTCCCGAATTTAGGATGCGTCCGGCTTGCTTGACAAATTGGTAGGTCGGCGGCCTCACAGTTGGACCCCCGGCAACAGCCCATCCGCCGCCTGTTTCCAATAAACCACGTGCTGATGCCGGTCCGACGGCGGCTCCGGCTCGAACACAATCCGCCGGATTTCCTCGCGCTGGTCGGTGAACCGCTCAAAGTCCCGCCCGCTCTTGACGCTGAACACCGGCGCAGGTTTGTCGTACACCACCGTCGCGCCCGGACACCGCTCGTGCCCTTCGCTCCGCCAGTCCCAATACTGCGAGAGCCCCACCACGCGGTCCCCCACATAAATCGCCTCGTTCAACTCATGCGTGACAATCATCAAGGTGTGGGGCGGCGCCTCGCCCCGCGCCCTCGCGGACTGGTTCTCCGCGTAAAGGTCCAGCAGCATTCCCTGCAACTCCTCCCGGGTCGATTCATCCAGAGCGCCGAACGGCTCATCCAGCAAAATGATCTCCGGCTTCATGATCATCGCCTGAGCGATGGCAACCCGCTGGCACATACCCCCCGACATTTCGTGCGGATAAAGGTGCATCGCGTCCCCCAGCTTCACCTTTTCCAGGAACGCCGCCGCCTCCGCTTCATGCCGCTTGCGGATCTTTCTCCACTGCGGGTACCGCAGCAGCCGGAACAGGAACTGCGTCTCGTCCAAGCTGGGGCCAATCGCCACATTTTCCAGCGCCGTCAGGAACGGAAAGAGCGAATAACGCTGGTACACAATCCCCCGGTCCCGGCCCGGCCCCCGCACCGGCTTCCCTTCGGCCTGGCCACTGGGGTAAAGCAGAATCTCCCCTTCGCACGGCAGGTGTGTCCCCACAATCGCCCGCAGGAGCGTCGATTTCCCGCATCCGCTCGGGCCCACCACCGACAAAAACTGGCCGCGCAGAATCTTGAGGTTCACCTGGTTCAACACCCGCTTGGCGCCAAACCAGTGGCTCACCTCCCGTGACTCCACCGCCAGCGCCGCGCGCGCGGGTGCCGCCATTTTTGCGTCAGACACGGTTTCCTTCATGCCACGGGCATAGTTTCCGTTGGAGAAGTTTCAGCCCATGGTCCATCGCAAATCCAAAAGCGGCCAGCGCCGCCAGGTACGGATAAACCACGTTCATGTTCAGCAGCTTGGATTGCAGCCGAATCCGATAGCCCAGCCCAACGTCGCCCACCAGCATCTCCGCCGCGATCAGGAACACCATCGCCGGCCCGATCACCAGCCGCACGGCGTCGATCAGCTTCGGCAGGACATGCCGAAAAATGACCGCCCAGATCACCTCGAAATGCGAGGCCCCCAGCGTGTAGGCCTTGTATTGCAGCTCCTCCGGAAAATCTTTGACCGCCAAAAAAATCGTGATCGCGAGCGTCGGCAATATCCCGAACGCGATCATCGCGATGTACATCGAGGTGTCCGTTCCCACCAAAACGAAGAACACCGCCATCGCCGCCGTCGGCGGCACCTTCGCCAGAAGCGCCAGAGGCGGATGGAAAAACGCCTCCGCCGCCGCGTTGCATCCCATCGCCATGCCCAGCGCCAGCGCCCCCAAGATTCCCACCCCCAGCCCCGCGAACAGCCGGAACCCGCTCGCCTTCGCGTCCGCCACCGCCCAGCGGTCCTGCGAGCGCGGGTTCACCTCCACCGCGCTGGCCACCCCGCGCCCCAATTGGCTCCACGTCGGGATGGTCGTGTCGTTTGGGTTGATCACGTGCTGCCGATGCGACAGCCACGTGTAGGCCGCCAGGCAAAGCGCCAGCGAAGCCAACCCCAACAGCAGCCCGGTCCTTCGCTGAATTGGCCGGCGGATCATGTCACTTCTTCTCCTGCGAAGCCTTGATGTACGACGGGTCAAACCGCAGCGCCGCGCCGGGCGCCTGCTGCTTCGTCCCATACCCAATCGCCGGCGCCTTGGCGGTGATCTCGTGGGCCACGCAGAATTCCGACACCCGCTTCATCACTTTCGGGAGGTCCGACCCGGTCAACACCGCGATCCCTTCCTCGGGCGTCCCATAAAACTTCGTCTGCTGGACGACCTTCTTCATCGAGTTCAGGTCCAGGTGCGAAAACTTTTCCCCAATCGCGATCAAGGTGTCGTCGCTCGTTTTCGGGTCGGCCATCCGCTTGTTGACCGCGTAAAACGCCTCGATCACCGCGCACGCGAAGTCCTTTCCTCCCGGCTTGTCGAGCGACGATTGCGCCACCGCCACGCAGTCGATGATCTCCCCCGGGATCGACGTCGAATCGAACAGCACCCGGACGTCGCTCCGCTTGTTCAATGTCTCGAGCACAAACGGATTCCAGACCAGGATCGCGTCAACCCCGGCTTGCTTTTGCTGCATCGCGACGGCGGCCGCCCCGGGGTCCATGTTGCTGAACCGGTGGTCCGATTCCTTCTCCCCCAGCAGTTCCAGGTTCCGCACGAAACAATACTCCGACACGCTCTTGGCCAGCCCCAACACCTTCTTGCCCCGCAGGGCCTTCACGTCCGTGATGTTCTTGGACACAATCAGCGCGTCCGCCCCGGCGCTGGTCGAAGTCGGCAGGATGATCACCGACGCCCGGCTCGTGGCCGGGTTTAGCACATCCATGTCCGTGATGCAGACCGCGTCCGCTTGACCCGCCCCATACATCGCCAGGCACGGGTCGTACTCCGCCTCCTTCAGGACGATGTCCACGTTCCATTTCTTTTCGATTGGCCCCTGCGCGCCCGCCCGGCCATCGATCAGTTTCTGCAGGTGGGCCACACCGAACACGCTCCAGGAGGGATATTCGCTCCAAGCCAGCGAGAACGACGGCGCGGCGCCCAGGGCGCTGCCAACGCCGGCCAAGGCCAATCCGGCCGCCAGCATTTTCATTTTTCCAAAGATTTTCATCTGCTTTCTCCTTTGTTTGTTTCCTCCGGCAAAGTCACTCCGGCAGGGTCGACGATTTTTCCTGCGCCTTCGGTGCGGACGCCTTGCTCTCAGGCGCCGCCGAGAGCCCAACCAGCGAATCGAACTCCGAGCTGGCGGCGGTCCTCCTCGCATAATCCAGGAACTCCGCCTCCTGCGCCTTCGTGTCCGTCCCCGCCATCTCTTTCGAAATCCGCGCCTCCGCTTTCAGCTCCTGCCGCATCGTCCGCAGCCGCTGCAACTCCTCCGCCGACCCATCCTGCGATATTCCCGACAGCATGTCCGCCAGGTCCCGCTCCTGCTTGGCCGTGATCACATCCGCGACCGCGTCCGCCGACTCCGCCTTGATCTTCTCCACGTCCCGCAGCAACTGCTGCAATTGCACCTTGTGCTCGCCGATCGATTTGTTGTAGCCCGCGATGTCCTTCTCCAAGTCCGCGATGTGCTCCTGTTTTTCCTTCAGCGTGGAGGAGAAATCGTTGTACGCCGCGAGGCACTTCATGTAGTCCTCGTTGGCGTGGATCTCCTCCTTGGTCTTGCCCGCCTTGGTCAACTGGTCCACCGTCTGCTTGGCCTTGGCCAACGCCCCCGCCTTCAGCCGCTCCAGGTTCGCCGTCTCTTCGGAAAGGTGCTTCACCTTGGCGATCTTGGCCTCCTGCTGCGCGATCAGGCCCGCCACCGCCTGTTTGTAAATGTGGATCTGCCCGACCTTGTCGCGCACGATCGTGTCGTACTTCGCCCGCACCACATGCGGATTCTGGTCCAGGACCTTGCGCGCCGAATCGATCCGGCCTGTCATCAAGTATCCGACCGCTTTGATCCATCTGCCAATGGCCCCAAACATAATGTTCCTTTTTATTGAGTTGAATTCTGGCGCATCCCCGGCTCCAGCGCCGGGCGCGCCGTGTTGTTCACCAATGCGTTCACCCGCTCCTCCACCGTCTTTGCGATCGCAAGGCTTTGGTCCAGTTCGGCCCGCAGCCGCCGCAATTCCGTGTCCGCCGCCGCGCCGCCGTCCAGCCCCTGCAGCGTCACCAGCGTCCCGCTCAGGTGCCGGATGCTGTCCTCCACCTCCGCGATGATTTTTTCCCTCTGCCGCAGGATCGGATCCCGGGCCGCCCCGGTCTGGAGCCGCGCCGCCATCGTCCACAGCCGGTCGGACTGGCGCAGCGACTCGACGCACCGGTCGAAGAGTTGCTCGGACATCGCCCGGATTTCGAAGGTCATCGCCGCGTTCATCCGCCCGCCTTCCGTTTCGGGCGCCTCAAACTCCTTCATCAACGCCCGCAGCTCCCGCAGCGCCACTTCCGGCCGGGGATCGTCATCCCCCTCCACCAGCCGCCGCTCCAAACCATCGAGCGCTTCCTGCCGCGACTTCTCTCCGGCCGTGGCGGCGTCCTCGATCACCGCCTGCGCCGTGCTCTCCCCCTTCAGCATCAACTGCGAAAAGTACGCGCCCACCGAGCCCAACGCCCCGGCCAGGCCGAGGAACAGCCCCACGCTCGGCTGCCAATTCATCGCCCAGCTTGCGGTCATGGCCGTCATTCCAATCATGAAAGGCGCGATGGTGAGCGGATGCCCCAGCAACCGGAGGAACACTTTTTTCCGCAATGTTTTTTCGTCCAGCATGGCTCGTGGCGGCGCTTGCTCCCGGGATTTTCTCCAAATCCCGCGGAATGAACAGTCATTAAAGGGGGTTGCATCGCTGATTAATAGGGAAGCTGCCCCACCACGAACGACACCGCCTGCGCTTCCCCGGCCGCGCCCGCGCTGGGCGACGCTTCGGTCCGGAGCCGCTCCGGACTCACTCCATTCGACTTCAACACCTGCGCGGCCGCCTCCGCCCGGGCCTGCGCCAGTTGCCGGTTCGCCTCCGGGTCGCCCTCCGCCCGCGTCTGCCCCACGACCCGAAGGTAAAATTGCGGGTACGACCGGAGCCGCCGCGCAAGCTCCTGCAAGTCCCGGTCGCTTTGATCGCTCACACTCGCGGAGCCCCGCCGGAAAATCACCGGCTCGATCCGGAATTGCCCCACCGGCCTCAGCGTGGTCCACTGCTCCGCCCCCAGCGCCCCCAGTTGCTTTTCGCCCCGCACCTTCTCGTCGCTCGCGCCCCCCGTTTCCCCCGCCAGGATGTTCAGCTTCCTTCCCGGATGGAAGTTGGCCGCCTTCATCGCCGCCAGCGTCTGGCTGTAAAACAGCGTGCTTGGCTTTCCCGCCAGCGGATCCTTCGCCAGCCCTTTCGTCTTCACCAACACATCCACGATGTTCGCGATCATGTCCTCCAAGTGTGGCGCCCCCGCCTGCGCCGCCGCGTCCAGCAGCCCGAAATGCGCGTAGTTCTCCAGCGTGTTCTTCCACTCGATCCCCTGCGCGACTTTCGCCGCCTGCGCCTCCGTCAACACCTCGGAGCCGCCCCCGCGCGCATCCTCCCGGACCAGCCGCGCATGCCCATCCGCCGCTTTCGCCAACTCGTAATTCGCCCGGCAATGCGCCTCCACCACCGCCTGCACCGTCTCCGGATGGTCCCGCAGGAACTGCCGCTCCGCCACCAACACATCGACGATGTATCCCTTGAGCTTCGAGCTGTCCAACAGGACCTGCGCGCCCGGCTTCTCCAGCGCCTTCGACACATAGGGCTCCCACATCACGAACCCCCGTTTGTCCCCGCGCGCCGCCGCCGTGAATTGCCGGTGGACATCCGCCGCCCCATTGGCTTCGCTCCACCATTTCGCCGGCAGGTTCGGCAGGCTGAAATGCGCGATCACCACCCGGGCCAGGAACTCGCTCGGTGAATTCGGCGTCAACACCAGTTGCGCCCCGGGGTCATTCAGCATCTCAAGGCTCGTCACCCCTCCCGGCGGCGCCACAATCGCGTCGCCACCCTTCGTCTCGTCGATCACCAGCACGATGCTCCCCG